>CAJTMZ010000044.1:17515-28773 GCA_910577445.1 uncultured Lachnospiraceae bacterium | reverse complement strand
AAAAAATTAGTTAATAAATATAGTTTACAAACAAAAACCGGTGATGTATAATCATTTCAAAATAATACGCGCGGGGGGATGGGGAAATGTTTGATATCGTGGGTATTGATTATCCATGTGTGGATTTGAATGTGAATGTGGACGAACTGCCCGGGTCTAATGGAGTAACGCTGATAAACAATTTAAGCTGGCAGGGCGGGGGCAAGGTGTCTTCGGGCATTGTGGCGGCTGCAAGGCTGGGCGCAAAATGCGCCGTTGCCGGAGCGGTGGGCGATGATAAGTACGGAAGCTTTTGCAGAAAAGACTTCACAGACCATGGGGTTGACGTTGCGTTTCTTAAAACACGGATGGGAGCGAGAACGGCGCTGGATATTGTTTTAAGCGACAGAAAAACCATGGGCAGAAGCATGATTTTTTACCCCGGTGACGTGGGGAAACTGAAAGAGAGCGAACTCCCTTTGGAGTATCTGCAAAACACCAGATATTTTTTCATGGAGCGGCTGGACGAAGCCGCCCGGAAAGCGGCGGAAATCGCAAGAGAGGGCGGCGCGGGAATTTTTATAGACGCAGATACCTATTCGGACGAGCTGGTAAAATATATTCCCCAAACTGATGTGTTTGTTGCCTCCGAATTTGTTTACAAAGGCATGTTTGCCGATGAAAATTATGAAAAAAACTGCCGTGCGGTGATGGATATGGGGCCGGAAATCGTGGTATTTACATTGGGCGAAAAGGGCGTAACGGGCGTGAGCAGGGAAGGTTTTTTTCAGATTCCGGCCTATCATGTGGAAGTTGTGGACACGGTGGGGGCTGGCGATGATTTTCACGGCGCTTTTTTGGTGGGGCTGCTGCAGGAAGGGTGGAGTGTGGAGGAAATTGCCGGATTTTCCAGCGCGGCGGCCGCAATTAAATGCACAAGAATCGGTGGAAGAGCCGGGATTCCCGACAGGCGGACGGTTTTGCGTTTTATGCAGACGGGAAGGATTGATTATACGGAAATTGACAAGCGTGTAAAATACTATGAAAGAGGGATGGATTATGTATAAGAGGAAAATAGTTCTTGGCGTTGCGCCTGTAAAACGAAGTTTTCTGAGCATGGAAGAGGCAAAAAGGCAAAAGGACAGATTTATGGGAGTAATCCGGACAATCAGGCCGGAAACGGTGACCCTTGTGGACATTGACGACGTCTGCGAAAACGGAATCGCATTCAGCCCGGAGACGGTTCCGAAGGTCATAAAAAAATTCAGGGAAAAGGATATTGACGCGCTGTTTATTCCGTTCTGCGATTTCGGTGAGGAACAGGCGGCGGCTCAGATTGCGGCAGCTTTCCGTATTCCCGTTCTGGTATGGGGGGCAAGAGACGAAAGGCCCAACACTTTTGAGGCAAGGGGAAGAGACACGCAGTGCGGTATGTTTGCGGCAACCAAGGTGATGCGGCGATACGGCGTAAAGTACAGCTATATTTACAACGTGGAAGCCGAAAGCAGTATTTTTAAGGCAGGATATGAGAAATTTATACGTGTCTCGGCGGTTGTTCGGGATTTGCGGACATTAAGGATTGCGAAAATCGGGGAAAGGCCGTCACCGTTTATGAGCGTTATGACGGACGAGGCAAATTTACTCCGCCACATCGGGGCCGTTACGGTGCCGGTATCGCCGGCAGAAGTCGCAAGAAGGGTGATGGCGATTCTGGAAGAAAACGGGGAGCCTTTAAACGAATACTGTGCCAATTTGAAAGCCAGATTCAACAGGAGTACACCGGCGGAGGATGAGGTCAGAAAGATTGCGGCAGCGGCCATTGCTGTTGAAGGGCTTCTGAAAGAAAACGACTGCTCCGTGGGCGCGTTTGAATGCTGGTCGGCATTTCCGGAGCTTATCGGCGTCTGTCCCTGCGCGGTTCTGGGAGAACTGGCCGATAAGGGTATGCCGCTTGCCTGCGAAACGGATGTGAACGGCTCTGTCACGCTGGCGGCTTTAAGGGCCTGCAATCTGTATGAATCGGCAGAGTTTCTTGCGGATTTGACGATTCGGCATCCCGAAAACGATAACGGGGAGCTTTTATGGCACTGCGGACCGTTTCCGTACTCGCTCAAGGGCGCGGACAGCCAGGCGGCAATCATAGACGCTCAGGAGTCCTTTGAATTAAGGCAGGGGGAACTGACCGTGTGCCGTTTGGACGATATTGACGGAAAATATTATCTTTTTGCGGGGGAGGCCGGGACGACGAAAGGGCCCAAAACCACGGGGACCTATGTGTGGATGGAAGTGGACGACTGGAAAAACTGGGAGGAAAAGCTGATGTTCGGCCCCTATATTCACCACCTTGGCGTGACCTACGGCAGCTATCTTCCGGTGCTGCGTGAAGCGGCGCGGTATCTGGATATTGAATTTGACAGCGCCCATGAGCCGGGGATTCGCAGTCTCTGACTTCGGGAAGCGTAAGGGAAAAAGGAGGATTGCTTTATGTCATTGGTAAAAGTAAACGAACTGCTTTGTCATGCGACAAAAAACCATTACGGAGTTGCGGCCGTCAATGTCATTAATGTGGAAACGGTAAAATATATTATTGAAGCCGCCGAACAGGAGAGAGTGCCGATAATCGTGCAGTTTTATCCGGGATTTGAAAACTATATGGACATGGAATACATTGCCCACGCGGCCGTGGACATGGCCGGGAAAGCGACGGTGCCGGTGGCCGTCCATCTTGACCATTCAGGCAGTTATGAGATTGCGACAAAGGGGATAAAGTCAGGATTTCCCTCTGTAATGGTGGACGGTTCGTCCCTTTCTTTTGAGGAAAATATCAGGCTTACGGCTTTGGTTACAAAAACGGCAAATGTGTTTGGCGTCGATGTGGAAGCCGAACTGGGACATGTGGGAGACGGCGCTAAGGAGGACGATATCATAAATACGGATTATTATACCAAAGTGGAACAGGCCGTGGAATTTGTGGAGAGAACAGGCTGCGGTTCTCTGGCGATTGCCGTAGGAAACGCCCACGGGCCCTATGTCAAAACGCCCAGTCTGGATTTTGACAGGATAAAGGCCATTCGCGGGAGCGTATCGGTTCCGCTGGTTCTGCACGGATGCTCCGATATCCCGGAGGAACAGATTCGCAAGGCGGTTAATCTGGGAATGAGCAAATTTAACGTTGCCACAGAATATTTCCGGGCCATGTATCAGGCCATCGAAAAAGAGGTACTGGCGGGAAAAGTAAAGGACAACGGTATTGAACTGTTGTTTGCGCTGCGCAGGCCCATGATTGATTTTGTGGTGCGCAAAATCCGTCTGCTCAACCCGGACAAATATTCCCTTTAACAGAAAGCAAGGGCGTTTTTTATAATAATGATGGAGTTTGACATTTAAGTATGCTATATTATTTATAAAATGCTGTATAACCGGGAAGCGGCTGTGGACGGCTGCGCGGGACATATTTTATAACTGGTATAGGTGGGATATTTCGGATATGACAAAGGCAACGGGCAGAAAACCTAAAAACATTAAACACCATAATTTGCGATATATTCTGTCAATTGTGAAAAAGCGCGGCGTCTGTACGGCCGGTGAGATTGCGAAAGAGAGCAATCTGAGCATGACTACGATTGTGAAAACGCTGGACAGCTTGAAGCAGGCGGGAATTGTAAAGAGTATCGGAAAGGGCAATTCCACCAGCGAGGGCGGAAAAAGGCCGGAGCTTTTTGCCTTTAACGAGAGTTTCCGGTATGTGTTGTGCGTTTATTTTGCCGGAAAATACGCGGTATGCACGCTGAATGATTTGTTAAATAATGGAATTGAGTTAAGAAAGGTATATTATACGGACGCTTCCGACACGGATATGTGCCTGGAGCAGGTATGCAAAGAGCTTTGTTCCATAATGGGAGAACAGAAAGTGACGGAGGCGGATATCTGCGGAATCAGCCTGGGAATTGACGGAATCGTGGACTCGGAAAAAAAGCATGTGGTTTATCCCATACACAATCCCAAGTGGAAAACAGGGGGATATATCGCGGAGCGTTTTCAGACATATTTTCCCCGGATTGAGAACATACAGATTGAAAATTCCGGGCGGCTGGGAAGCTGGAATTATCTGAAAACCTATCCGGAACTGGAATCGGAGAGGGTGATTGTACTTAATTCAAGCGAATCGCTCACCGCGGGGGCACTGCTTCAGAACAATGCCGTCCAGCACGGCGGAAATTGTCTGATAGGGGAATTTGCGCATATGATGATTCCCAATGCAAAGGGCGATGTGGAATGCGAGTGCGGAAGAAGAAACTGTTTTGAAAAGCTGATAGCATTGGATAGGTTTGAGGAATATGTCCGGGAAATGATTGACAGCGAGGAGGAGGCGGAGCTGTACCATAAGCTGTGCCAACATGAGATTGCGCCTTTGGAGCTGATTCGTCTGGCCGACCAGGGAAGCGTGTCGGGCCGGAAGGCGCTGGATTTGATTATCGAATACTATCTGTCCGTCATCTGCAATCTGATGATTGCCAGCGACCCCAAGTATTATGTGATAGGCGGAATTTATGTGAGGAACAGCGAATATTTCCGTCGGGAACTGTCTTTGCGGTTTGATGAGAATAAGTTTTGGGGAATCCAGTTCAAGGCCCGTATCCTTTATGATATGGACGACGACGGCTGGGAGTTTAAGAGCATGGCGAGACCCGTAATCGATACGTTTTTAAACACGTTAAAATTTGACGAATAAGTTGACAAAACAGGAAAGCAGATAAAAAGGACTGCCGCATTGAGAAAAAGAGGCGCAGGATATGGAAAGGCAAACGCTGTATTATACCGTATCCTGTATACTCTGGTCTTAATGCGGCAGTCCTTTTTTGCGCCATTTACAGGCGGAGGTAATTTTCCGGGCTGTCTATATTGTACAAAAATAAATAATAAATTTAGTTAATAAATTATATTGAAAAACTAAGATTTCAAATATATAATGTAAGGCAGGAGTATTTTGAAGAACGGAGGTAAAATATCATATGAAACAGACAGTTAAAGTTGACGTAGGAGGAAAGCGGGGCTACAAGCTCAGAACGGAAGTTAATAACAGAGATTTCGTCAGTATCATCCGGGAGTATACGATTGAGGATGACGGCGTAACGTTTTTGACGGAAACCTATCTGGACAACGAAGCGAGCGTAAAAATTTCCTTTGCGTCAGAAAACATTTACAGGGTTCAGATGTTCCCTTTTTGCCGCACGGATATCAGACGCAATCCGGTATTTGATTTCCCGGCGTTCAGGGAATTTCAGGTGCGTGAGGACGAGCTGTTTATCTACATTTGCACGTCCAGGCTGGAGCTGTCCATACGCAAGTGCCCCTGGGAGCTTTCCGTAAAGCTGGACGGCAGAGCGCTGGCAGAGGAACATATCAAGGATTTTAATGTGGGGCAGAGGTATAAGGCAATGCCTCTGGGATTTAAGTATGACCCTGATACAGGAGAGGTCGGGGAAACCTACGAGACTTATTATATGCATGTGGATGAAAGCTTCTATGGTTTCGGGGAGAAGTTTATAGAGTTCAACAAGCGGGGGCAGGTTGTTGAGGTATGGCAGAAGGACGCGCTTTCCACCAATTCCGACGCGTCCTATAAGGGAATGCCTTATTTTATGAGCTCTTACGGTTACTCTGTGCTTTTAAATACATTTACGAAAACAAAGTTTGATATGGGCGCTTTTTCGGAGGTTTCTTATACAATGTATTCTGAGGACGCCTATATTGATTACTATGTATTCTGTAACCGCAGCTATAAAGGTTTAATCAGGGATTACACTGCCAAAAGCGGCCGTTCCGAAATGATTCCCAAATGGTCGCTGGGATTCTGGATGTCGAAAATGAGCTATATGACCAGAGAGGAAGTGGAAGCGGTTGTCAGCCGCGCCGAAGAGTTTGGCATGTCCATGGACGTGATTCATATTGACGACTGGCAGAGTACGAAAAGCGGCGAACTTCTCGCGTTCGACGAGGAACGTTATCCGAATCCCGGGGAGATGATTAAAAAATTGAATGAAAAAGGCGTACAGCTATCCTGCTGGATGTTCCCTTATGTGGAGAAGTTCGACAGGGAGGACGAAACGGTTATCAGACCGGTTTATTCAAAGTTGAGCGAGCTGGGATATCTGGTAAAAAACGATGAGGGCGGAATCTGTGAGTTTGTGCCCATAGAAGGGGACGAGGATGGCGGCGGAGCGGTCATGGCGGCGGTTGACTTTACGAACCCGGCGGCGGTAGAATATATGAAGGACAGAATCCGTAAGTTAATGGAGCTGGGAGTAGGCGTTATGAAAACGGATTTTTCGGAGGAGATTCCGGAGTCGGCCGTTTTCTTTGACGGGACAACCGGAAAGGAAACCCACAATAAATATCCCCTGCTCTATGCAAAGACCATTTATGAGGCGTCCAGAGAGGTTAAGGAGAAACAGGGGAAAAAGGCAATGCTCTGGGGGCGCAGCGGATATGCCGGCAGCCAGAACTATCCTGCAAACTGGGCCGGGGATTCCAGCACGCACAAAAATAATCTGGCGGCTATTTTAAGAGGCGGATTGAGCGTGGGAATCAGCGGGGTATCTTTCTGGGGATTTGATA
This sequence comes from uncultured Lachnospiraceae bacterium, assembly GCA_910577445.1. Classification (GTDB taxonomy): domain Bacteria; phylum Bacillota; class Clostridia; order Lachnospirales; family Lachnospiraceae; genus Suilimivivens. The sequence goes on along the minus strand of CAJTMZ010000044.1, from coordinate 22,176 downwards.
TCGGCGGGTTTATAACTGCGATTATGAGGGAAACCGTACAAAACCGGAAAACGAAGAGTATGTCAGAAGCGCCCAGATGGGACTGCTTTCTCCCTTAAGCCGCAGCCATGGACAGTCAACGCCCCGGGAACCCTGGGAGTACTCAAAAGCGGCGCAGGAGGCTTTCCTTAAAATCAACAAATTCCGGTACAGACTGTTTCCCTACCTGTACAGCCTTGCCGAAGAGACGCACAGGGAAGGGATTCCCATGATGCGGGCAATGCTTCTTGAATTTCAGGAGGATTTAAACGCCCGGGAGCTTTCGACGCAGTATATGCTGGGAAACGCTTTACTGGTGGCTCCTGTATTCGACCAGCAGGTGCAGCATGTTTATCTCCCGGCGGGAAGCTGGGTTGACTGGAATACCCAAAGGCGTGTGGAAGGCGGAAGATGGATTGCAAAAGACTGCGCGTTGGATACCCTGCCGCTGTATTTCAGGGAGGATACCATACTGCCGGTTCTGAATGAAGCAAAAATGCATACGCCGAACGACTTCTTTGAAAACTATACAGTACATATGAATCTGGTTCACGGAATCAGGGCCGGTTTATATGCTGAAGAAAAAGAATTTACCCTAAGGGCAGAGATTAGGGACGACAGAATTATCGTGGATACGGATATGCAGTGCACGGGATTTTGCATCAATACGCCGGCAGAGGTTCCGGTGGTTGTTGTCAATGGAAAAGAGTATTATACAAACAAAGAAAACGGAAGATATTCGGTTTGCCTTTAGGGAGGCAAAAACAGGCGTGGTTTGCCGGTGCACAGGGAGGAAAAACGTGGGCAGAGTGAGAATCGCAATGGCGCAGATGCCGGTTGTGTTTGGAAAAGCAGAGGAAAATTTAAAGACAATGGAGCGGTTTCTGGAGAAAGCGGAAGGGCGTGCTGATTTGGCTGTTTTCCCGGAATGTAGCGATTTGGGCTGGGGAAACGTGGACGCGCCTTCGCTCAGCCACGAAATTCCCGGAGAAACGAGCCGGGCGTATTGTGAGATGGCAAAAAAGCACCGTATATGGATGGCGGCCGGCATTACGGAGAAATCAGGGGACAAAACCTATAATGCGGCGCTTCTTGTATCCGACGAGGGCGAAATCGTTCTTCACCACAGAAAGATTAATGTGCTGACCGGCGTGGAGGATGTGTATGAGATTGGCAGCCGTCTGGAGGCGGCCGACACGCCTTTCGGAAGGATTGCCCTCGATATCTGTGCGGACAATGCGGAAAACAGCATGGTTATCGGCGAGGCGTTTGGCAGAATGGGCGCGGATATCCTTTTATCCCCCAGCGCGTGGGGCGTGCCGCCGGACCGGGATTTGGAAAAGGATATTTACGGCGAAGAATGGCATCGTCCCTATTCGCGGCTCTCTAAAAAGTATGAGATGGCGATTGTGGGAGTCAGCAGCGTGGGTTTCCTTGAAAACGGTCCCTGGGGCGGATGGAGAGTGATTGGAAATTCCATTGCCTATAACGGAAGAGGTGAAGTGGTAAAAGTACTTTCCTGCGGCGAAAATGCGGAAGATTTTTGCGTCATAGAAATCGATACCGTGCCCCACAGCAGAAAGGGGACGTCGCTGGCGGAGTATCTGTCCGGTTAAAAAACGGAGAGGGACGGAAAACGGAAGTCTTAGGAAAGGGACAGGGGCGGTCAGCACAGGACGCTCCTGTCCTTTAAAGTTTTCAAAATTTTCTCAAAAAAGAAAAAATTCTGTCTTGCCAAATGAACCCGGTTATGGTAATATGTTTTAGTCAGGTCACAAGCCTGATAAAGAGAATAGGGCTCCGTGGTCAAGCGGTCAAGACATCGCCCTTTCACGGCGGTAACACGGGTTCGATTCCCGTCGGAGTCATTAAAAGCAAAATTGTCAGTCATATTGATTGACGGCGGCGAATATATCTGTTATAGTTAATAGGTACGGCGCAGTAGCCAAGTGGTAAGGCAATGGTCTGCAACACCAGTATCCACCGGTTCAAATCCGGTCTGCGCCTCTCAGAAAACCCGATATTTCAAGGGTTTTCTTTTTTTGTGTTGCATTTCGTGTTGTACAATTCTGAAAAATAATTATTAGCTACGCCATTCATGCTTTTTGTCTGTTCTTCCAATGCGTGTCTATAAACCGCCTTTAATGTCCCATCATTTCCCCATCCGCCCCTTTGCATTATATAACTGTCTGGTATTCCAAGGGCGTGCTGAATGCTGGCCGAGTAATGCCTAAGGTCGTGAAATCTGAAATGTTTTATATTATTTTTTTTAAGAATCCTGTTAAATTTTCCAGTTATGCTGTCTGGGGTAAGAGATACAATATTTCCTTTTATACCTTTCCACTTTTCAGCGACAAAATCAGGGTAGTCAATGTATCTGTCGCCAGCATAGCTTTTTGGTGTTTTTATAATCCACTTCTTATTTTCATTTATAACCATGTTTTTACATACATGAACAACATTTCTCGATATATCATCCGAAGTCAATGCGCATATTTCCTCGCGGCGCATCGGTCCGAATGCGGCAAGTAAAACAGGAAGTTCCATATCCGTATCAGATACAGACTTCAGAAGCAGCTTTATTTCATTTTCTGAGGGTATATAGATTGTCGGATGTATTTTTTTCGGCATAGTAGTATTAAGCGCAAAGTTCGGACGATATATATGTAATACGGCAGATACAAGCCCGTGACTGTTACGTACTGTTTTTGGTGAACGGCTTTGAGCTTCAATATTAATAGCCCTTTGTATATCCTCCTGTGTGATAATTTCAATTTTAATATTCATTATGCTTTGGAGTTCATTTTTCCTTATCCTTTTATAATCCATAATAGTGCGGGGAGACAGGACGGATTCCCTGCTTTCAATATAACGCTCAAGAGCCTCACCAAATGTGATATTTTGTACGCCATGTACGCTTTCTTTTTCGGCAGCCCATTGACTTGCGGCCTGTTCCGCCAAGCGCTTACCCTTTGGACCGGGTACATCACTTGTGAAAGATTTGTATATACGTTTTTTCTTAAGGGTTCCATCAGATTGTACGGTTTCCTCAGTGTGGCTGTACACTTGACAGCGCCAGCTACCACTGGGCAGTTTCTTTGCTGTAGCCATAGTATCATCCTCCTTTTTGGGTATAAAAATAACAGCCAGCGCATTTACGCTTGCAAGCTGTTTCCGGAGATGATACAATATTTTTGTTTAGTGGGTATCATCTTCGGATGTATCTGAAAGCCGTTCAGTGTTGGTAGCACTGGGCGGTTTTAAATTTATGGTTGATAATTGGTTATCTATTGTATATAATATATTTAACAAGACAGCCGATAAGGAAGGTTAAGGCTTCCTGTCCCGGCGAATATAGGATTTAAGTAACGCTGCCTATCCCGTCAAAGACAAGGCGGCGTTACTTATTTTTCAAATTCAGAATAGCGACAATCAAAAGACCTACGGTCAAGATTACCATAAATTCCTCATATGTACTCATAAGCACCCCCCTTTCCACAAGACTCGGAACGGGAGCATAGCCGCCCTATCGGCTGCCTGGTGAAGTATATTCCCCGAAAATTATGCTGTTAGATTTATTGGCTGGAGCCAGAGTGGTTTATAAATTCTATTTCAAGTTTGCATTTCCTGTTTTCTAATATCAGTTTCCTTACAAATTCCTTGGCATCTTCTGCAGATAAGCCCTCAATGAATTCTGATAATTCTTTTATATTCGTGTCTATCACTTCTTTCCGTTTCTGCATTAACAGAGACGTTTTTTATTGAATTTGTTCTATTTCGCCAGTATCTATATTAACATGATATTCATTAAGAAGTGCTCCGGAGCAAGCTAGTTTAGCGTCATGTTCCTCTTTGTCCACATACTCCATAGTAGTTATATCTAAAAGATTTCCCATAACGGTTATGCGGGTAGTAGTATTTAAAGTGAAATTAATAACAATATGTATTTCACTATCTGATTCAAAATAATTATTGTAGTAGTCTACAGCATATTCTTCTATATTTATATTTTCCGCAATCCTTGCTAATCTCCAATTTCCAGTTACATCGTTCCGATATGAGTCACTGAACATCACGTTAAAATCAAAAACATCTTCGGTTGATGCCTCTGTTTCATCCGAGGATGTTTTTGCATCAGGTGAAGGGGAGGGAATATCATTGGAAACCTCTATGGACTTTTCTGTAGGTTGTGCAGTGGCAGTATCCGCAGGTTCGTCTGTGGGTTGTACAATGGCGGTATCTGCAGGTTGTGTAGTAGGTGTATCCACAGGTTTTGGCGTGGTAGATTCTGCTGTGGCGGCAGGAACCTTATTGGCTACATTGACAGGACTGTCAGGAGCGATATCATCCATGGTTAATCCGAATCCGATGAGGCTGATTATTAACACTATTGCAGATATGCCAGCAAATATAAAACGCTTTTTAGCCGGCTTCTTTCGAATTAAATTAATTAACGCCCATAAAATAAAGAATGGAATACATAAAAAACTTATGCAAAATAGTAAAAGAAAAACATTATTCATAAAAAATACCCCCTTTTCTTTTGTATGTGTAAAAAACAACAATAGCTAAACAGTTTCATCGAGATTATTCTATTCCACCGTATAACCAATTATCTCGCGCGACTTTCTCGAAGTAATCTG
>CAJTMZ010000044.1:0-17498 GCA_910577445.1 uncultured Lachnospiraceae bacterium | reverse complement strand
AAAGCTCTGTTATTACTTTAATTTCCTTTTGTCTCTCTTTTAAAGCTTTTTGGATTTTTTTTCGTTCTCTACGCAGTTGAAGAATGCGCTTTTCGTATTTATCTACCGGCACAGAAGCAGAAATAATTTCTTCTGATGCTTCTAATTCATGCGCTTGATATTCTATACTCTGGACTTCTGATTTTTCAAAATCTCCGTTGTTTATATGGTTTAAAGCATGTTGGTAGGCTTTAAGTTGCCCGTCCTGAGATAATTTTGCATTAATCAGGACGGTATAAGAACCATCTTCGTTTGGAACAACCATTTCATTTCCGGGAGATGGGAAATTAACCAAAAATGTATTAACATCCGGTGTCGTCAATGTTACCACGTTCCTTTCTTTTCAAAGCTAAAGCCATATTATGTAATGCACGTAAATCTTCTGCATCGGCATTCCTTGCAACATCAAACAGCATGTGGAGTTCTTTGTTCTCAAAGATTTCCTGAGCGGCTTTGGCAGTCTCCTCATCGAAATAGTAACCTGCTTCAAGGTTTTTTTCCTCTATTAAGTCAGAACGGTTAATATTAAAATATCGGGCTAATGCCTCAACTTTATCCATCCTTGGTAGTCGGGTTCCGTTACACCATGTGGAAACTGCAGATTTATTGAAGCCCAAGTCATTTACTAAATCAGTTTGGCTTTTATTATTTTGTGCCATATAGTAGTTTAAATTTTTGGAGAATATTTTTTGATAAGATTCTTCTGACATAATATGTAACACCTCCTATTTGCATAGTACAACAAAAAGTAGAAAAGCACAATACTAAAATTTAAATATTTCTACAAAAAGTATTGACAGTTTACAAAAAAGTAGAGTATATTAATGCTCAGAAAGAGAGGTGAAATGTGTTGGCGAAATTTCAGATTAGCCTTGCGGCCGCTAGGGTAAATGCAAAAATGACACAAGAAGATACTGCAAAGGCTATGAAAGTAAGCAAAACTACAGTGGTAAATTGGGAAAAAGGCAAGGTTATTCCTGGGATTCCAGAAGTTGAAATGATGTCTAGACTTTACGGGGTCCCGCAAGACTATATTTTTTTACCTTGTTATTCTACAAAAAGTAGAAATATGAATAATGTATGTCAGTAGAGAGGAGGTGATGCCCATGTATGTATCCGAAAGGGTAGTAAATATAAAAGAACTTGAAGATTACATTAGCGGAGCTTTCGCAATGGTTTTATGTATTCAAAAGGAACTTCAAAGCAAATCACCAGATTTTCAAAGCTTAATAAGTTTTTCTGATAGTGCCGTTGAAAAGCTACAAAAAGCACATACATTTGAATTTTGTGTTGAAAGAAGGAAAACTATTTAGGTGGTTGACCAGTGCGAACATCAATTAGAGGCTCAAAATTATGCAATTCTGCACAGGGATGCAAATGACAAAGAGGGTAGTACTTATAACGGTCATCACGTTTATGTTCGGGTAAACGGATATTACGGATAATCGGGCATTGAGCGTTAGAAAAGTAAGCCTCATACTCATGCCCAGGTTCTTCGCTGTAATAGTATTTACCTTCTAAAGCTACTTCAGTTTTCCAAAAAGGACATTCGACAAATCTGTGATGAATTGTATAGAAAGCCATAATTTTGCATCGCCTTTCGACTATAAGAATACAACATGTACCATATCCATAGTAGATGGCAGATATTTAAAAGTCAATACAAAAATATTGAAAAGTGGACAGAGAGGTAAACATGTCAGAATCCAATAATTGTAATCATTTTACTGGGAAAAAATCAAGATTTCAAACACCTAAAAGGAAGAAAAAAGACAGGAAAAGAAAATTCCACGTGAATAAATATAAAGCTTGATGCTTTGGTGCCAGTGTTGCGACCTTAAAAAAAGAGAACAGGGCAAGTCAATTTTTTTATGAACATAAAATACCTCCTTGCCCCAATATGGGTATTTTAATTTTATCACGGTGGTAAAAACTTTTCAAGGTATAACAAAATGTTATAGGCAGAATACACGATTGATTATCTTTTTGCCACAGATGATGTTGGATAGGGAGGAGGTGAAACAAATATACAAAGTAAAAAAAATTATTAATTCGGAACCGACAGTTTCATTTTCTTTGCCCGACCACGATTGGTGCTTACTTCAAGAGTCAGAGTTGTGGCGTTGTTTGGATAGTTTTCTGGAAGCTTGTCAAAGTACAGGTAGCCAGATGACCCAGCAAGAGAAGCTAAAGATATTGGAAACTGGACAGAAAATTCTTCCCGATGGCTGATGATTTCTTTTCCAGAACGCCGAGTATGCTCACATACCACCGTTGGAATGTAAACACAAGGGTAACAGACATTATCTTGGACAACGGAAACATTCAGAATAGATATAGGAAGTCGGGAGTGGTTCGTAAAAGAAACGAACATCAGTAAGGATTTATTTTTGTAACTGTAACTTTGGATGGATAAGGAAATATTTTTACGCTGGGCAAACAAAGCATAGAGTGTTCCGAGGGAGCCGAATGCCCCCAATAGGAATGTAATATTTTCTCTTGTAAATAATGCGAAAATGAGTTCAGTAATAGTTTCCAGATTCATAGTTTTTCTCCTTTGCATTTTATAAGGAGATTATAACACAAATTAGCAAGCCAATTGAGTATTTTTTGGAATAGAGGAGGCGAGAGAGATAACCATATTTGACGCAGTAAAGCAGTTAGAGCTGGATAACTTCTGTGACCTGATGTTTGGAGCTGCGAAGGATATAGGTTCACAGGAAGGGCATCATCCTTTGTCTTTTTCCGGCTAGCAGTAGAAACAGCCATTCGGAAAAGAGTAGGATGCCAAAAGTGCGGAAAGGAGGAAAAAATTTATATGCCTAAAGTCGTACTTGGCCAGTGGGCTCAGAAAGATGAACAGTTCGTGCTGAACCTTAAGGCAGAGCTTGGACGCAGGGGGAAAAATTATAAGAACCTTATGCGGCGTACAGGGACGTCTTCAGGGGCGGTTTTCAAACGTTACCATCATCCGGGTACCCTGACCGTTGATGAACTCCGGGGCTACATACAGGAAGCGGAGCTTTCGGAGAATGACGTATTGGACTTTCTTTTTAAAGGGAGGTGATGCGGGAAAGTGAAAAGAAAAATCCGCCTGCGGGAAAAGACAGCATTCGTATTATTCCTGGTTTCCATGTCAGCCATGGACAGCGACAGCAGGGTGGTGGCTGTAATCATTATAATAACCACTCTGGGAATCCTTTTTTACGCAGGACAGGCTTACAGGAAGGAGGGCTATGAAAAACAAAGTATTATGGCGCATGACGGCCACAGTGATGGCGGCGCTGGTTGCCTTTGAGGCATCAGTGGTAACAGCCCGGGCGTCGGATGTGGGACAGGCAATCGAAGTCCCGGCAGAAGTGCAGGAGATATCAGAGGAACTTGGCAGCCGGTATAACATCTGCCCGGAACTGATACAGGCCGTGTGCTTCAAGGAGAGCAGTTTCAGGCCGGACGCCGTGAACGGGGACTGCGTGGGAATCATGCAGGTATCGGAACGCTGGCACAAAGGCCGGATGGAGCGTCTGGGCGTTACGGGGCTTACGGATATCCGGGAGAACATGTCCGTAGGCGTTGACTACCTTGCGGAGCTGTTTGCAGAATATGAGGATGCCGGAGCGGCCCTTATGAAGTACAGCGGAAATTCCCGGCTTTCAAATCTGGTGGACGGTACTGGTGATTTGTCAGATTATGCGGATGAAGTACTGGCACTGTCCGCGGAGCTGGAGCGGCGGAACGGGAAATGAAAGATTTGAGCAAAAAGAAAGAGCCTGTGGGGCAGGCTCAATCTAAAAAAACTGAATAAAACTATCTGTGCTTATTATAGCACGGGGGAAGGGAAATGCAAATGGAAAATATCATGGTTTCGGTTCCACTGAATGACTTTATGGATGGAATCACGGCAAAGGCAGATTTGGAAAGCGTACGTGCTCTGGTATCATCCGGGAAGGAATACTGTTCCGATGCAGTAAGGATTGTGCTTGGGCTCCCGGATGAAAAGGATGGGTAATGCTGTTATGAAACGGACTGAAAATAAGACGGCTGATGGCTGGGAGTGGGACGAATCTGAGTATAGTTCCCCATGTAGGCACCGGCTGAAAATGGAAAGACAGGCCTATGAAGCGGCAGAAAGAGAGGATAGGGAAAATGAGTACATTATATGAAATCACAGGGGATTATCTCCGATTGCTGGAAATGCTTGAGGAAGAGGAAAATATTGACCCGCAGGCATTTAAAGATACCTTAGAGGGCATCGAGGGTGAGTTTGAGATTAAGGCTGATGGTTATGCAAGGGTTCTGAAAGAACTGAATGCCGAGGCAGACAAGTACAACGCTGAAATTCAGCACATGGCGGCCAGAAGGGATTCCATTAATAACCGTGGGAAAATGCTGAAACAGCATCTTTATGACAGCATGAAAGCAACAGGAAAACTGAAATTTAAGACAGATTTATTCAGCTTCGGCATCCAGAAGAACGGCGGGTTGCAGCCAATGGAGATTTTGCCGGATGTGACAATCCCGGACGAATACTGCCGGAAAGAGCCAGACAATGCCAAAATCCGTGAAGCGCTCAAAAACGGTGCAGAACTGCCTTTTGCAGTACTGAAAGAGCGGGGAGAGCATTTATCTATCCGGTGAATTGAATGGATATGCGGACTGCCGTTTGAGATTGCAGGAAAGGACGGGGAGGTATAGGTATGGATGAAAAAATACATATCCCTGCAAGGAAGAAAGAAATGGTTGACGGACAGCAGATAATACGGGTATCGGCGGATGCTTATAATGCACTGGTGGAAATTTATAATGAATCGTCACTGTCTATGAGTGCAATAGCATCACTGATAATCATGCAGTCCGTTGACCGGATTGTATATGACAAGGAGGAATAGATAAATGGCAAAGGTTATCTGTATCGCCGGAGAATCCGGAACAGGAAAGACAACTTCCATGAGGAACTTGGACCCGGAAACGTCATTCTATATTGACTGCGACAAAAAGGGTCTTTCGTGGAAAGGGTGGAAGAACCAGTTCAACGGGGACAAGAAAAATTATCTTGTAACGGACTTCCCCGCTGTGGCATTAACAGCGCTGAAAAAACTGGATAAAGAAGAAAACTTTAAGAAGGTTAAGGTTTGTGTGGTTGATACCCTGAACGGGCTTATGGTGGCTGATGAAATGCGCCGAACAAAGGAAAAAGGATATGACAAGTGGCAGGATTTGGCGCAGAGCATTTACGAGCTTGTGGACTATTCGCTTGTCATGCGGAATGATATTGCGGTGGTATTCATAGCCCACACACAGACGGATCATGACGATAACGGTTACATGTTCACAAGGATTAAGACTTCCGGAAGGAAGTTGGACAAGATTACGCTGGAAAGCAAGTTTTCGACGGTGCTTATCAGCAAGTGTGTGGATGGCAGGTATGTATTTGAGACACAGGCGAACTTTTCTACTGCCAAAAGCCCGATGGGGGCATTTGAAAGCAAAGAGATTGACAACGATATTGTAAAAGTGATTGAGGCATTGGAGGAATTTTAGGTGAGGAAATTAAGCGGGTACGAAAAAGCACAGGCATACAGTGATACGGAGCGTCTCCCTGTCGGCGGCTATGTGCTGAAAATTATGGATGTAAAGTATCAGGAAAACAGCTGGGGAGATGTGATTCTTCTTTCATTTGATATTGCAGAGGGTGAGCAGAAGGATTTCTTTTCTGCAAATTGGAAAGCACAGACCGGCGAGGATAAAAAGTGGAAAGGTACATACAGGCTGCACGTCCCGAAAGATGATGGAAGTGAACAGGATAACTGGACAATGAGACGTTTCAAGACGGTTATGGGAGCATTTGAGGATTCCAACAGTGGCTATCATTGGAATTGGGACGAGCAGTCTCTGAAAGGGAAACTGATTGGAGCCCTGTTCAATAATAAGGAATATAGTTTTGAGGATAACAGCAAGAATAACAGACATGGATTTTTTACAAACTGCCACTCCCTCGTAACCGTAGAAAAAATCTGTTCTGGCAAGTTTGAGATTCCGGCAGATACGCTCTTGAAAGAAAACAGACAGCAGAACAGCGGATATGGAAAGCCTGATGCTGACGGCTTTATGAATATCCCTGACGGGATAGATGAAGAACTGCCCTTTTAACCAGGAGTTGTTATGACGCCATTTGAATTAAAATCTTCTCTGGAATCTATGACATTGATTGTAGATTCCAGAGAACAGCCAACAGAAAATCTGAAAAAGCGGATAGAACAAACAGGGTTACCGTATGAACGGCGTAAACTGGATTTTGGGGATTATTCGTGCCGGTGCGTATTGCCCGACGGCAATACCCTTGATTTTTCGAGCAGGGCGGTTATAGAACGGAAGATGAACCTGGATGAGCTGTGCCTGTGCTTCGGGAAAGAGCGGGGGCGGTTTGAGCGGGAGTTTGAACGGGCAAAGGCCGCCGGGTGTCGGGTATACCTGCTGGTTGAGGGCGGAACATGGGAATATGCCTATTGCGGTAAATATAGAAGTAAGTACAATCCGAAAGCCCTGATAGCAAGCATTGACGCATACCGGGCAAGATATGGTATGCAGCTTGATTTCTGCAAAGCAGAAACGACAGGAAATCTTATAAGGGATATTCTATACCGGGAACTGAAAGAAGTGTTGGAAAATGAATACTGAGCAGATTAAAGAACTCTATTCTATGAAAGATATCTTAGAACAGTACGGGCTGCCGAAGCCGAACAGGGCAGGGTTCATATGCTGCCCGTTCCACAGGGAGAATACCGCCTCCATGAAGATATACCCAAAGGATTTCCATTGCTACGGATGCGGCGCCCATGGTGACATATTTACGCTTGTGCAGCTTATGGATGGAATATCCTTCAAGGAGGCGTATGCAGCACTTGGGGGAGACTATGAAAACAGTTTCTCCGCAAGGCTGAAAATCTACAGATGCAGAAAAAGCGGGAAATGCAGCGGAAAGCGGAGGAAAAGCTGAAACGGAAAAGGGAACTGAACTATCTGCTGATGGAAGTTTACCGTAAATGGCTTGGCCGCATGGAACCGCTTTCCGGCGAATGGGCGGATACATATAATGCGCTGCAGTACCAGGAATATTTATGGGAATTATTAAACAATCCGGAGGAATGTAATGGAATTATTAGGTAAACTGGATAAGCAGACAATCCTCGCGGATGGGATATTTGAGGAAATTTTCAACGAGGAAAATGAGATATACCGGTCAAGGCTGATTTTGTCGTTAGAGGACAGGGCCGCGGAGCTAGGCGTGAAAAAGAAGTTTGAAACGATGCTCAATGCTTATAAGAAAGTTGACCGGGAAACAAGGCAGAAAAAGAAGCAGGAATCATCCGGCATAAACAATTATACCAATTTTGAAGGCCCGTATGGGGATATGTACTGCGGTTCATGGCTTGCGGGTGAAAACGGGGTATATGCCCAGAATATGTCGCAGGTGGAACAGATAGCGTGCTACCACCCAATCCTGCCAATAGAGCGCCTTAAAAACCTTGAAACAGGGGAGGAGCAGATTAAACTTGCTTTTAAGCGTAACGGGCGCTGGGAGGAAATCATTGTACCTAAGGTGATGGTTACCTCCGCCAGTAAAATAGTGGCGCTCTCAGGGCGTGGCGTAGCCGTAACGAGCGAGAATGCAAAGCTGCTGGTAAGGTACCTGTCAGATGTGGAAAACCGTAATACAGGGCAGATAGCGGTGCAGTATTCCAGTTCCAAGCTGGGGTGGATTAAAAAGGAATTCCTGCCCTACGATACGGAAATTATCTTTGACGGGGACAGCCGGTTCCGCCAGCTGTTTGAAAGTATCGGGGAACATGGGAATGCTGATAAATGGTATGGGCATGTAAGGGAGCTGCGGCAGTCCGGCAGGATGGAAATCAAGCTGATGCTGGCAGCATCGTTCGCAAGCGTACTGATAAACAGGATAAGGGCGCTTCCATTCTTTGTTGACCTCTGGGGGGAAACGGAGGGAGGGAAAACTGTCACCCTGATGCTGGCGGCGTCTGTCTGGGCAAATCCGGCAGAGAGTGCTTATATCGGGGATTTCAAGTCAACAGATGTAGCCCTGGAAGCAAAGGCGAATATGCTGAACCACCTTCCCATGATTCTGGATGATACAAGCAAGAAGCACCGGAAGATTGAAGAAAACTTCGAGGGGGTGGTGTATGACTTATGTTCCGGCAAGGGAAAGACACGATCCAACAGGGATATTGGCATCAACACGGAAAGCCATTGGAATAACTGCATTCTGACGAATGGGGAGCGTCCGTTGGCTTCCTATGTCAGCCAGGGCGGGGCAATCAACCGTATTTTGGAGATTGAATGTGGGGAAAAGGTGTATGCAGACCCACAGAAGACTGCTGATACATTGAAACAGAATTATGGTTTTGCCGGGAAAGATTTTGTGGAAGTTATCAAGGCCATGGGTACGGATGCGGTCCGGGAGATTCAGAAAGATTTCCGGCAGCAGCTTTTTGACGATGAAAAGATGCAGAAGCAGAGCATATCGCTTTCCATCATTCTGACAGCGGATAAAATTGCCACAGACGCCCTTTTTAAGGACGGGCAGTATATTTCTGTTGATGAAGCGAAAAAGGTTTTAATTGACCGGAATGAACTGTCTGACAATGAGCGGTGCTACCGTTACATACTGGACAAGACTGCCATGAACAGCACGCGGTTTGATTCAGATACTGCCTGTGAAAAATGGGGGATTATTGAGCATGGTTATGCTTTTTTCTACACGCAGGCATTTGACGAACTTTGCAAGAGCGGCGGGTTCTCCAAACGTTCATTTTTGTCATGGGGAGTGAAAAAGAAGGTCGTGGAAACAGACAGCAGGGGAAACCCTACAAAGCAGAAAAAGATTGGCGGCAAGAATAACCGGTGCATCTGCCTGAGATTAGATGACGGGATATCCATTGATGAAAATGGATTTATATCTGTTGACGATTACGAACAGGGGGAGCTACCGTTTGATTAAGGTAACAAAGTAACACCGGTAACGCACGAAATTTGAATATATATAAAGGGTGTGTATATGTATATGTGATATCAATGCAGTATTTTTTAATATACAAAACTGTATGTTACTTTGTTACCGCGTGTAAAAATACGTGAAAAACACAGTGAATAAGCGGATTTTCTGGAAACATGAAACCTGTTACGCGCAGGCTGTAATTGATACTTTTGTTACGGAAAGGGGATATATGGAGGAATTAAAGATAATTTATGGCCTCATTACGTCCATATGGAAGCTGTGCAGGAAATATGGTATCGGCAAGCTGACGTGTGAACAGTGGGAGTCATTTATTGAGGACGGGAAAAAGGCAAGGGAATTTTATCTTGCCAGAGGCGTCCAGTATGACGTGCTTTACCGGGGGATGTTTTCCGCGTTACAGGATTACTATATCCAGAAAAAGGATGAGCAGGGGAAGAGGCAGGATGGAAAGTGAGGGACAGAATGAAGATAATCATACAGATAGACGGCTGGAAGCCGGATGACAAAAAGGCGATTGTAAATTCCATCAGGGGTTTTGTGAAATCCCTTGGGAAGAGGTTTGGGTTCCGGATGGACTTCCAGGCAACGAACCGATGAAAGCGGTAATGAAATACCCGGGAAGCAAATGGGGAATAGCGGACTGGATAATCAGCTTTTTCCCGGAGCACCATAGTTACCTTGAAGCATTCTTCGGTTCCGGCGCCGTACTCTTTAACAAGCCGCGGTCAAATATTGAGACGGTGAATGACCTGGATGGGAACGTGGTGAACCTGTTCGAATGGATAAGGAACGACCCAGAGAAACTGGCACATGAGATTTATTACATCCCATACGCCCGGCAGGTCTACGAGGACGCTTTTGCATCGGAACCGGAAGACAGCTTACAGAAAGCAGTCAATTTTTACATACGCCTGAATATGGGCCATGGTTTTAGGACGAATGGCGAGAAAGTCGGATGGAAAAATGATGTACAGGGCCGGGAACGTGCCTATGCGGCCACAGACTGGGTAAGGCTGCCGGAAAAGATTCTGCAGGCGGCAGAACGGCTCAGGGGAGTACAGATTGAGAACCGGCCGGCAGCAGGCCTGATTGAGCGTTTTAATTATCCAAACGTGTTGGTGTATGCCGACCCGCCGTATGTCTTAAGCACGAGGCACGGGAAGCAGTACCGGCATGAGCTGGACGATAAAGGCCAGAATGATTTACTGGACGTGCTGCTTGCACACAAAGGACCGGTGGTGTTATCGGGATATGACAATGACCTGTATAATGACCGGCTTAAAGGCTGGCACAGGGGAGAAACGGTCAGTTACTCCCAAGTGTGTAGTAAAAGCGGGAAATATTGTGGATGAATTTTGAACCAGATAAACAAATGCGGATAGAAGATTATCTGTCCGGGGAATAAGAAAGGAGCCGGAGCCTCCGGCCGGGGTGACGTGTACACGGGCTCCTTTCAGGGGAAATGAGTGAACAATACAGAAGCAGGGTATATACTGACAGGCCGGATTATGCGGATTATGATGCGCCGGAAAAATTCCAGGCGATAACAGGCATTATAATGACGCATCTCCGGCAGCATCCGAAAGCCATATGTTCCTATTCCGGCGGAGCAGACAGTGACATTTTGATTGACCTGATTGAGACAGCACGGAGAATTGCACCGTCCCTTCCGCCAGTCCAATATGTGTTTTTTAATACGGGGCTGGAAATGAAAGCCACCAAAGACCATGTAAAAGCCACTGCAGATAAATATGGAGTAGAGATTAGGGAAGTCCGGCCAAAGGTCGGAATTGTCCAGGCAGTCAGGGAGCACGGCGTACCGTTTGTATCAAAGATTATGTCCGCAGGGCTTGAGGGATGGCAGAAAAAGGGGATACCCCTGTCAATAGCAGAGGAATATGAACAGGCAGGGGATAAGGCGGCAAAAAGGAAAGAACTGGGAGAAAGGTTTCCCAAAAGCGAGGGCATAATCAATTTTTTATGCTGCTGCAATTCAGCAGGGGAGCCAAGGCCGGACATACAGCTTGTGATTAACTCGTCAAAATATATGAGGGACTTTATCAGGGAATGCCCGCCGGATTTCCAAATCAGCGCAAAGTGCTGCGATTACTGTAAAAAACAGGCTGCGCATGGAGTACAGAAAGACTATGAAATGATAATTACGGGAGAGCGCCGGGACGAGGGAGGCATGAGGTCGGTGCCACGGAAAGACAACACTGCATTATGCTTTACAGAAACCAGCAGCGGGCAGTACAGGCTCAGGCCGCTCTATTATGTCACAGATAAAGACAAGGACTGGTATAAAGAGCGGTTTGGAATCAGGTACTCCGATGCTTATGAGGTTTACGGGCTTACCCGGACTGGGTGCTGCGGGTGCCCGATTTCCTACAAAGCAGTCGAAGATTTGGACCTGATACGCCCATACGAGCCAAACGTCGTTAAAGCCGCATGGAACATTTTCGGGAAAAGCTACGAATACCGTGCAAAATATAACAAATATAAGGCAGACAGGCTTGAGGGAGAGCGGGAAAGGAAGAAAAACATAGACGGACAAATGAGTTTATTTGATTTGCCGGGGGTGGAATTATAACAAATGCCTTTTGGTACATATCACAATAGATGCCATTATTACTTGCCGATGGGGCTTCCCTTCGGGGGAGTCCCGGAAAGGAGGGGGTGTAGGTTGACACAATATTGCAGGTATTGTTGTTATCTGGTATGTGGAGATGCCAATTATTGTACGGAGCAAAAGAGGACAATGAGCGATGCCACAGCAAAATCACCAAACCGCTGCCATGATTTTGCTTTTAATCCGATTGACGCTTTGGGGGAAAATGAAAAGGGATATATACCAAAGAACCCGAAGAAAAAGCAGTGTGACGGGCAGATAAGCCTGTTTTAGAAAGGATAGAAAATGACAGCTTATAATGTTTCAAAAGCGGGAACCGGTTCGCTTGAAGAAAAAATCGCATTAGTAAAAAGTATGGCGTAGGGGATTTGCTTTATGTACTCCGTGAAATAGAAAAAAATCCCTACAGATATGATGAAATCATTATAAAGGGTGTTGTGGGACGCCTTTATGATATGGGAATCAAGTGTATATAAAATATACAAGTAGCAGGAAGGAAAGAATATGACAGCAGAACAGATTAGACAAGTGGAAAGTTTTATAGGTCAGGGAGAAAGCAAGATGGAAATACAGCAGGCTCAGGCAATCGTACAAATGGTTTTTGAGTGTCATGCCATGTTAGAAGAATTATTACAGAAGAACCGGCTTGTAGCAGAAGAAAAATGGAAAAAGCAGTTTATGCAGAAGTTCAGTGAGGTCAATTAAACTTTAGGAGGAGTCAAATGAGAGCAACATGTGAAATAATTGCAGATGTAAAAGATGGAAAAGAGGTTCCTTATGAAGAATTGAAACTGGCGTGTATGGTGCAGTCATTTCTGCTTTTCCAATATCAGAATGATGTGAAAAATCTGATAAAAGGAGGGATAGCTGCGGAGTTGATGCTGAAAGGAAAGTATTCAGACCCTAAAACATCATCAAAAGAAAGAGGAATATCGTCTGATTATTGGAATGGGATAAAAGCAGACCCCATAAAGTATTTGGGGCCAGCACACATTCCGGGTACGCCAGAATATGAAAAAAGGTATTCCGTATCTAAGAAGTTATATGAAAAATTTATGAAAGGCACAGAGAATTAAACTTTAACGGAGGTGGAACATGATTGATGAAAAGAAATTGATTGACGAATTAAAGCAACGGGGAATGATTGCTGATAATGAGTATGGAAATGCTATGGTCGATATGATAGAGAGTCAGCCCCAAATTGGCTGCTGGATTCCATGTAGTGAGCGGTTTCCGGAGAATGATAACTATATCCTGTTATCATTTGAAAATTTTACAGTTCCACTGGTGGGGCGATATGAAGAGGATGAATCCGGCGGAGCTTTTTATGTTGGTGATGAGGAGGAGAGCTGTGTCAGTCAGAATATCATTGTTAATGCATGGCGTGAATTGCCGGAGCCATATAAAGAACAAGTCCGCTAAACTGGCCTTTAGCGGAGTAAGAGGCAGCAGGCTATATTTTATAAGAAAGATAGGGGAGTTTGTTATGGATAAGAAAATTTTATCTGACTACATAGATGCTTGTGAGTTGGTAAAGGAAACTGAATTTGATATTGGCCGGATGAAAAAGATAGAGATGGAGCATGCAAAAGTAGTGGGAAGCAATCCTGAATTTCCATATCAGAAAATGAGTTTTCATGTTTCGGGCGTAACGGAAACATATCTTGATGCTGAAAGTGTTAAAAGAGAGAAGGTTTTATTAATAGAGCGGAAGCGACAGGCAGAAAAACTGAAACTCAAGATTGAAAAGTGGATGGATACAATACCTGCCAGAATGCAGCGTATAATCCGAATGAAATATTTTGAGAAAAAAACATGGGAGCAGGTGGCAGATAAAATGGGCACAGATACTACAGGGGAAAGTCTCCGAAAAGAATTTGACAGGTTTATGAGAAAAAAATGAAAGTTTGTCCGTTTTCGTCCGGACTGTCCGCTTTTTCTGTGGTAATATATAAAATGAAGTTAGTGTAAAGAAATACTTCTCCCCAATACATTTTTGAAATACCTGACTGGTGAACAGTTGGGTATTTTTATATTACCTTTAGGTAATATGGTAAATTGTCATATTTTGGTGTATGATGTAGAAAAATGTATTGGAGGGAGATTGATGAGCAATTGGAGTTTGTTTCCTAAGGAGGCATTTGAGTCAATGGCAAATGTTGCAAATAATTTGATTGAAAAAATATCTTTAGCAACCGGGTATCTGGTTACACCAAAAGGAAAAAGGAAAGATATGGAGGAAGCTGTAGCATATTTTATCAATGAAATAAAAAATAATGATTTAATGACGGATTTATCAAAAGCCGCATGTATAAGCAATGCACGTAAAATGATTAGAGAATATTGTAATCAGAATGATATTTTACATATCGCGATAAGTAATTTGAATGATAAATCTAACCCCGATTTGATAAAAGATGACTGGTTGGTCGATTTTTGGGAGAAAGCTGGTTGCGTAAATGACGAAGATATAAAGCTTATTTTTGGAAAGATATTATCTAATGCATGTAATGATGAGAATATGAGGTTTTCAAAGGCGTTAATCCATAAGCTGTATTTAATGGATGGGAAAATTGCAAAGGCTTTACAAAAATTAAAACAATATGCAGTAAGGTTAGAGGCTATTGATATTAATGGGAACATAGTAGACGAAGATTATAATGTATTTTATTTTAACAATTTTGATGAATGGGAGAATAAATATCCTCAAAAAGGATTGGAATTAATAGAACTTGAGGCGGCAGGCATAATAAATAAAAATGATAGTTATGTAATAGGTATGGAAAATCAAGATGATGTTGGAGAATCGAAAATTATTAAGGAGATTAAGATATTTTATAGTGATTCGTACATATCCCTAACGGGCGATGAGAAGGGAGATTTTCAGAAATTTGACACCCCCATTTATGTGGACGCTGGCACAATTTGCCTTACAAGAGATGGAAAATTTTTATTAAGAATCATTGAAAATAGTCAATATTTAGAAGGTTATATGGATGACATGAAGAGTATATTTAAAACAATGGGATATAAAGTCCAATAATCATAATGTTTTGATTATCCCACAATGAAAATAGCGTAATATTCTTCAAATAACGAATTGTAAGTTGTAACAAAAATTAGGAGATTAGAAATAGTTTTGCTGATGATAAGAGAC
Source organism: uncultured Lachnospiraceae bacterium (assembly GCA_910577445.1). Classification (GTDB taxonomy): domain Bacteria; phylum Bacillota; class Clostridia; order Lachnospirales; family Lachnospiraceae; genus Suilimivivens. The sequence goes on along the minus strand of CAJTMZ010000044.1, from coordinate 2,639 downwards.
GGCTGTACTATCTCTTATCATCAACAAAACAAACGAATGAGAGGTGGTGATTGTGCCAAGAAAGCGGAGCCCGAACCGTGCCAGGGCTTTCGAGATTTATCAGGAGTACGGTGGGAACATTACAAACAGGGAAATAGCTGCTCTTCTGGGCGAAGATGAAAAGGTAGTAGCAGTCTGGAAGAGCCGTGATAAATGGAATGTTGTACAACAATCAAAGGAAAGTCGTACAACAAATAAAAAAGGCGCCCAGCCTGGCAACAAAAACGCTTCCGGCCACGGCGCCCCAAAGAAAAACAGCAACGCAGAAAAACATGGTCTTTTTCGGAAATATCTTCCGGAGGAGACCTTTTCTATTATAGATGAAATGCAGAATAAGAGTCCGCTTGACCTGATTTGGGATGCGATACAGATTCAGTATGCGGCCATCATCCGGTCACAGCAGATTATGTATGTGGCGGACAGGGAAGATAAAACCATTGAAAAGGTCGCCACACAGGACGGAAATGTTATCGGTGAGAAATGGGAGGTCCAACAGGCATGGGATAAACAGGCGGGGTTCTTAAAAGCGCAGGCAAGGGCTCAGGCAGAGCTGCGGAGCCTTATCAAACAGTATGATGAAATGCTCCATAAGAACTGGGAGCTCTCTACTGAGGAACAGAGAGCCAGGATAGACAAAATAAAATCTGAAGCAGAACGAATCCGGAACAGCGGCAGCGGGGAAGGGGAGGATGACGGGGGTGAAATCATTAACGACTGCCCAGTCTAAAAAGAAGCAGGTGCGAATCAGTGATATCATTATCCCGAAATATCGGGACATATTCAATAACCGGGATGTAAAGCACATCATCCTGACATCCGGCCGTGCCGGTACAAAGTCCAGCTTTGCCGGTGTACGTGGGATATATCAGATTGTTTCTGACGCTTCCGGTTCCGTGGTTGTGTTGCGCAAGCACCACAATAAGTTGCGGAAAACGGTATATAAGGAAATGCTGCGGGGGATTAACCGGCTGGAGATAAACAAAAAGAAGTTTGAAATTACAAAGTCCCCTATGGAGATTACTTATACAAAGCACGGGACTACGATGTATTTTGCGGGGTCTGACGGTATAGACGATACGAAGGGAATCATTGACGAAGATAAACCTATCAAGCTGGTTATGCTGGATGAATTGACAGAGTTTTTTGACGACGGGGAAGGGGAAGACGAGCTTCTGAACATTGAGGCTACTTTTGCCAGAGGGAACAAAGGCGATTTTCAGATGATATACCTGTTTAACCCGCCAAAGAACCCAAACAGCGATATTATGAAGTGGCTGGAGAAGATGCACCGGCGTCCGGACTGCATACATATTCACACAGATTACAGGGATGTTCCTCCTGAATGGCTGGGGCCTGACCTGATACAGTCAGCCAATGTATTGAAAGACATTGATGAACGAATGTACAGGTGGGTGTGGCTGGGTGAAGCTGTAGGGATTGATGATGCGATATATTATATGTTCAAGCCGGAAGTCCATACTGTGGATGCGCCGGTTCCATACGAAGACCGGTTCCCGATTATCGCAATCGGCGGGGACTATGGGCAGCAGAACGCTACTACCTTCCAGGCGGCTGGCCTTGACCTGGCAAATAAGAAGCTTCGTGGGCTGAATGAGTATTACCATAGCGGGCGGGAAACAGGGAGGCAGAAAAGCCCGTCAGAGTACGCCGCTGACTTTGTAGAGTTTGTCAGGGAACTGGGCGAAAAATACGGAATGCAGAATGTCCACTTTTCTTTGTTTCTCGACCCTTCCGCAAAAGGTCTGCAGGAAGAAATAAAGCGGGCATGCAGGTCTGCAGGTGTTCCGGTCGCTGTCCGGGATGCTGAAAATGATGTAAAGCTGGGTATCAGCCGGGTACAAAAGGTGCTGACATTCCAGCTTTTAAGTATTTCACAGCAGCAGACCAACGCCATTAATGAATTTGGAATATACGAGTATGACCCGAAATCTATTGAAAAAGGCAGGGAAGAACCTGTTAAGTTAGACGACCACTGTGTTACAGGTGATACTTTGATAGATACTATTGGCGGTCAAGTTCCGATAAGGGATTTGGTGGGAAAGAAAGGTTTGGTTTATTGTTATGATGTAAAGAGAAAGCGGAGAACGGTTTCAGAGTTTTATAATGTTCGGAGAACAGGCAGGGATGTGCCTATATATGCAGTTACATTAGAGAATGGGGCAGTTATCAAAATGACAGCAGAGCATTTGGTTTTGACGCAAAGGGGATGGGTGCAATTACGGCACTTAAAGGGAAAAGATAAGATTTTACAAATAGATGCTTGACTTGTTGCTAGTAACGTGATATATTGTTTCTAGTAACAAGAAAGGAGGTAGGGGGAAATTTCATCAAAAAGCAGAGCTGATTATTTCAGAGAGCGGAGAAAGAAAACAAGTGCTTTTTATGCGGAAGTCGATACGGAAAAGTTAGGAAAACTTGAAGAAAAGTTGACAGAACAAAGCAAAAGTAAAAAGCAATGGCTTGATGAAAAAATCGATGAAGAACTAAAAGAATAGAGCGTTGCCCGACTACCAATCAACACAACGCTCTACACCAGAAGTTTCCTTCCATGAAATATTCTATCATGGTAAGGAGCTTCT
>CAJTMZ010000043.1:6606-29166 GCA_910577445.1 uncultured Lachnospiraceae bacterium | reverse complement strand
CTGGCGAGGTATTTTCGAGCCTGGTACCGCTGCGTTTTTATAGAGCGGGAGCGCGCCGACGAAGGCATATGACCCTCCCCGAGCGTCCCCCTGCCACTCTAAAACCTCAGCACCCCTCTCCTACTATTATGCCTCCGCCTGTAAATCTCATAACAAACCAGTATCTGCACCAAATCCCCCAGCCATTTCCACTTTTCCTCCGGGAACACCGCATCCGGATTATTTTTTATGTCTTCCCTTTTAATCCTGTCCGCAATGTCCATAGACAGTTTATAGAGCTGCCATTTATCGGGATATTCATCATAAATCATACTGTCGGAATAATCCAGTGTATCTAAAATACCGGTAATCACCTTCTGATAACGCTTCGCCTCTGCCGGATACATTTGCTGTAAATATTCCAAATCCTTAATGACGCTGTCTTCTTCCTGATAATACATTGGCAGAGGATATGTCATATAAAAGGGTAAAATTCTTCGTTCCTGCATACGACCACTTCCTTTTCTCTTTACAGCTATCATATGCATTTCTTCTTATAAACGTTAAAGAGAGGCAGCGTTTATCTGCCCCTCTCTTATCATTTGTTTCTTATTAATGTATGGTGTGGATTCTGGCAAGGGCCCTCTGCAGAGCCGTTTCCGCCCGCAGAATATCCGTTTCCGGCGTCTTGCTGCGCAGACGTTCCTCGGCACGCGCTTTCGCCGCCTCGGCACGCTCCAAATCAATTTCGCTCGGCCACTCCACAATCTCCGCCAGAATCACTACCTCATCCTGGAGGATTTCGGCAAAACCGGCATGAAGCGCCGCCTCTTTCGTCCCGCCGTCCTCGGTAATCGTAAGAATACCGGGACTCACAATCACCGTGGTGGGAACATGCTTTTTATAAACGCCGATTTCCCCTTCGGTAGTGTTAAATTCCACCATGGAAACCTCTCCCTCATAAAATACACGGTCGGGAGTAATGATTCTGAGTGTAAATAAATTATTATCTGCCATCTGCTTCCTCCCGTGACTATTTCATGCGGGCAAGCACGTCATCAATACCTCCGGCATTTAAGAAGTAGCTTTCAGGTATATCGTCATGCTTACCTTCCAGAATTTCCTTAAACCCGCGAACGGTTTCATTAATGGGCACATACTTACCGGGAAGTCCGGTAAACTGTCCTGCAACGAAGAAAGGCTGTGATAAGAATCTCTGTACCTTTCTCGCACGGGAAACTACCAGCTTATCGCTCTCTGACAATTCGTCCATACCGAGAATTGCAATGATATCCTGTAATTCTTTATACTTCTGAAGAATTTCCTGCACGCCTCTGGCTACCTGATAATGCTCCTCGCCCAGGATTCTGGGGTCAAGGATTCTGGAGGTGGACTCTAAGGGGTCTACCGCAGGATAAATACCCAGCTCCACGATGGAACGGGACAAAACGGTTGTCGCGTCCAGATGGGCGAAGGTTGTTGCCGGCGCCGGGTCCGTGAGGTCGTCCGCAGGCACGTATACGGCCTGTACGGAAGTGATGGAACCGTTCTTTGTGGAAGTAATACGCTCCTGCAAAGCACCCATCTCCGTCTGCAGTGTGGGCTGATAACCTACCGCGGAAGGCATACGTCCCAGCAGAGCGGAAACCTCGCTTCCTGCCTGTGTGAAACGGAAAATATTATCGATGAAAAGCAGCACGTCCTTGCCACCCTTGTCACGGAAATATTCCGCCATGGTAAGTCCTGAAAGACCCACCCTCATTCTTGCTCCAGGGGGCTCGTTCATCTGACCGAACACCATGGTGGTCTTGTCGATAACCCCGGATTCCTTCATTTCATAATAAAGGTCGTTTCCTTCCCTGGTTCTCTCTCCAACGCCTGTGAACACGGAATAACCGCCGTGCTCTGTGGCGATATTTCTGATTAACTCCTGAATAAGTACCGTTTTACCTACGCCGGCACCGCCGAACAGACCAATCTTACCACCCTTCTGATAGGGGCAGAGAAGGTCTACTACCTTGATTCCCGTCTCCAGAAGCTCCTGCTGTGTGGACTGGTCCACAAATTCAGGGGCCGGTCTGTGAATCGGCTCAAAGGTTACGCCTTCCGGAGCAGGCTTGTTGTCAATGGGATTTCCCAGAACGTTGAACATACGGCCCAGTGTATTTTCGCCGACAGGAACACTGATTGGCGCGCCTGTCGCTATTGCTTCCATTCCTCTTACCAGACCGTCGGTAGAACCCATGGCAATACATCTGACCGTATCATCACCCAGATGCTGCGCTACCTCAACCACAAGCTCTCCCCCGTCTTTTAAAGGAATCTTGATGGCTTCGTTGATTTCCGGCAGTCTGCCGCCAGTGAACTTAATGTCCAGAACGGCACTGATAATCTGTGTAATTTTTCCCGAGCAGGTTTCCCTGCCCGTATTTATATCTGCCATTTTTCCTCCATTCCTGCGGCGCTTCCTACGAAATTGCGTTCGCGCCGGCAATAATTTCTGTCAATTCCTGCGTAATGGAACCCTGACGAGCCCTGTTGTATAGCAGCGTCAGGTTATCTATCATTTCCTCCGCATTGCTGGTAGCCGAATCCATGGCCTGCATTCTGGCCCCGTTTTCACTTGCTACCGCCTCAATCATACCCCCGTAAATCAGACTTGTTATATACTTGGGTATGAGCAGATTTAAGGCTTCCTCGTCCTCGGGTTCAAAGTTCATAAGCGCTTTTCCTGCGCCCGTATCCTCCGCGCCCTCTCCGCCTTTTAACGCTTCTCCCCCGTTTACCTCAACGGGAAGGAGCTTTAACAGGGTCGGTATATGGGAAACCGTGTTTTTAAAGGCAGTGTAAGCCAGATAAATCTCGCTGATTTCTCCTCTTGAGAAGCCTTCAAGAACCTCTTTGCAGATTGCCATTGCATCCACATAGGCCGGCTCGTCAATCACGTTCGAGTAGTCAGCCCTGATTTCATAGCGTCTCTGCAATGCCTCGCAGCCCTTTCTACCTATTGCATAAATCGCCAGGTCCTCATCCGCCAGTTCTCCTCTGGTAATCAGCTTAACCACGTTGGAGTTATAGCCTCCCGCCAGTCCTCTGTTGGATGTGATTACAATCACGGCTTTTTTACCGGTTTCTCCGGATTTGAGATACTTATGCTCCAGATTCTCCGTCTTTTTTAAGATGGAATTAACCGTCTCATACATGCAGTGAAAATAATTCTTGGACTTTTCCGCGTTGCTCTTTGCTCTCTGCAGCTTAACAGTGGAAACAAGCTTCATGGCCTTGGTAATCTGCTGGGTACTCTGAATACTGCCCCTACGCCTTTTTATGTCTCGCATTGAAGCCATATCAATAACCATGCCTTTCTCTTAAAATCACCTGTGAAAATTCATTTTTCACAGCATCGCCTTATCTTATTTCAAAAACGCTGCTTTGAACTCATCTATAGCTTTCTTCAGAGTGTTTTCCATCTCCTCGGAAAGAACTTTGGTTTTTGCAATCGAGCCGGGAACCTCAGGATATTTGGTATCCAGGAATTCAAAAAATTCCGCTTCAAACCTTGTGATATCCTCTGTGGGCACGTCAAGGAGATACTTGTTGGTTGCCACATAAATAATGATAACCTGATACTGTACCGGCATGGGCTTATACTGAGGCTGCTTCAACACTTCCTTGATTCTTTCACCCTGAGCCAGCTTTTCCTTGGTATCCGCGTCCAGCTCCGAGCCGAACTGTGAGAAAGCGGCAAGCTCTCTGTACTGTGCAAGCTCCGTACGAATGGGGGCGGAAATCTTTTTCATAGCCTTAATCTGCGCGGCCCCGCCTACACGGGATACGGACAAACCTGCGTTTACGGCAGGACGGAAACCGGAATTGAACATTTCAGTCTCCAAGTAAATCTGACCGTCCGTGATGGAAATTACGTTGGTAGGAATGTAGGCAGACACGTCGCCCGCCTGGGTTTCAATAATAGGAAGCGCGGTGAGGGAACCTCCGCCGTACTCGTCGCTCATTCTCGCCGCACGCTCAAGAAGTCTTGAGTGCAGATAGAATACGTCGCCGGGATAAGCCTCACGGCCGGGGGGACGTTTGAGCAGCAGGGAAAGCGTACGGTATGCCGTCGCGTGTTTACTTAAGTCGTCATAAATAACAAGCACGTCGCCGCCGTTTTCCATCCATTCTTCCCCGATTGCGCATCCTGCATAAGGGGCGATATACTGCAGGGGAGCCAGCTCGCTGGCCGTCGCAGCCACTACAGTAGTGTAGGCCATTGCGCCGTATTCTTCCAATGTGGTAACAATGGACGCTACCGTGGACGCTTTCTGTCCAATAGCAACATAAATACAGTTAACGCCCTGTCCTTTCTGGTTAATGATGGTATCCACAGCAATCGCTGTTTTTCCGGTCTGTCTGTCGCCGATAATCAGCTCACGCTGTCCTCTTCCGATAGGTATCATGGAGTCGATTGCCTTAATACCTGTCTGTAAGGGAGTGTCAACTGATTTTCTGGTGATAACGCCAGAAGCCACCCTTTCAATCTTACGATACTTATCTGTCTGTATAGGCCCCTTGCCGTCAATGGGCTGGCCCAAAGCGTTTACTACACGCCCCAACATGGCATCGCCTACAGGAACCTCAACCACGCGTCCGGTAGTTTTTACCGTATCGCCCTCGTTGATATTTTTCTGGCTTCCGAGGAGTACCGCGCCTACGTTATCCTCTTCCAGGTTCAGTACCATTCCGTATACTTCCCCGGGGAACTCCAGAAGTTCTCCCTGCATTGCGTTTTCCAGACCATGTACACGGGCTATACCGTCGGCAACCTGAATTACGGTACCGACGTCTGAAACTTCAAGTTCTGAAGCATATCGTTTAATCTGCTCTTTAATAACAGAACTGATTTCTTCCGGTCTTAAATTCATGGTTCTTACGCACCTTTCTTTTTAGTTACTGCGAAAGCTGGCAGGATATGCCGGCCTTCATCTACTGCAGCTGCACTTTCAGCAGCTCCCGCGAGAGCCCCGACAGCCTGTTTTTGATACTGCTGTCCACTACCCGGTCACCAATCCTGATGACCATGCCGCCAATCAGGTCTTCATCCACCTGATAATGCATTTCCATCTTCGTAAAAGATGTGGTGGAGAGCAGCTTCTGTTCTATCTCCGTCTTCTTCGCTTCATTCAAATCCATTGCCGTGGTCACATAAGCAATTCCGATTCCCTTAACCCGCTTTACTTCGCTGATAAAGAAATCCAGTATGGAGTCAATTTCCCCGTATCTGTCTTTGCTTACAATCAAATGGAGGAAGCCAAGCAGCTCCTTAGAGAGCCGTCCGTCAAAGACATTCTCTAAAACCTTCAGCTTTTCTTCCTTCAAAACCTTGGGGTGGTTCATCAGACTTCCGAAATCAGGATTTTCGGAAAGCAGTTCCTTCAGAGCGCAGACTTCGTCCAAAAGCTCGTTTTCCTTCCCCTCGTCCACGGCCAGCTCGAATAAAGCTTCTCCATACGTCGCTCCAACTAGCTTTGCCATGTGCTCTCACCTATTTCCTTTAACGTTTCATTTATCAGGCTTTCCTGTACGGTTGTATCAATAGATGCCTTTACCACCTTACCGGCCATTATGGATGCAAGCACTACCATTTCGCGCTTCACATCGTCCGCGGCTTTCTGCTTCTCCAGCTCCGCTTCCACCTTTGCTCTGTCGATGATTCTGGCCGCTTCTTCCTTTGCCTGCGCCACAATCTTGCTTTCGCTTTCCAGAGCGCGCTTTCTGGCATCGCTCAAAATCTCTTCCGCTTCTTTGTCAATATTTTTCAGTTTTTCTTCATACTGCTTTTTAAGACCGGAAGCGTCCTCTTTATCCTTAGCCGCACTGTCAAGTTCGTTTTTGATTTTCGCCTGTCTCTTCGCCAGCATTTCCCTCACGGGATTGAACAAAAAGTAAGACGCCGCCAAAAACAGCACAAAGACCGCAATAATCATTAAAGTTGCGTCCGCGAGCAGTTGCAGGTCAAGGTCAAATATTCTGGGTTCCATTCGTAAACCTCCTTTCCTCGAAATATAGCGCTGCCTCCCGTTTTATTGAGCAGCTCCCATAAGAGGTCTTACGAACAGAAGAAGAATTGCCACGAGCAAACCGTAAAGACCGGTTGTCTCCGCTACCGCCTGTCCAAGCAACATGGTGGAAGTAATGTCAGATTTTGCACCGGGATTTCTTCCCACTGCCGCTGCCGCGTGTCCTGCCGCAATACCCTGGCCTACACCGGGTCCGATACCTGCAATAACTGCAAGACCTGCACCAATTGCTGAGCAACCTAAAATAAAATTACCATTGAAATCCATTTTTGTTTCCTCCTTGATATTTTAAATTATTAAATTGTTATCAATCACCCGTGCTGCATGCGTCTGTGATGTATGTCATCGTCAGCATACAGAATACATAGGTCTGAATCGCGCCTGAAAACAGGTCAAAATACACATGAAGCGCAGCCGGCCAGATAATCGCCACCTTGCTGAGCAGTGCGTAAATCAGGGCCATAATCGCCGTTCCCGACAAGATATTGGCAAACAGACGAAGCGATAATGAAACCGGAACCGCCAAATCGCTTATGATGTTGATTGGCGCCCAGATTGGCCACGGTTCGCACAGACCCTTAAGTACGCCCGATACTTTCTGATATTTAAATTTATTGAAGTGAATCAGCGTAAACGTGATAATACCCAGTGCGAAAGTCACGCCGTAATCCGCTGTCGGCGGACGGAGCCCTAAAAGACCGCAGATGTTGCTGAACAGAATAAATATAAATATCGTTCCGATATAATTGCGGAACCTGGCCGCCTGGCCTCCCATAACGCCGCTTATCATCCCGTCAAGCATCTCCACAATCAGTTCCACCACGTTCTGGAACGCGCCGGGAACCTCCGTGGCATGTTTGACGGCTCTGTTTGCCGCTATGCAAAAGCCAATGATAACCAGAAAGACAATCAGAACGCACACATGTGTTGTTGTTATCCAAACCGTCTGCCCGAACAACTCATAGGAAAAGACGCCGTGAATCATAAAATCCACGCTGTTAGATTCGGATAACAAAATTCCTTCTCCCATATCCTCACCTCCTTATCTATCCTGCCCATTTGCAGGTTCTTCTACCAGCGGGGGAAGAATCTCCTCCCCATATATTCTTGCGCTGATTTTCCGGGTGATAAAATGCATATAGGCCGAAGCCTTAAGGCTCATTATCCCCAGAAACGCGGAAAGCGGATTCCCGATTCCGCTTATGGCAATCAGTGCGAATGCCGTCACAATAAAACAGTATCTGAACACATTATTAAGGCCCATGGTTTTGACCGCCTGATTTTCCTCCAAATCAAGGGCCCTGTCAAGGGACCGCCACATATGAAAAGCGCTCGCCGCCGCAAGCAGGATTCCCAGCCAGAGTCCCGCGCTGCAGCCTGCTTTGTCCTTTGGCAGAAGCATAAAAGGCTGACATATAATTCCAAATATCAAAATCCCCGTTTCCAGTTCAAACAGGGTTCTGTTGATTCCGGTTATCTTACTTTTCATTTGTCTCCTTTGCTTTCCTGCCCTTATGAAGATAAGCGGACTGCTCGCTCTCCTTTGCAAATACCCGCCTGGAAAACCGGTACACATTATAGCCGCCGGACACCGCTCCCACAAAAAAAAGCAGAATCACCATAAAATCCGTTCCCAGCTTTTTATCCAGAAACATTCCCAGAAAGGAACAAAAAAGGACAGGAACCAACATGTTAATTCCAAATTGCCCTATCATTGTAAGCGCCTGATAAACGCTCCGGTTATATTTCACATGCTTCTCCTTTTCGAAATCCGATTCCATGCCGTATGCATACCCTTTTTTATTATAAGCATTTTCTTCTTTTCTGTCCAGAATATAAAAAAAATGTTCAGAAAAATATACACAAAATTTATAACTTTTCCCTATGTGCACAATTTACGGATTCGTTGACTTTTTTTTCATTTAATAGTAAAATTTGTATAAAGAAACCCATACACCAACGGCAAACGGAGGATTCTTATGACCACTCCCACATTATACCGCAGACGCATTATCCCCGACGAATGTATTCTCCTTAAGGATGACGTTATCCTTTCATGCGACGAGGAGCGCATCGTAACTTCCTGGCACGCGCTCCACCCCAAAAAAGACCTGCACCACGGCGGCTCATGCTATTTCCTGAAGGAAGGCTTTAAAGTGAGTAAATTCTGCCGCATGGACGGGTCTCTTTTATACTGGTACTGTGATATTGTTGACTTCGACTACCATCCGTCCGATAATTCCCTGATTGTAACCGACCTTCTGGCCGACGTCATTATTTATCCCGACGGTTTTGTAAAAGTGGTTGACTTAGATGAGCTGGTAACGGCTCTGGACGAGCGTTCCATCTCCCTTGACACCCTAAAGCTCAGCCTCCTGCATTTAGACCGCCTTCTGCAGATTATTTACTCCGGCGGTTTCGGAAAACTGCAGGCTTTCCTTTCCGGTATTTAATAGAAAATATGGCCTCCTATCTGGGTTCCCGTAAGGCCCTCGATGGGGGTTCTGAAAAAGAGGCAGTTCCCCACGGTGGTGGTTCCCGACATGGCCGCGTCGGCGGCCTGGTAACAGGCGTTGGTCGCGTGGTTTTCCGAAAGGGCAAGAGCAAGACGCCCGCTGGCTACCGGCGAAAACTGCCTGTTCTGATAAATCACCCCCACAACCGTATCGGGGAATACCGAACTCATCACCCGGTTCATCACCACAGCTCCTACCGCGACCTGCCCCTCATAGGGCTGGTTGCCGGCTTCGCAGTAAATCAGGTTGGCAAGCAGATATCTGTCTCCCTCCGCAAAGGTAATCTCCGAGATATCCCGCCATGCGGACTGCGCCGCGAGCTGGGAAAGCCGTCTTTCCTCGGCCAGTTCTTCCTGCAGTTTCGCGATATCGTTCTTCTGCTCCTGCAGCTTCCTTTCGTATTCCAGCATTTCCGCCTCTGTCTGGGACATTTCCTGCTGATAAGTACTGATTTTACCGGAGGTCTGGTTTACCAGCCCGGAATAACGTTCCTGCTCTTCCTCCACGGATACCCGCAGCTCCTCCAAAGCCTCCCGCTCTTCCTCCAGTTTCGCTTTCGCAAGCTCTACCTCCTGCCTCGCGGCCTCAAATTCATCCAGTTTTTTCCTGTCATAGGCCGAAAGCTTTTCAATATACTCCGCGTGGTTTAAAAAATCAGCCAGACTTTCGGCGCCGAAAAGCATTTCAAATATCATAAAATCCCGCTTCTCATACATAAACTTCACGCGCTTTTTCATGGATTCGTACTGCTGAGCCTCTGTCTGCTGGGCTTCGTTTAATTCTTCCAGCGCCTTGTCTATTTCCAGATTTTTAATCTCAATCTCGTTCTCCAGCATGGCCAGATTATTGCTGACCTCTGTGAGACTTGCGTTTAAGCTGTTAAGCTGCCCCTTAAGACCTTCCGTCGTCTCGCCAAGCTCCTCCAATTCGTCTTTGCGCTCGTCGATTTCGTTTCTGGTCTGTTCCTGTTCTTCTTTCTTCTTGTTTATCTGCTCTTCCAGCGCCGCTATCTTATCGTTATCGGCATACGCGTTCATTGGTCGGGCGCATAACAAAAGAACTGCCGCAAACCCCAGGGCAATTTTTATCTTTTCCGCCGCTCTCATCCGCCTTTGTCCTGCCTTTCCGTATATTGTGTGTAACGCCTGATTGTATTATATATCCACCTTGCCGATTCTGCGCACATGCTTTTCCTCATTTGAAAACTCCGTGTCAAGAAACGTATCCACAATTTCAAGCGCCAGATTCTTTCCCGTATGGCCGCCCCCAAGGGCTAACATGTTCGCGTCGTTGTGCAGCCTTGTCATCTTCGCAAGATAGGAATCCGTACAGAACGCGCAGCGCACGCCTTTCACTTTATTTGCGGCAATGGATATCCCTATGCCGGTGGTGCACACCACAATTCCCCTGTCGCACTCGCCCTCCGCGACCGCTCTTGCCGCCGCCTTCCCGAAATCGGGATAGTCGCAGGAATCCGTGCCGAAGCACCCGTAATCCTTGTAGGCAATCCCTCTCTCCTTTAAATGCTCCATCACATGCGTTTTCAATTCATATCCGCCATGGTCGCTTCCCAAAGCTATCATTTTTACCTCGTTTCCGCACTGCATTTTCATTCTATGCACTGTAAGCTGCTTTTCATTCCACCCGGTTTGTCCGCCCTTTGTCTTTAAACATGGACCACATGATTTCCCGCCGCCTTTAAAAGACGGTTCATAATCGCCTGCCCCACGCCCTGGACGTCAAAGCTTTCCGCGTAAATCACCTGGATTTCCTCATCGTCAAATTCCCTTAATATCCGGAACAGGGATTTTGCGATTTCCGCCTCGTCCGCCCGTTTTCCGACGCTTTTGACGCTGTCCGCCGGGTAAACCTCCGCCGTCTCGTCAGTGGCAATCACGCCTGTTTTTTTTCCTTCCGCCTTTGCTCCCTGCAGCTCTCTGCAGATAAAATCGGACACAAGACGCGTCTTTTTCCCTTCCACAATGGTAAGACTTCCTCTTGGCGCATAATGACGGTACTTCATGCCGGGCGCTTTAGGCGCCCCCGTTTCTTCTCCGTCGTCCCCCGCCCCGGAAACCGTTTTCCGGCCGGCCGGACAGCCCATCGCCTGTCTTATCATTTCTTCCGTGATATACCCGGGCCTTAAAATCACGGGATTTTCCTCCGTGAAATCCACAATAGTGGATTCCAGGCCGATTTCCGCCGCCCCTCCGTCGATAATCATATCCACTCTTCCGTCCAAATCCTCCGCCACATATTTTGCCAGCGTGGGACTGGGCCGCCCCGAACGGTTCGCGCTGGGCGCGGCGATGTAGCCTCCCGAGGCTTCTATGAGCGCCCGGGCGATTTTATTGGACGGCATCCGTACCGCCACGGTGGAAAGCCCGCCCGTCGTTTCAGGAGGCACGCATTCCGTCTTGTTAAATATCATGGTAAGGGGACCCGGCCAGTACTTCCCGGCAAGGGCGAGGGCCTGCTTCGGAATGTCTCTTGCGATTCTCGGCAAATCCTCCATTTTGGCAATGTGGACAATCAGCGGATTGTCGGAAGGCCTTCCTTTTGCCGCGTAGATTTTCCGGGAGGACGTTCCGTTTAAAGCGTCCCCTCCAAGCCCGTACACCGTTTCGGTGGGAAAGGCCACAAGACCGCCGCTTTTTATTATTTCCCCGGCCCTTATAAGAACCGTTTGGTCTATATTATCTTCCTCTATTTTTACAATCCGCGTATCCATTTTTTATCAATGTCTCCGATATTTTGTCTGCACAGAGATTTAATTTTATCACACTTTCTGTCTTTTGACTACCTTTAATAAGCCCGTTCGTGCAGATATTCCTTATTTTTCTCAAAGTCTATCTGCAAAACCTCCATTTCCCGGATGGTTGCGTTCTGATAGCTTCCCTCCAGAGGAACGCTTCCCTGCTCCCATTCATAGCTAAGAAGCTTTCCCGAAAGGAGGCTGAGCTCCATGCATTCCCTTTTCGTCAGGTTCGTCGTCAGATTCGGCAAAATCCCTTTAAGTACCTCTCCGGGACCGGATAAAAGCGCCGAAGGCAGATTTTTTACGACTCCGGACAAAACCTTTCTCTGCCGCTGTGTCCTTCCAAAGTCCGTTCCCATATACCTGTTCCTGCTGTACGCAAGAGCCTGGGGGCCGTTTAAGTGCACGAGTCCGCTTGCGGCGGTGTCCATATAATCCGTTCCCTCCGGCCTTTCGGTCAGCATATTGTATTCCACCAGATAGGCGTTGATATATTCAATCTCCTCCCCCGACACTTCCAAATCCACGCCGCCCACGGCGTCCACCAGATTAGCGAACGCCTCGAAGTTCACCATCACATACCGGTTGACCTCAACGTCAAAGTTCCGCCCGATGGTTTCCATCAAAAGCTCCGGCCCTCCGAAGGAGTAAGCCGCGTTCAGCCGGTTCCCGTCGTGTCCCGGTATTTCCACATAAATATCCCGCAGAATGGAGGTCATATAAACGGTTTTGGCCTTTTCGTTGACGGACAAAAGAATCATGGCGTCAGACCTGCCGTTCTCATCGTTTCCTCTGGAATCATTTCCTATTAAAAGGATATTGACTGCTCCCCCGCCTTTCCACGGCTTATCCCGAAAACCGGCCGCCTCCTGGTAATTGATTTCCCCGTAAAGCCGGCCGGCCAGATAATACCAGCCGCCCAAAAGCACCGTCAAAAGTACCAGCAAAAATAAAATCAGCCGCCTGAAACCGGATTTTTTTCTTTTACTTTTTTCTTTCCGCATTTTCTTCCACTCCCGAATCCCGCCGCCAGACATGGTTTTTATGTCTGTTTGCGCAATATATTCTACCATTTAATACCGAAATATTCAAATATTTCATAGCATCAATGGACTTGATTTTATTGCGTTCGTATTTTAAAATGTTCAGTGTGGGAATTTTAGAATCGTTGGAATAATTATAAGGAGGCACCCGTTATGCAGAAACGTATTTTAGTAGTGGATGATGATTCTCTGAATTTGAGGAGAACACAGATGATTCTGGAGAAGCAGTACGATGTGGTTCTTGCGGAATCGGGAGAACAGGCGATTGCCAAGGTTATCCATCAGGATTTTGATTTGATTCTTCTTGATATTGCCATGCCGGATATGGACGGTCTTGAAACGTATAAGCGCATGAAGAATTATTCTGTGGATATTCCTGTTATTTTCCTGACGGCATCCGGACATGAGGAAGACGTGCTCAGCGCAATCAGGCTGGGGGCGATTAACTACCTGAAAAAACCTTTCCTCCCTCAGGAACTTCTGCGCAGGATTGCATTGGGGCTCGGTGAAAAATGAAAACAAAGGGACTAACAAGCTTACATCTTCTTCTGGCCGGTATTGTCACCTTATTCGGCACTATGCTGATTCTTGTTACAATAGCTATGTCATGGGAACCATGGATGGTTCCCATTATTATCATTGGCAATTCCCTCGTGTGGATTCTCCACATCGGAAGATTCGGACAGGAAACCTTTTATGAAAATTTATGCGCTGGCCTTTTGATGGTCGGGTTCTTTTTCTTCAGCGTACATAGATTTGTCCTTTATGACATAGCCGCCATAGCCTGTATGATACTTCTCATTTTTTCCATGTTTGATAAAAAGCGTCTCCTTTATATGACGACCGCTTTATACGCGCTGGAACTATTGTATCATTTCTTTATTTTACACTCCATTAATCCTTATATGGGCGTTAAAAATATGGTGCGCCTTGGTCTGGGCGCCATGGTTGTGCTTGGCTCAATGGCGATTGCAATGTATCGCATCAACAGACGCCGGGAGTCCCGGAAGAGACACGAGCACGCCCTCGCCCAACTGGAGACTTCCGGACAGCAGAACGCCGAGTTTTTGTCCAATGTATCCCATGAACTGCGGACTCCGATTAACATGGTTCTCGGCATCAGCGAGGTCATACTGGAAAAGGATATTTCCCCCGAAATCCGGGAGGATATGCTGTCCATACAACTGGCCGGCAAGCGGCTTTCCAATCAGATAAACAACATGCTCGACTATACGGAAATCGTGGAAGGCACGCTCATTCCGGCAAAGGAACCCTACATGATTACGTCGGTGTTAAACGACATCATCACAATGACCGCCGTTCAGAACAGCCGCCACCAGCTCGAGATGGTTTTCGATATTGACCCGAAAATACCGGCCGTTCTCATCGGGGACGCGGAAAAAATTTCCCACGTTCTCAAAATCCTTCTGGAAAATTCCATTAAGTTTACGGAGGAAGGCGGCATTAACGTGTGCGTCGGCTTTCGTCCGGAAAATTACGGCATCAATCTGGATATCAATATCAGAGACACCGGAATCGGTATGACGGATTCCCAGCTTCTGCAGATGTGCGATGATTTTTATCAGGCGGATTCCGGGAGCAGCCGTCTGGTCGGAGGACTGGGGCTGGGGCTTCCCATTGCCCGGGGCCTGCTTTACGCCATGGGCGGTTTTATTCATTTTGAAAGCGACGTCCAACAGGGACTCCACACCCATATCTCTATTCCTCAGGGAGTGGAGAGTTACGAACCGGCCATGGCCATTTCCAATGTGGAACAGCTCTGCGTCGCCTGCTTTTTCCGTCCGGAAAAATACAGCAACGACGACGTGAGAAGGTATTATGACAACATGATTGTGCATATGGTCAAAGGACTTGGCATCGAGGGATATCAGGCGCACAATTTTGACGGACTGCTTAAGCTGCAGCGCAGTCATACCTTAACCCATGTATTTATCGCCCAGTCCGAATACGAAGAAAATCCTTCTTATTATGAAGAGCTTGCCGATTCCCTCCGGGTAGTTCTTTTTGCCGAAAAAGATTATGTGCACAGCAAAGACAGCAGGCTTCTTATAATCCGCAAGCCTTTCTTTGCCCTTTCCGTCGTAAACCTCCTTAACGGCCACGCTGCCGAAAACGGCTTTGAAGAAGCCCAGGCTGCCGGGCGCAAGCCCTTCTCCTGCGTGGGTGTCCGGGTTCTGGCCGTAGACGACGAGGAGATGAACCTTGTGGTTGCAAAGGGCGTTTTGGGCAGCTACGGAATACAGGTTGACACCTGCTTAAGCGGAAAGGAAGCCATTGAAAAATGCTCCGCCATATCCTACGACATTATCTTCCTCGACCACATGATGCCGGGATTTGACGGCGTGGAAACCCTGAAGAGAATCAGGGAAATCAACAACGGTATTTATCGGGATTTGCCGGTGATTGCCCTGACCGCAAATACCATCAGCGGAGCCAGGGAAATGTTCCGTCACGAAGGCTTTACGGAATTTATTCCCAAGCCCATTGAGCGCGCCGTTCTTGAGCGGGTGCTTCGCCGGGTGCTTCCCAAACACTGTGTCCGGTACGGCACTACGCCCAACGCCGCGGAGCCTTCTTCCGAAGAAACCGTTACGGCAAATGAGACTGCTGCGGCCAGTGAAGCTGTTACGGTGCCGGAAAACGCTGCCGCGCATGAAACCGCCACGGCAGACGAAATACTTTCGGCAGCGGAATCTGCGGCAGATGAAACCGCCCCGGCAGGCGAAACCGCTATGGCGGACGAAACTGTTATGGCGGACGATGCCGCTGTGACACATGAAGATGCCGCGGCCTCGCCCTTTGACCCTCTTACCCGGGTCGGCATAAACATACAGCTCGGACTGGAATACTGCGTCGGGGAGGCGGATTTTTATACGGAAATGCTGCAGCTATTCTGTTCCCAGGGCCCTGAAAAAAGAGACGAAATCGCTTCCCTGTATGAAGCCGCCAACTGGAAAGACTATGCCATTAAGGTTCACGCCCTGAAAAGCACTTCCCTCACCATCGGCGCGGAAGCGCTTTCGGAACAGGCAAAACAGTTGGAACTGGCCGGAAAAGCAGAGGATGTTGAATTTATCCGCCAGAATCACGCCGCGCTGCTTAGCAAATACGATGAAGTCTGCCAGAGCATTTCAGCGTTATAATAAAAACAGGAGGAAAACCGGGTGTTTAAAAAATGGATTGAACTCATTTTAGACCACAGAGTCAGCCTGAAGGAACGTATGTTCCGTATCGTTACAGGCGTCTGCATGATTGCGCTGGCAATCATACTTCCCATGGGAAGAAGCCTTGTCAATCTGCTGATACTGGCGGCGAGTCTTTTTTCTATAACCGTCATTGTTAAAAAAAGTATCCAGCACGATTGCATCGATGCGGGAGCCACCGCTATCTCCGTGCTGCTCCTTTTGCTTTTCCCGATAAGCTTTTTTACGGCGGGCGGCTTTTACAGCGGAATGCCCGAATGGTTCGTACTGGTTTTCATTTACATCAGCATCACTCTGGAGGGCCGGCGGAAAGCTGTATTTTTCCTGCTTTGCACGGCGGAAACCCTGCTCTGCTACTTCATTGCCTACCGGTTTCCGGATTATATCGCCCGGAATACCCAGAGCCATTCCTTTTTCGATTCCGCTGCCTCCGTTATTTTTGTGGGTCTGCTCACCAGTATACTGCTTTTATTCCTGACAAGGATATATGAGGAGGAAAACGAGCTTGCCAAACAGCAGAAAAAAGAAATCGAGGAATTGAATAAGGCTGAAAATAATTTCTTCTCCAGTATGAGCCACGAAATCCGAACTCCCATCAACACGATTATCGGATTAAACGAAATTATTCTACGCGGCGACATTCCGGACGACGTTGCCGAGAACGCAAGGAATATCCAGGGCGCCAGTAAAATGCTGCTTACCCTTATCAACGACATTCTTGACTTGTCAAAAACCAAATCCGGAAAAATGGAGATTGTAAACGTCTCTTACGAGACAGGGTCCCTTTTTTCTGAAATTGTCAATATGATTTGGATTAAAGCCAGGGAAAAGGGGTTGGAATTTCGGCTGCATGTGGATTCCTCAATCCCAAGCATGCTCTGCGGCGACGAGGTGCGAATCAAGCAGGTACTGATTAATCTGCTCAACAACGCCGTGAAATACACAAGCAAAGGCTCCATCACCCTTTCCGTCCGGTGCGAGCGTCTGGGCTTAAACCGGGTACGCGTCTGGTATTCCATAGAAGATACCGGACTGGGTGTAAAGAAAGAAAATATCCCCTACATTTTTAATGCTTTTAAAAGAGTGGACGAAGAAAAAAACCGCCATATTGAAGGCACCGGACTGGGGCTGAGCATCGTTCAGCAGTTAGTGGAACTGATGGGCGGCGAAATCAGCGTCAACAGCGTCTATACCAAAGGGTCGACCTTCCTGGTTATGCTGGAACAGGATATTGTGGACGGCAAAGAGCTTGGAACCTTTACGCTGGAATCCCGCATGAGGACCCACGAAGGGGAACATTACCAGCAGAGCTTTGAGGCCCCTGAAGCCCACATCCTCGTGGTGGACGATAATGAAATGAATCTGATTGTGGTGCGCAAGCTGCTTTCTGAAACAAAAGTCCAGATAGATACGGCGCTAAACGGCGCCGAGTGTCTGAAACTGACGCAGAAGCTCCACTATGACGCTATTTTAATGGACCACCTGATGCCGGAAATGGACGGAATAGAATGCCTTCACGCGTTGCGCTCACAGCCCGGCGGACTTTGTCAGGATGTGCCCGTAATCGCCCTGACCGCCAACGCCGGCAGCAACAACCAGCTCCTTTACCGGAAAGAGGGCTTCAGCGGCTATCTTGCAAAGCCGGTCAGCGGCGCCCTGCTTGAAGCGGCGGTCCTTAGTATTCTGCCGCAGGAGCTGGTAAAACTGAACATAGAGGCCAAACCCTCAGAGCTGGATAAAGATATCCTGATTTTTGAGCAGGCCCAGAGAATTTCCCTTATGATTACAACGGACAGCGTATGCGACCTTCCGGATTCCCTGAAAAACGAGTTTGGAATATCCGTCTGTCCTTACTATGTCTGTACCGAACAGGGACGTTTCCTGGATGAACTGGAATTGAAGGCGGATGAACTGCTGTTCCATATAGCCGGCGGCAACACCGGATTCTCCCAGCCCCCCGAGGTGGAGGATTACGAGAAATTTTTTGCCGAGAAGCTTACCGAAGCCCAGAATATCATACACATCACAATGGCAAAACATGCCAGCCAGGGATATTACAATGCCCTTGAGGCGGCAAAATCCTTTGAAAACGTTACGGTTCTGGATTCCGGCCACCTTTCAAGCAGCATGGGCCTGTCGGTTCTGTATGCCGCTTCCATGGCGGAAAGACATATTGCAAAAGCGGAAATCATAAGAACCGTGAAAAAGCTCCGGCACTATATATCCTCGGCTTTCGTCATCGACAGCACCCATATGATGTGCCAGGCCGGAAGAATATCCAAAAAAGTACAGATTCTCTGCGACGCCCTTTTGCTGCACCCGGTTATTATGCTCCGTAACAGCAAAATGGTTGTGGGCGGTCTGGAAATGGGAGATTTTACGCACATCGCGAAACACTATGTCCGGAGAATACTGGCGAATCCGAGAAATATCGACCGCCGCATTCTCTTTATCACCTATTCCGGTATGGATTCTGAAAAGCTCCAGTACATTCAGGCACTGGTACGGCAATACTGTCCTTTTGAGAGGGTTTACCTGCAGAAAGCTTCCTCCTCCATTGCCAGCAACTGCGGTCCGGGTTCCTTCGGCCTGCTGTTTATGAAGAAAAACGATATTGACATTTCCTTTTCGGAATTTTCCAGACCTGACGACGAAGACTGATACGCAAACAGACGGCTGACCATCAATGGGTCAGCCGCCTTTTTATTTCTGCTTTTATTTTTCTGTATTTAAATACTCCATTATCCCCATATAAATATTCCACGCCATTTTTTCCTGATAGCTGTCGGAGGAGAGCTTTTCGGCTTCCTCTCTGTTTGATAAAAATCCGCACTCCACAATCACAATCGGTTTGGAAGTCTTTTTCAGCAGGAAATAGCTGTCGTTTCCCTTTGCCTCTCTGCGGTTTTCGGAATCAAGGCTCTTTAGCTGCTCCTGAATAATGTCCGCAAGCCGTTTGCTGTTCTGGCTGGTGGCATAATAAAACACCTGGGCTCCTTTCACATATTCCTCATGGTAGCTGTTCTGGTGGATACTGACCACCAGCTCCGGGTCCGCCTCCTCAATAATTTCCAGCCTTTTCTTCATATCCTGTACCTTTTTATTGGAAGCATTTTCATCGTACAGGCCGTCGTCCCCTTCCCGGGTCATCACCACGTTTATTCCCTCCGACTGCAGAAACTGCTTTAAAATCTTTGCAACTTTTAAATTGATGTCCTTCTCCAACTGGTCGTTGACTCCCACCTTTCCGGGGTCGGAGCCTCCATGCCCCGCGTCTATCACCACGCAAATATCCTTTTTGCTTTCCACCTGCCGGGAATTAACGTAGGCCGCCCCCTCTCTCGCCACCACAAACATGGAAAACAGCAGTATCCCCGCCATTACCAGCTTTAAAACCCTGTTCTGATTGTCCGTCACGCCACGCCTCATTCAATTATACTTTATTCCATATGTATGAAAAACAGGCCGGAGGTATACCCCCGGCCCGTTGATTCTCATATTTCATTTAACCCGTAATCTTTCAGGAACGAACCGCAGCCGTCAATGTCAAACCGCGCTCCCTCCCGCTTTTCATATTTATTTGTCCGGTAATACCTGTTGTTCTCTAAAACAATCTGCTCCGTCCCCCTCACAAATAAAACCCGTTCGTCGAAACAGTAAAACTCGTTTTCCGAGAGCGTCAGCTTTCCGTTATAAAACGCCCCTTCCCTGCTCTTAACTTTTGGATGAACCGTAACCGGCGCTTCGCCCCAGGCGGGAATGTAGGAACAGTTTATAAAGCGGTTGCGCCGGAGCGTTACTGCCTTCGCAGCGCCCGATTCGTACCAGTAGCAGGCTTCGCCCTCCATATAGACGGCCGCCCCGGCCGTTTCAAACAGACAATCCTCCACCAGCGCCTCTCTGCAGGTAAGCAGGATACCTCTTGCGCGGTTTTTCCGGAAAATACATTTCCTGATAACTGCTTTAGGAGAAAGCGTCAGGTTTTCCGCCACCGTATTTTCAGGTAAAACCTGCGGCAGTTTCCTGTCAAACCTGACCACTACGTTTTCCTCCTGCATGCTTACCTTTTCAAAACGGCCCCTCCAGAAAGGATAAAGATTTCCGGCGTCAAGAAGAGCCGCTTCGTCTCCCTCTCTGGCCAGCCTCACTCCCTGCTGGTCTCTGTGCCCCCAGCCCAGCAAAAGCGTATACTCGTCCGCCTTTTTTACCACCGGCGAATAAAAGCCGTGGATATTTAAGCCGTCGTCCATCTGCTGCTCAAAGCGGCACTCCTCCAACAGGATATCACCCCCGCAGTTTACAAAGTGGGCCGCGTCCGCCGCCGCCGTAAAACAGCGGGGATTCTTTTCATCGGGCATTACTTCCAGACGCAGCAGGCTCACATCCCTGCATCTTTCCGCCAGAAAGCCCATGCCTCCGGCGTGGCAGACCCTGATTTTCTCAAGAACAAGACCGGCAGAGTCCACAGCATAAAAGGCCGGGTGGCTGCGCGGGTGGTGCCGGAATACCAGCTTATTTCCCGCCCGGCTTCCCTCAAAAAAGCGTTCCTCACCCTGAAGGGTAAAGCGCACCCTTCCGCCGCCCGCTTCCTCAATCAGCGGGTGAAGCCCCACCTTCTGGCTGCCGGCACAGATATAAAGGTCGTCGGTGCCGTAAGCCGGCCCCTTCTCCCTGCCATCCATCTCCAGCCAAAGATGCAGGGGATAGCCAAAGTTTTCTCCTGAAAAGAAAAGACACTTATCCTTTATCTGCCACTCCCATTTGTCCTCATCAATTTCAACCGTCATCTGCCGGGGGCTGACGCTTACAATGGTTCCCTCCGAATAGGAAGGCCGGGCATAATCCATGAGGAAATTCTGAAGGCGGATATTGCGGCACTCCGCAATATAGAAAGGCAGTATCTCCGTGTGAAAAATAAACCTGCTCCTGCCTCCGTCAATTACAAAGTTGTCAAAGCCTTCAAGCGCGAAAGCCGCTGTATGTCCGTCCCATCTGTCATGGTTGGAAATACACAGCTTCCGCGTCAATCCGCCCTGCGGATAAAAATGATATTCTCCGGGCTCAAACCTTAAAACCACGTCCTCCGCCCCCCTCAGAGATAAAAGGGCTTCTCTCAGTATTCCGGTGAGCAGAGGACTGTTGCCCGGTTTTAATCCAAAATCAGTTGCTGAAGCAATTTTCATTGCGCCGCCAGAAATTCCAGCGCCTGCTTCTGCAGTTCATCAAAAACTTTCTGTGCTCCTGCCGCTTCCATCTTTTCCCGAAGCTTTGCAATGTCCGCCTCCGGGTCATCCGTAAAGCCAAGTCCCAGAAGCTTGTAATCCGTGTCGAAAATTTCACCCATAGCGGCTATCTCGTTCTTTACGGATTCATCGTTAAATACAAATGTCTGGTAACGCTCGCTTCTGGCGGTTTCCTGCCAGCTCTTATTTAATTCCTGCAGATTAGGGATTCCGCCTTCAATCACACGCCAGTTAGCATCGTTTCTTACGCCCCAGTTGCAGTTGCCGTCATAGGCATAATTTGCGCTGTCGGGAAGGGATACCAATGCCTGGTCTCCTGACGCTTCCCAGTGTTTTCCTTCGATTCCATAGCAGAACAGGCTGTTTACTTCTTTATCATTGCGCAGATAGTCAAGCGCCATTAAAGCCCGCTCCGGATTTTTGGACTTGGAAAAGATACTCATACCGTTTGCAAGATAAGAATTGAGTACCGGAGGTACGCCGTCCTGTGCGTCAAATACGCGTACGTCCCATTCGGGATGCTCTGCCGTAACAGACGCGTAAACGCTCTTTGCCGTATTTCCATTCATCATTGCCAGCGCGGAACGGCCCGCCTGGAAGCTTTCCGTGTTGTTCTGTGTGTTGACAACCGCATTCTTGCTCCAGAATCCGCGGTCCTTCCAGTCTTTCAAACGTGCGATTGTATCCTGGAACGTCGACTGGTCATAATTTCCCATAACCGCGGCGCCGTCGTCAACCTCGCTTACGCTTGCCATTACCTGCCAGGGCCCGATACCGATTATCTTCTCCTCGCTCTCCCAGTTCGCTTTCTTCCACATACGGTCGAAAAGGAAAAGCTTGTCGTAATCGGAACCTACGTCGATAGGAATCAGTGAAGGCTCGTTAGCCACAATGGCGTCCATATAAGCTTCCGCTTCGTCCAGTGACGCAACGGAAGTGATGCCGTACTTATCCATCAGGTCGCCTCTTACCATGTAAACATAAGCTGTAATTTCCTTGTAATTCATAGGAAGCATGTAAACTTTATCGTCAACCTTTGCCTGCTCCCATGCTTCGGGATACATTGTTTCCGCACTCATCGGCGCGTAGGTCTCCAGCGCTTCCCGCGTAATCTCATAAAATCCCTGTTTGGTGGCCTGTGCGTTATAGAAGCACCAGTCAGCCGTGTAAATGATGTCCCAGTCCTCGCCTGAAGCAAAAATCAAAGGGTATTTCTGCTCGTATTCGCCCCAGCTCATAAACTTCACGTCGATTGTCGCGTTGATTTCCGCTTTTAAACGTTCGTTAATCTTTGCAAATACCTCGTCGTTGTCCGCAGGACGGTCGCCGATTAAATACATAACGAGCGTAACCTCCTCGGAAATATCGGGCCCTGCTTCCTCTGTGCCGGATGCCTCTTCCGTTTCGGTCTGGGCGTCCGCCGTCTCTTCTCCATCAGACTGGCTTTCCGTCTGCGTATCTGCAGGCGCGCCCGTATCCTTTTCCTTGCCGGAATCACCGGAACCGCAGGCGCCAAGTACAGTCGTCAGCATGACCAGCGCCAGCAATAATGACAAAACCTTTCCTTTTTTCTTAAACATAACTTTTTCCTCCTTTATATTTTTAAAAGTTTCAATGTTTTCGTATTCTTTCGCGGCCTATCCTTTTACCGCGCCGATAGTAACCCCCTTTACAAAATATTTCTGTAAAAACGGATAGAGCAGTACGATAGGGCCGGTTG
>CAJTMZ010000043.1:0-6596 GCA_910577445.1 uncultured Lachnospiraceae bacterium | reverse complement strand
CACCGTCATGGCCAGCTTCATTGGCTCGCTGGGCACGTCGGAGGCCGGAATCCCGCTGCGGGCCGCGGCCGCGTTGATTGCCTGAGCCTTTGTCAGTATATTATTTAAATAATACTGCAACGGATAAAGCTCTCTTTTTCCCTCGTCCAGAAACAGCATGGCGTTGTACCAGTCGTTCCAGTAGTTGAGGGCGATAAATAATCCTACCGTAGCCAGCCCCGCCTTGCACAGCGGAAGCGCTATCCGGAAATACACCACCCAGTCCCCCGCGCCGTCCAGTCTGGCGGATTCATAAAGGGAATCCGGAATATTCATCATGTAACTTTTCAGAATAAGCAGATAAGTCACATTGACCAGTATCGGAAGAATCAGCGCGATGATATTGTTGTGAAAGTGCAGATACTTGGTATTAAATATGTACCAGGGAACCAGACCGCCGCCAAAAATCGAGGTAAAGTAAAAGAAAAACGATACCTGATAGCGGTAACGGAACTCTTTGTCCGCCAGCACATATGCCGCCATGCTGGTGATAAACAGCCCAAGGCCCGTGCCCGCCGCCGTCACAAAAATCGTAATTCCATACGCCTGCAAAAGCTCCTCCGGAATGCGGAACAGCATCCGGTAAGAATCCACCGAAAAATTCTCGGGAATCAGCCGGTAGCCGTTCAGCCGTATGGACTGCTGGTCCGAAAACGAACCGCTGACCACCAGCCAGAAAGGCAGCAGACAGATAAGGGACAGTACCGTCAGCACCGTAAACGACAATATATTAAACACCAGACGGTCAGAGCTTACGCGTCTTTTTTTCTGTCCGTATATTTTCCGCATAAATAACGCCTCCTTTTTCTCCTGTCCGTTGTCAGAACAGCGCGTAATCGGGTTCCACTTTTTTCACAATATAGTTAGCCGCCAGAACCAGCACAAAGGAAATTCCCGACTGGTAAAGCCCTGCCGCGCTGGTCATTCCAAATTCCTGCAGCGTCATCAGTGAGCGGGTCACATAGGTGTCGATAACGTCCGTCACATCCAATACCATGGGATTGTTTCCCGTTACCTGCCAGAACATCTGAAAGTCTCCTTTCATAATCGTCCCGATTGCAAGCAGGAACAGAATCACCACCGTAGGCCGTATACATGGCAGCGTGATGTAGCGTATTTTCTGCCACATGGTAGCGCCGTCCAAATCGGCTGCCTCAAACATTTCCCCGTCTATGTTGACAATGCTTGCCAGATACATGACCGTGCCGTATCCTACGTTTTTAAAAGCGCTGACTACAATCAAAATCACGGGCCATGCGTTTTTGTTGGAATAGACATCCACAGGCTCCATTCCCACGCTCTTAAGGAATGAATTGACCGCCCCAAATTCATAATTAAACAAATTATAAACAAAGGCTCCCACTACTACCCAGGAAATGAAGTACGGCAGAAACATCACCGACTGGGTAACGCGCTTAAATGCCTTTCCCGCAAGCTCGCTCAGTAAAACGGCGCATGTAATCTGCAGAAAAGTGTTCACGCACAGAAACGCGATATTATAGAGAATGGTGTTTCTTGTGGTGAGCCAGGCTTTACCCGACTTGAAAAAATACTGGAAGTTCTCCAGCCCTGCCCACGGACTTCCGAAAACGCCGTCATGGTAGTTGTATTTCTTAAAGGCAAGGACAATCCCTCCCATTGGAATGTAACACATTAAAATCACCACGACCGCCGCCGGAAGAAGCATCAGCCACTTGGTCTTGTTGTGGCGCAAATCATATAAAAACGGATGTTTTCTGCTTTGCATAAGTTTTCCTCCTTTTGCCCTCCTTTTTACAATTTCCCGGTGCGTCTTTGCAGTTTTATCTTAACAGACCCCTTCCGTCCAATACAATGGGACGAATTTTCGAAAAGGGTACAAAATTATGTTGTTTGCCATTTTGCACATGAATATTATTATTTTTAAATTGAAAAGTTTTTTGTTTTTGTATATCATTGACATATGAAGCAGATTTTCAAGGGGGAATGTTGATGAATTTTACCGTATTGATTGTTGACGACGAGTCCATGCCAAGAAAAGTGCTGTGCGACCATCTTCCCTGGGAGGAGCTGGGGATAACCAGGGTCTTACAGGCCTCTGACGGCGTCGAGGCCATAGATACGGCGCGCAGCAGCCATCCCGATATCGTAATCAGCGACATCAAAATGCCGCGGATGTACGGCCTTCCAATGGCTGCCGCCATCCGTGAGTTTCATCCCGCATGCCAGTTTATTTTTCTGAGCGGCTACTCGGATAAAGAATACTTAAAGGGCGCCATCAAACTGAAAGCTGCCAGTTATGTGGAAAAGCCCATTGATTTGGAGGAAGTGGAGCAGGCCCTGCGGGATGTGATAAGGGATATTCAAAAATCGGACAATCAGGAAGATGAGCGAAAGCTGTTTTTCCATGGGGAGTGCAGGCCGGATACGCCTCTTGGCAGCAAAATTTTCCAATACAGCCAGGCGGAGCTTGACGAGCTTTCCGATTCTGTAAGACGCCGCCGGGAAACGGAGACTGTAAATCTTCTGCATAAATTTTACTGGGAAATTCGCCGGTGCGAGGGAACAGAGCCCTCTTATCTCCGTCATTTTTACCGCCAGATTGTTTATGTGTTTTTAAACGCCGCCGAAAACTGCAATATCACCGCCATCACCCAGAACGCCGACTACTACCTTTACACGGCGGCCGGGCAGGATACGCTGGCGAAGCTATGGGATATTCTGTTTTCCCTTTCCGGGGAATATTTCTCCGCTTTCGCCGATGGGGATACAGACATTGTCTCCCGGGTGGAGCGGTATCTGGAACAAAATTATACGGACTGCGGCCTGACCGTTCAGGATATGGCCCGGGAGCTTGGTTTTACTTATACTTACCTGTGCGCCGCCTACAAAAAAAGCTGTAGTAAAACCATCAACCAGCGGCTTACCCAGCTCCGCGTCATGCATGCGAAGGAACTGCTTGCCGGTTCCGGCAAAAAGCTTTATGAGGTCGCCCGGTCCGTAGGTTACGCCGACGGCAAATATTTTACGAAACTGTTTACCCGGGAAACCGGACTTTCACCCAAGGAATACAGGGAGAGACACCGAAATGAAATTTAAGTCCGGCTTTTTTCGCCGCGCGGAAACGAGCAGCCTGAAAACCAAACTCCTGTGCATATATTTTCTGCTGGTAGTGCTTCCTCTCGGCTTTTTTACCGTATATGCCTGTCTGCGGGTGCGCGGCGTCATGCAAAAGCAGACTCTGACCGCCGCCCAGAACGCCTTTGACGATACTTTCCTCTCCCTGCAGCAGACCTTCAGAAAGCTGGACGAGGTGCTCGACATTCTCGTAATGGACCCCATCGTCTACGACATGGCCTCCAACGCGCCTGAAGACTATACCTATATCAGCCGGCTTGAGGATTCCGACCAGCTCGCCCTTACCTTTGCGTATTTATGTAATCTCTCCGGCCTCCAGCGCATCCGCCTGTACGCCGACAACGATTACCTCTACGCCTCCGGTCAGAACAGCATCGTCCAGCTCCGGGAAGTCTCCGGCAGCAACTGGTACACCGCCCTTTCCGCCCAAAACGGAAGAACCTGGTTTGCCCCGCCCGATTTCGCGGACCAGCCGGAGGGCGAGAGGGAGTGGTTTTCCTCCATGCAGGTCATTTATAACCCCCGCAGCGTCAGAACGCCCCTTGCCGTTCTGCGCGCGGATATCGACGCCAGACATGTTGTCAGCCTCGCGGAAAACACCTCCGTCACCGAAAACGGCATCCTGCTGCTTCTGCGGGAAAACGAGATTTTATACCATTCCTCCGGCAGTCCGGCCCCAAAGTCCTTCGGGGCTCTTGCCGGCCTTCTGCCCGCCTCCGATACCGGCGTATGGGAGCCGGTGCAGATAGAAGGAGAGGATTATTACGTCCAGTGCCGCGCCCTTTCCATGGAGGGCTGGCGCATGGTATCCCTCCTTCCCTTTAACGATATTTTCCGCCTGAGCCACGAACTGCGGTCTGAAATGCTGATAATCGTGGCCATTCTCGGCGTAGCCGCCTACCTGCTTGCCGTCGCCTTAAGCAAATCCACGCTGAACCGGATTTTCCTTCTGGCCCAGACCATGCGGCGGGTGGAACAGGGAGACGTTGACGTGAGGATGGCGCTTTCCGGAAATGACGAAATCTCTCAGCTAATGGGAAATTTTAACCAGATGATGAACCGCATCGACGGACTGATGGAGGAAAAAGTCCTGTACGGACAGCAGATTAAAAATCTGGAGCTGAAAGCCCTTCAGGCCCAGATTAATCCCCATTTCCTTTATAATTCGCTGGATTTAATCAACTGCACCGCCATCTCCCGCAACGTTCCGGAAATAAGCCGAATGGTAAAAGCCCTGGGACGGTTTTACCGGATTTCCTTAAGCGGCGGGAACGACCGTATCCCGCTGGCCGATGAAATACGGCACGCGCAGCTTTACACAGACATCCAGAATATGCGTTTTGAAAACAGAGTGCAGGTTGACTGGCGTCTGGACGAATCGGCCGGCAAATGCCTGATTGTCAAAATCACCTTACAGCCGCTGATAGAAAACGCAATTATCCACGGCATCCTTGAAAAGCCTTCCAAGAAGGGCCGTCTCAGGGTGGCCACCGCCCGCAGCAAAAAGCGCGTGACCATCACCATTGAGGACGACGGCGTGGGCATGGACGAGGAAACCCTGCGGATGAATTTTTCCCCGGCTCCCCGCAAAGACACGGAGGAGATGCCCGGGGACGCGCATGTAAAGTCCCGGTATACGGACGACGCCTCCGGAGGATACGGCGTGCGCAATATCTGCGAGCGTCTTCGGATTGCCTATGGAAAACCCTACGGTCTCTCATGCATAAGCACGCCTGGAAAAGGCACCACTGTTACCATATTAATTCCCGCCGTCACCCCGGACGATACCCCGGCGTTCGAGGGCGGAACGAAACCTGAAAGGACATCATTATGAAATATTCCGTTTTTACCGACACAGACTGGCTCTACCCCGACTCTCCCCACAGCGGGGACACCCTGATGCAGCTTACCCTGCCAAGAGGCGGCCACTGCGGCTGTCAGGTTCTGGGCGAGGTTCCTTCCGGGACTTTGCGCGTTACCTTTTCCTGGCATCAGGAGGCTGCCGGCCTGGAAACCAGACTTTACTGGCTGCTCCCTGTAGGCGTAAACGAAAATACCGACTGCAGGATGATGACCACTACCGACTACAGCCGCTGTCAGGATTTTGTTACCAGAAAAGCGCCTTTTGAAGTCTATGACGCTCTGCTTCCCGTAAAGGAACGCCGACCCAAAGGCAGGCTTGCCCTTTATGTGTGCGTGGAAGCCGGCCCGGATACCGTTCCCGCCTTTTATGCCGGAGAACTGTGTATCCTTGAGGGGGAGCGTGAAACTAAAATCCCCTTAAAATGCCGCGTCGGCGCCGCCCTGGTGCCGCCTCTTTCCGCCAGCCGTCTTGGCATGCTGAATTTTTTTGACTACAACGGCCTTGCCTCTCAGCATAACGTGGAAAAAAACAGCCCGGAATACTGGCGGCTGTACCGCCGCTATGTGAAAGCGCAGGTGGAAATGCGCTGCACCCACATACTCCTGCCTTCCGGACAACCCGTCTACCAAAACGGCCAGCTCTGCGGTTTTGACTTTTCCATGGCAGAGCGCGCCGGACAGATTGCCAGAGCCGCCGGGGCCAGATGGCTTTGCGGAGGCCCCATCGCCCACTGGCGGGTCTGGGACGACAGCGAATACTATCCCGAATGGGACGCCGATACCGGCGTTACCACGCCCAAAGGCTATCTCCAGCTCCGCCTTTATTTTTCCGAATGGGCAAAAATTATCAGGAAAAACCGCTGGCAGGGCTGCATGACCCAGTCTCTGGCCGACGAGCCTCAGACCTGCAACGACGGCACTTACCGCATCCTTGCCGGAATATTCCGTAAGTTTCTCCCCGGAATCCCTGTCGTTGAGGCCGTGGAGACCACAAATTTAGGCGGAGCGATTGACATTTGGGTTCCCAAGCAGGATACCTATGAAAAATGGAAGGAGGAATACGAAGCCCTGAAAGCGGCCGGCGAAGAAATGTGGTTTTATACCTGCGCTTTTCCCGCAGGCCCCATAATGAACCGAAGCATGGATTTGCCCCTTACCGTGAGCCGTCTCATTCTCTGGATGGCCGCCCTCTACCGGCTTAAAGGATTTCTCCACTGGGGCTTTAACTATTACATCGGCAGCGACATCTGGCACAGCGCCTGCTGCCCCCACAAAGGCGAACTGCTGCCCGCCGGAGACGCCCACATTGTGTATCCCGGCCAAATGGGGCCCCTTAAAAGCATGCGCTTTGAAGCCCAGCGCGCCGGAGCCGAGGATTATGAGCTTCTTGTTCAGGCGCTTTGCCTGTCTCCCGAAAAAACCGATTCGCTTATCCAAAGCGTCTGCCGCGATTTCCGCACCTATACCCGTAAGGGTCAGGATTTGCTTGCGGCAAGAAATAAACTTCTTACGCTTATTGAAGGGGAAACCTCCCGGTAAAGATAGATTAAGGAGCGGCCATAAGCCGCTCCTTATAT
>CAJTMZ010000042.1:28312-29684 GCA_910577445.1 uncultured Lachnospiraceae bacterium | reverse complement strand
TTTATCCTGGGAATCATATGCTGACCGAAACCTCGCGCAATAAGCATGCACCCTAGCAGCTCTTTTGCTGGTGCTGTACGCCAGGGGATGAAACATCTGAGTAAGCGGAATGTGACATATGATTCAGGCTGCAAGCTCCATAAGCAGACACCGGGAACCGGACTGAAAGGACAAAAAGCAGTGCCTCTAGACATCAGACTCTGCTGATATCATACCACAGAATAACCTATGAAACTAATAACCAATGTAGATGAGATGGAAAGGGTTTATCCCAGGTGTCTCAGATCATCTATAAATCTATAGAAAGAATAAGTGCATAACCATCATTTCTACTGGCTATACACTTATTATACGAGGATAAAGGGACATGAAAAAAATAAAGGTCGGCATTTTGACCATGTCGGACGGAAGGGAATACCTGCATCAGGAGTATGCAAAGCTGAATATGGATTATCAGAGGGAAATACAGGAAACGCTGGAGGCCACAGGACTTTTTGAGGTGGTGGCGGGAGAGGTTCCGATTCACACCAACGAAGAGGCGAAAAGGGAGGCCGTGAAGCTGCAAAGAGCCGGGGTGGAGGCCACCATTTTCAATTATACCATCTGGTGTTATCCCCAGTTTACCGCCGTTGCGCAGAACTTCGCGCCGGGACCGTACCTTCTGTTCTGCAATCTGCACCCGTCGGAATGCGGCATGGTGGGAATGATGGCCGCCGCGGGCACCTTAGAGCAGTTAAACGTAAAGTACCAGAAGCTGTGGGGGTCTATCCGGGAAAAGGAGGTTTTAGACAAAATGACTGCCTTTCTGAAAGCGGCTTCGGCGGTGGGCCGGCTTCGGGGCATGACCTTTGGAAATTTCGGGGGCCGTCCGCTTGGGATGTATACGGCTGTGGCGAATCTTGAGCAGTGGCAGAAGGAATTTGGCATTGATGTGGAGAACGTGGAGCAGGACGACATTATCCGCGCCGGGGAGACGATTCCCGAGTCAAAGGTAGAGAAAGCCTTTGACTGGCTGACCGGACACGTTGGCAAAATTGCCTATGACGGGGAGGGGCTGACGCCGGAGAAACTGAAACTTCAAATCCGTTCCTACTACGGGCTGAAACAGATTATTGAGAAAAGAAAACTGGATTTTGTGGGAATCAAGGCCCACGGGGATTTGACGGACCGCTATGCGACCATGGATATTGCCGAGGCATTTTTAAACGACCCCTATGATTTTGACGGCCCCAAGGAGCCCATAGTTGCCGCCACGGAGTCGGATATGGACGGAGCCCTCACCATGCAGATTTTCAAACTGCTCACGGGAATGCCGGTTTTATTCGCGGACGTGCGCCACTATGACAGGGAAAATAATGTGTGGTTCTTTTCC
>CAJTMZ010000042.1:27857-28302 GCA_910577445.1 uncultured Lachnospiraceae bacterium | reverse complement strand
AACTCGGGAACCCATGCCACCTATTTTGCCGGCGCGTCCATGGACCCCGCCGAAAACCTGAAAAATGTAACGTTTTACCCGGAGACCCATTATTACCCGGCAGGGGGAGCCAGTGTCCATCATTTTGCAAAAGCGGGAAAGGTAACGCTGGCCCGGCTTTCCAGAAAAAACGGGAAATATAAGATGACGATTGTCCCGGCGGAAATTGTGGAATTTGAAAAGGAAAAAATGGCGGCCATGGGGAATACCACCACGCCCGCATGGCCCGTGGCCTTTACCAGGCTTTCCGTCAGCGCGGAGGAATTTCTGGAGAAGTTTCCCTGCAATCATATTCACGGCGTATACGGAGACTGCGTAGAGGAATTACGGCTGGCGGCCCGTCTCCTTAACATGGACGTGCAGATGCTGGGATAACGGGGACAAAAAGATATCCGGGCGGTTTCCG
>CAJTMZ010000042.1:0-27826 GCA_910577445.1 uncultured Lachnospiraceae bacterium | reverse complement strand
CCCGGGAAACCGAAATGGGGTGAAAGCATGAAAAACAGTTATGTAATCGGAATCGATATCGGCACCCAGGGAACAAAAACGGTGGTCTTTTCCATAGATGGGAAAAAGGCTGGAGAAGCCTTCGAACCCTCCCGGCTGATACACGGCGGAGCCGGGCAGGTGTACCAGGAGCCCTCCGATATTTATGAATCCGTTCTTCGGACGGTGAAGGAGGCCATGGAAAAAAGCGGCGTCGAAAAGGGGCGGGCCCTTGGAATTGACGCGCAGATGGCGGGAATTATGGGAATAGACCGTGATTTTGAAGCGGTAGGCGTTTACGATTCCTGGCTGGATACCGGCTGCGAGCCATACATAAGGCGGATGAAGGAAACGGCGGGGCGGGAGATTGTAAGGAAAACGGGAGGCGCCGTTACCTATGCCCACGGGCCTAAGATTCTGCACCGAAAGGAGCAAAAGCCGGGGGAATACGCCCGTATCGTGCGATTTGTCCTTCCGGGCGTATACGCGGCGGGAAAAATGTGCGGCCTTAAGGCGGAGCAGGCATGGACAGACTATACCCACCTGCATTTTTCGGGATTCGCGGACAATGAAAAAAAGCGGTGGGACGACGGCCTTTTGCAGGAATTTGGAGTGGATAAGGAAAAGATGCCCGCTATCGTAAGCCCTTTTCAAGTGATGGGAACGCTGACCCGGGAGGCAGCGGCGGCCTGCGGCCTTAAGGAGGGAGTCCGTGTGGTGGCAGGCTGCGGGGACTCGGCTGCCTCGGCGTTGGGGGCCGGAATTGTCAGGAAAGATATGGTCTATGACGTGGCGGGGACGGCGGCAATTTTTTCCTGCAGCACGGAGCGTTATACGCCGGATGAAAAGAATCAGGCGCTGATGTTTGCACGGTCTGTTATCGACGGTCTGTATACGCCTCTGGCCTATATCGGAGGCGGTGGGCTTTGCCTGAAATGGTTCCGGGACAGAAACGGAAAGAGCTATGATTACTGGAATGAGGAAGCCGGAAAATCAGAGCCGGGAAGCGGAAATCTGTATTTTGTGCCGCATTTTTCCGGGAGAACCTGTCCCAACGACCCGGGAGTGAAAGGGGCCTGGTGGGGGCTTTCCTTTTACCACACGTCCGGCCATATGTACCGGAGCATTATGGAAAGCCTGGCCTATGAATATGCTTATTACTTTTCCGTTTTAAAGGAGCAGAACCCGCAAATAGCGCCGGACTGTATTTACGGCGCGGGAGGCGGAACGAGGAGCGACGTGTTTAACCGGATTAAGGCGGACGTTCTGGGGCTTCCCTACCGGCCCCTGGCGGAAGCGGACACGGCGGTTTATGCCAGCGCCATGATTGCGGCTTACGGAGCGGGGATGATTCCCGATTTGCAGGCGCGTATGAAGGTAAGGACGAGAGCGGAATGCTATCTGCCCTCGGAAGAAAATCACAGGGAATATGAAAAGAGGGCGGGAGTCTATCGGAAACTGGCGGATATGATGGGAGAACTTGGAAGAAAAATGGACGACGAAAGAAAATCTGTTTATGCGCAAAAGGTAAGCGCGAAGGAAGGAGAAAAATTATGAAAATTACACCCGAAGGAATGGCAAAAATGATTGACCAGACACTGCTGAAAGCCTATGTGAGCGACGAGGATTTTAAGGCATTTTGCGAAGAGAGCGCAGCCTATGATTTTAAAATGGTCGCCATTAACTCAGCGCCCGTCAAAAAATGTAAAGAATATTTAAAGGGAAGCGCTGTTCATGTGGGAGCCGCCGTCAGCTTTCCCTTAGGACAGACTACAATTGAAATGAAAGTGGAAGAGACAAAACGGGCGATAGAAGAGGGAGCGGACGAGATAGATTATGTGGTCAATATTGTGGAATTGAAAAACCGTAATCTTTCTTACGTAGAAAGAGAGATGGAAAGCATTGTGTCAGAGTGCCGGAAAGCGGGCGTGACTTCAAAGGTGATTTTTGAAAACTGTTATCTGACCCGGGAGGATAAGGAAATTTTATGCAGGATTGCCCTTAAGGTAAAACCGGACTTTATCAAGACTTCCACCGGATTTGGCACAGGAGGAACAACGGTTGAGGATGTCCGGCTTATGAAATCTCTTGTGGGAGAGGAAATAAAGGTAAAAGCGGCAGGCGGGATTCGCAGTCTGGACAGCGCCCTTGCCATGATTGAAGCCGGCGCGGAGAGAATCGGAACCAGCGCGGGGGTGGCGATAGTGGAGGAATTAAAGAAAAGGAAGGCTGAGGGAACGCTGATATGACACGGACAGAGGGAAGAAGAAAATCACTGGACGAACTGGAAAAAGAAAGCTGGGCGCCGGCTCCCTCCATGCTGGAATTGCCGTCCGTATGGGTGCCGTTATATAGGGAGCTGCCCGGAAATGTAAGCGGAAAAGAATTTTTATACCATAAGGAGAAGGAAATTTCGCTTGACGGCCTCTGGGAGGCGGCATGGGACGGAGAGGAAGAAGAAAGACTGGCCGGCGGGGAATGGGAAGGCAGTATTTTGGCCAAAATCCCCTGCAGCGTCCACACGGCTCTTCTGGAAGCCGGGATTATACCGGACCCTACGGTGGGGCTTCAGGATGCAGTCGCGAGAGAGTACTGTTATAAAACCTGGTGGTTCAAAAAAGAATTTGACCGGGAGCCGGAAAGCGCGGCTTCGGTACTTTGTTTTGAGGGCGTATGCCATTATGGCAAAGTGTGGCTGAACGGTTGTTATCTGGGAGAACACAGGGGAATGTTCGGCCGTTTTTCCTTTGACGTGAGCGGGATTTTAAAGGAACACAATGTGCTGATTGTGAAAATCGAAAATTCTCCGGAAGACAGAAAGCCCATGTCAAAATACATGGATAACGACGAGGGGTGGCATGACGGCGTGGTAATTAACTGCGTTTACGGATGGCATTATGCCTGTCTTCCCAGCCGGGGAATCTGGATGCCGGTATCTCTTAAGGAAAAAGACAGGACGCTTTCGTGCGAAAAGCCTCTGGTTTCCTGCCGGGACGCGGAAAAAGGCATTGTGGATATCTGCGTCAAAATAAAAGGACGAGAGGGCCGGGCGGAAATCTTTGGAAAGATTGAGGGAAAAAACCACGACGGCGCCGGCGGATTTTTCGTACATACCTGTGAGATTGAAAAGGGCGGTCAGAGCGTTCACCTGCAGACGCAGATTCAGGACCCCAGACTCTGGTGGCCGGTGGATTATGGAGAGCACAATCTTTATACCTTAATGCTGACCGTGAAGGACGAGGCGGGAAATCAGAAAAGCTTTGAAACGGTTTTCGGACTTCGGACCATTGAAATGGCGCCGCTTCCGGGAGGCCCTTATGAAGATTTGCATAACTGGACGTTCGTGATAAATAAACGGCCCCTTTTCATCAAAGGAACCAACTGGTGTACGCTGGATGTTCTTTTGCGCTTTAAAAAGGAAACCTACCGGCGGTTCCTTACGCTTGCCAAAGAGCAGCATGTGCAGTTGCTTCGGGCATGGGGCGGCGGTATGCCGGAATCGGAGATGTTTTACGATTTGTGCGACGAGCTGGGCATTATGGTGATGCAGGAGTGGCCCACCTGCTGGGACAGCCAGAAGAAACAGCCCATTGCCGAGTTAGAGGACACGGTGCTGACCCATATGCCAAGGCTTCGCAACCATCCCTCCCTGATTATGTGGTGTGGCGGCAACGAATCCGCGAAAGCGGACGGAGAGGCCATGGATATGATGGCAAGGTATGCCTATGAGCTGGACGGCAGCAGGTGTTTTCACAGAACGTCTCCCTGGGGCGGCGCGCTGCATAATTATTCCACTTATTGGGACAGGCAGGACATTGATGTGAGCCTGAACCTGCGTTCCCACTTTATGGGAGAGTTCGGCATGGCCTCCGCACCCAACATAGAAAGCGTGGCCCGTTACGTTCCGGCAGGGGAGATGGAACAATGGCCGCCGGAGCGATTCGGCTCTTTCGGCCATCACACGCCCCGGTTCAACCAGTTAGAACCAAACGACATGGAGCATCTGGGAAAAAGAGTGCCTGAGTTTGCGGCGGGAGATACCATGGAGAGCTTTATATGGGCGACGCAGATGGCGCAGGCTACGGCAATCCGGCATACGCTGGAGGCGTACCGGACAAGGTGGCCCATGTCCACGGGAATCTGTTACTACAAGCTGACAGACGTTTATCCGGCCTGCTCCTGGTCAACGATTGATTATTACGGGGTGCCGAAGCTCTCCTATTATGTGATTCAGGACAGCTATCAGCCTCTTTGCGCCTGCCTGCTGTTTCAAACCATGCGAATCTGCGAGGATAAGGACTATCCTGTTTACCTTCTGGACGACGCGGGAGAGCTTAACGGAAGAAAATGGAGGGTTTGCGTCAGGGCTTATAGCGAAAAGCTGGCTGTCATCAGCGAGAAGATATTTGAGGGAAGCGGCAGCGCGCCGGTCAGCTTTCTGGGATATCTTCCGGTGAAAAAAGAACAGGTAAAAGACGGTCCGGCCCTGTTTACAACAGAGGTTTTTATGGACGGCGAGAAGGCGGACGGAATCTTTTACTGGGCAAATTATCAGCAGAAAACAGGCTCGCTTCTTACGCTGCCGCAGACAAAGCTGGAATATGCTGTCAGGGAGCGGGACGGACAAAAGCAAATCCGCATCTGCAACACCGGAAAGCATCCGGCGGTGGGGGTCACCGTAGAATGTCCTCTTCGGGATACGTCATTTTCCGTATCGGACAGTATGTTCTGGTTAAACCCGGGGGAGGAAAGGCTCCTTACAGCCACGGATACGGAGGGGCTTAGAATAAAGGCGTGGAACGTACCGGCGGCGAAGGAAGAACGGTAAGGGATATCTGAAAGGATGAGAAAATGAAAGCATTACAGTTTTACGGAAAAAGTGATTACGCACTAAAGGAGGTTCCCGTACCGGAAATTGACGAAAACGGGATTTTGCTTAAGGTGAAGGCTGCCGCTGTCTGCGGCAGCGACCTGCGGATGATTCAGAACGGGTACAAAGACGTGTCCAGAGAAAATCCGCGGATTTACGGACATGAGATTGCCGGGATTATCGAAAAAACGGGAAAGAATGTAAAAAACTACCGGCCGGGAATGACGGTGGCCATCGCTCCCAACATGGGATGCGGCGTCTGTGACGCCTGTGTATCGGGCAATACCCATCTGTGCCGGGATTATCAGGCCTTTGGAATCAACCGGGACGGCGGTTTTGCCGAGTATGTGGCGATTCCGAAGGAGGCGGTGGTGCAGGGGAATATTGTTCCCGTTGCTATCGGCGAACATATGACATTTGAGAAAGCGGCGGTCTTAGAGCCCTTATCCTGTGTGTATAACGGCTTTGAGCAGGTAGGGATTAAACCCTGTGACAGCGTTTTGATTATCGGAGCCGGCCCCATCGGAATCATGCACGGCATGCTGGCCAAAATGGCCGGGGCGGCGAAGGTGATGATTACCGATTTGAATGAAAACAGGGTAAGGCTGTGCCGGGAATTTGATTCGTCTTTTATTACCTATGCGGGAGAAAATCTGAAAGAATTTGTAAACGAACAGACAAAAGGGGAGGGCGTTTCGGTCTGTATTACCGCCTGCCCCTCGCCCCAGGCTCAGGAAATGGCGCCAAAGCTTCTGGCCATCAACGGGAGAGTGAATTTCTTCGGTGGTCTTCCGGAGGGGAAAAGCATGGTAACCATTGACACCAATCAGATTCATTACAGACAGTTGGTGCTTACGGGAAGCTGCAGGGCAAGCCTTCTTCAGTACCGGAAATGTTTAAAACTGGTAGAAGCCAAAGTGCTAGACATTGACAGGATTGTATCCGCGGTCTATCCTCTGGAAGCCTTTGAGGAGGCTTTTGAGGCGGCCCGGCAGGGGAAAAACTTAAAAAATATCTTTGTGTTTGACTGAAGAAAATACACGGAAACAGAGGGTAAAAATCATGGAGAAAGCTCTGCGTCATGCAGGGCTTTTCCTGTTTGTGTATTTTGTTTATGTACTTGCCATTGCTGAAATCTCCGCATATAATTGTAATGCGGCTGTATTCCCGGTAAAAATGTGAAATCCGATAAACGGAGGAACGTAAACGATGAACAGAATTTTGATTATAGACGATGACAAAGAGCTTTGTACATTGATTAAACAAAGTGTTTTACAGGAAAGCATAGAGGCTGACTGCTGTTATTTTGGAAAATCCGGTTTGCGGCAACTGAAGGAGAAAGAGTACCAGCTTGTCATATTGGATGTAATGATGCCCGGTTTTGACGGCTTTGAAACTTTAGAGCAGATTAGAAAAGAGAGCAGCCTGCCTGTCCTTATGTTTACATCAAAAAATGACAGTGCTTCAAAAGTGCGCGGCCTGCGGGCGGGAGCCGATGACTATCTGACAAAACCTTTTGACATGGACGAGCTGATTGCCCGCATCCTGTCATTGATTAGGCGCTACACCCGCTTTAACCCAAAAGACGGACAGGTACAGACATTTGATTTTGATGGGCTGATTATTGATTTGAACAACCGCTCTGTCCATGCGGTAAATGGCGATTATGAACTGCCGCCGAAAGAGTTTGATATACTTTTGCTTCTTGCTAAAAATCAGGGGAAGATACTGACAAAGCGGCAAATTTATGAGAATGTCTGGGGAGAAGATTATGTTTATGATGACAGCAACATTATGGCGATTATCAGCCGTCTGCGGAAAAAGATAGAAGAAAATCCGGGCAGTCCACGGTATATACAGACAGTGAAAGGGATTGGCTATCGTTTCAACAGGGAGGTGTGAGTATTGTATACAGAGGCATTTATAACGATTGCGTTTGGTATTGCGTTCGTTTCTGTGTGTGCGGCTGTTCTGGCAGTCCGGCGTGTGAAAAAGCAGATTTCGGAAATATCTGAGGCTCTGGAAGATATAAAGAATGGGAATGGGAACAGGCGTATCCTGGCAGAAACACATGAGCTTACAGCCCCTCTCGCTTATGAGATTAATGATATTATCCTGTCCTACGAGAACAGGCTTTCTGCCTGTCATAAGACAGATGAAACAAACAGGCAGCTTATGACGAGTCTTTCCCATGATGTGAGGACACCGCTTACCACACTAATCGGATATCTGGACGCAGCGCATAAAGGGATTGTTAATGGAAAACAACGTGATGATTATATAGAAACTGCCCGCCGGAAAGCGTACGATTTAAAAGAATATATAGATGTACTTTTTGACTGGTTCAAGCTGGGCTCGAATGAATTTTCAATGAATATATCCACGGTTGACTTAACGGAACTGACACGGAACATACTGACCTGCTGGATACCGATATTTGAAGATGCGCAGATAGATTTCGCGGCTGACATTCCGGAGCGGCCGTTTAAGGTGCAGATTGACCCGGACGGATATATGAGGATATTAAATAATCTGATACAGAATATAATTTCCCACAGCCATGCGGATAAAGTGGAAATAGTCTTATCAGGACAGGAAGGGAATATAAAAATTCTTTTGTCTGATAACGGCGCGGGGATTGATAAGGAGGACCTGAAGCATATTTTTGAACGGCTTTACAAATGCGATAAAGGGCGGTCTGAAAAAGGCAGCGGCCTTGGCCTTTCAATCGTACATCAGCTTGTATCTAAACTGAATGGAACAATAACAGCGGAAAGCGCACCGGGAGAAGGAACTGTTTTCAAACTGCTTTTCCCGCTGGCAGAATAAATGTAAGACATTTTTTACAGCGAAGTAGAATCTCCGTCCGGCGGGGATTTTATTATTTGCAGAAATTTGTTTCTTTAAATGCAAGGCTAATGCAAGGTTCGCGCAAGGTTAATGCAAGGTTTGAGTGATAGGATTGGGTATATCGGTTAAGAGATATATGGCGTTTCCCGGAAAGAGGTTCAGCCGGGAGGATTCCACGATAAGGAGGTTTCACAATGAGCAAATATGTAATTGAAACAAAGAATCTTACAAAGCAGTATGGAACACAGAAAAGTGTTGCCAATCTGAATATCCATGTTCGGAAAGGACGCATCTATGGTCTGCTTGGCAGAAACGGGGCCGGAAAGACGACGACAATGAAAATGCTGCTTGGACTTACACAGCCGACTTCCGGGGAAGTGACAATTTGGGGAAAGCCTTTGGCGGCAAATGAAAAAAAGTTACTGCCCCGTATTGGCAGCCTGATTGAATCCCCGGGATTTTATCCCAATCTGACCGCTACGGAAAATCTGCGTATTTTTGCCACCCTGCGCGGGGTGCCAAACCGCAATGCGATTAAGAACGCACTTGATTTGGTTGGTCTGCCCTACAAGGATAAGAAGCTGTTTTCTCAGTATTCACTTGGCATGAAGCAGCGGCTTTCGATTGCCCTTGCCGTTATGCATGACCCGGAGCTTTTGATACTGGACGAACCAATCAATGGCCTTGACCCAATCGGAATTGCGGAAGTGAGGTCTTTTATACGTAACCTTTGTAATGAGAGGAGGAAAACAATCCTGATATCCAGCCATATCCTCTCCGAAATCGCATTGCTGGCTGATGACATTGGAATTATTGACCACGGCACGCTCCTAGAGGAAGAAAGCCTTGAGGAACTGGAAGCAAAAAGCAGCAAGCATATCCGTTTTACCGTTTCGGATACGGCGCAGGCGGCAAGGATTTTGGAATGCGGTTTCCATGAAAACCGGTTTACGATACAGGATGACCACAATATGCGGCTGCATAATATGAATATTCCTATTGGAAAGATTGTTACTGCTTTTGTAGAAAACGGTCTGGAGGTATCGCAGGCCGCAGCTTCGGAGGAAAGCCTTGAAGATTATTTCAAACGTGTAACAGGGGGTGAAGGGATTGCTTAGACTGATTATCTGTGAATTTGCAAAATTAAAACGCAAAAAATTTATCTGTCTGGTTGTTTTCGGCGTTTCTGTTTCCCATACCGCTGGCAGTAGTGATGACAATGCCGCAGGCTGCGGGACAATATGACAGCAAAACAGAAATTTTTAATGATTATTTTCAATTGGTTATGGGATATGGGGTAGAATTGCTTTTACCGTGCATGATTGGGGTGATTGCAGCCATGCTGTTCTTCATGGAACGGGATAATGATACATTTAAAAACCTGCGCACGATTCCCATAACAAGTTCGCAGATGATTTTCGCGAAAATAATTACCTTATTCTTTTTTGGAATTATTTTTAGCCTGACATCGGCTCTCATAGCAATCCTGTGCGGCGGGCTAATCGCAGAAGTAAACCATATTGCTTACCGATTATTTTTCGCATTGGAAATGGGGATATTTACCACAGCCGGAACGCTTCCGTTGGTCGTTCTCGTGGTTTTCTTTAGTAAGACTTATATATTTTCCGTTTTATTGTGTGTTTTTTACAGTGTTTTAAGTATGACAGCCGAATCATCATTCGGAGCGCTGCCTAAAGCGGTGTGCTGGTTGATGCCAATTCCGCTTACAACTCTATGGAGCGCGGGAGATTTAACCGCACATGGCGCTATGGACAGTGTGGGAATGCTGGAATATTTAATTCCGACTACGTTTCAGACAATCATTATCTTAGCCGTTATTGCTTTGTTTTCTGTTATGGTGATTGATTATATGTATAAAAGGAGAGGGGATGAATGATATGCTTCGCATGGTTAAGACTGAAATATGGAAATTAAAGCGGTATCATATGATATGGGCAGGCGTTTTTCTGATGCTGCTCTCCGTTGTATTAACGCTCTTTTCGACAACGGCATTGGACGGAACGGTTTGGACATTTTCCGTTTTTACGGAACAGGTAATCAAAAATAATGTTACTATGATTTTTCCCATGTGTATTGCCCTTATTGCCGGGTATATCATAGCAAGGGAAGAAAAAGACGATACGCTGAAAAGTATTATGACGATTCCTGTTTCTTATAGCAGCCTGTTGTGGGGGAAGCTGCTTGTATGTGCGCTGCTTTCTTTGTTTTTAGGGCTGGTAAGCGGGGTGTTTGCGGTAATTGCCGATTTGATGATGGGATTTCCGGGAATTTCCGTAGCGTCAGTATTGCAGACATTTATCAGTATTATTCTTAACTGTCTGTTTTTGTATATTGCAGTCATGCCGGTGATTGCATTTGCCGCCCGTATACCAAACGGACATATGATAGGAACAATTATTGCTTTTGTTTATGGTTATGGCGGTATGTTTGCCTCCGGAAATGCTGCATTAGCCAATATTTATCCTGTTACTGCAAGTTTGGGCTTAATCGGTTACAGGAGTTACGATTCGGCTGTACATTGGAATGTATCCATCTGTCTGCTTAGTATGATTGCCGTATTGATGATTTCTGCTGCTTTTGTATTCACTGCAAAAGGAAATGTTCCGGTCAGCCCATCAAAAAAACACAAAAAAACAATAACAAAAAAAGGCTGGTAAGCGGAGGGCGCGCCTTTGCGGGCTATTCGTATCTGGCAAAAAACTCATATCCGAAGTCGTTCCAGGTAATGGGAGAGGAATCCCGTCCATCGCAAGGCTTTGGCTCAATGCGCACGGTGATACGCTGCTTCCGGGAAAGATTTTTTTGAGATAAGTATTTTCCCGGAATCACAAACTCGTCCTCCAGCCATTTTTTATGAGGATTAAAGTCAGGCGCGTACCAGGGATATTCCTCAATCTTTACATCGTCCACAAAGACGTCCGCCATCTGCCGCCCGTTCGTCTGGTCACTGACTCTCCTTAAAACAAGGGACGCGGCGTTTGAAGGAACTTCAAGGGTAAAGCAGCGCCACGCGCTGCTGCGCCGTCCATACAAAGTGACGGGAATGTGGTCGTCGTCCCCTTCAAAAAAGGAAGTCATCTTTACAAGGGCAAGGTCGTCCGGGCAGGCGTAGTCACAGTCACAGGCGAAATCACCAAATCGGATTTCCCCAATCTTTTCCTGGGAAACCGCATCGGAACCATAGTAAAACACCATACCGGAATGTTCCATATAGATATCATTGCAGCCGCCGGACTCAATTCCGAAACGAAATTCCGAGGAAAAAGGATACCAGTCGCCGGGGAGGGAACGGTGCATGGACCAGTTTTTGTGTTCATGGCCGTCGTATCCGCTGGCGGGATTATATTCCTGGG
This sequence comes from uncultured Lachnospiraceae bacterium, assembly GCA_910577445.1. Classification (GTDB taxonomy): domain Bacteria; phylum Bacillota; class Clostridia; order Lachnospirales; family Lachnospiraceae; genus Suilimivivens. Next base: position 16,714 of record CAJTMZ010000042.1, on the reverse strand, counting down.
GGGTTTCAAATCCCCATCCGTAGCAGGAATAGCTCTCGGAACCGTCGCTTTCAATCTGGGGCGTCCGAAGCCCGTCAATATGGATGCGCACATCGCCCTCGCAGTCGGCTCTGGACTGGGGGGTTTTGCCAAAGGCAGTGATGACGGAACCCACAATATGCCCGCTCCCGCTTACCTGCGCAATGATGCTGTCCGCACCCTCTGTATGGTGGCGGTTATAATAGGAAGAGGAACGGAAATAATAAAAGCCGTTTTCTTTGTAGTAATCGTTCCATTCCATCGTCCACAGGATTTCACAAAAAGGGAATGTGACGGGAAGGTCCCCTTTGTTTTCCAGAATGATTCTGCAGTTTTCGGAATAGGGCATGGGATAATAATTGTAATAACTGCCGTCGGTATTCATGCCGGAGAGAAGATAATTTACGCTGTGATAGCCCAGTTCATTGGAAAACAGGCAGCCAAAGGAAGCCTCCACATCGGGCTTTACGTGGGAATCCCAGTAAGCCTTAAGGGTCAGCGACTGCAGGTGTTTTGGGTCGTAGCGCTCCGTTATAAAACGGATTCCGGCTATGGTTCCGGCGCCGTCATGGGCCAGCAGGGTGGCTTGTCCGCCGGGCTGCAGAGTAAGTCCGTGGCGGCAGGAGCTCTTTTGCGCATTAAGGGTGTGGATGGGGCTTCCGGCCTGCTTCCACAGGGTGATTAACTTTTCAGTCAGGGGATTTTCCCCCGGCGTAAATGTCTCGTAGCCGGAGCCGGATTCAAAGGCGTGGTAAATCACATGCCCCCATCCCCCTTCGCCTTTGGCGCGGTCACAGCCTTTAAGACAGATACTGCTGGTAATCCGGCAGCTTTTTTTGTAGGGCATGGGAACAAAGCTCCTTACTACCCGGATGGGGCCTCTGCCGTTATCGTAAGGCCCGATGTACCGTGAAGAGAGAGGCTCCACAAAGGGATATTTTTCTCCGAACTGAGAGTGGCGGATGGTAAAACGGGGCGTTTTTTCCCCGTCAAAATAAAAGGAAAAGACCGGTTCCTCGCAGCTCGGATAACGGTGCTGGACAAAATTGTAAATACATCCCGGCCCCAAATGCTCGAAGAGGACCCATTCCCCATTTTCGTCCTGATAGAGGTTCCAGTCCCAGTCGGCATTGCCGCCGGTTTTATCGATGCTGCCCTCATAATGCGCCCGGCAGTGGGATTTGGGAACGGGGAGGGCTTTTGGATTTAATAAAGTTTCATAGATATTCATAGCGGACATACTCCTATCTTTTACGGATTTCCAATCATTTATATGGTTATCTGTATTATAAAAAGCGGGGTGGAAATCGCAAGGGAGGATTCTATGATTTTTGTGAAAAAGTAAAGATGCCTCCGGGGCATGGTTCCGGATACATCATAAGTATTAGACATTTTGGCGGGATACGCACTATAATAATGGAAAGAACCTGAAACACAATCAGCGGTAAACGGAAAAAGGAGGGCACTATGGAATATGTAAAACTGGGCAATTCGGAGCTTAAGGTTTCCCGCATCTGTATGGGCTGCATGGGATTTGGCGACGCGGGAAGCGGGCAGCATTCCTGGACCCTTGACGAGGAGCACTCACGGGAAATCATAAGGCAGGGGCTTGACGCCGGCATCAATTTTTACGACACGGCAATCGGCTATCAGGGCGGCACAAGCGAGCGGTATGTGGGGCGCGCGCTGAGGGATTTCGCGAAGCGGGAGGAGGTAGTGGTGGCGACAAAATTCCCGCCCCGGACACAGGCGGAAATCGAAAGCGGCGTTACCGGGCAGCAGCATGTGGCGAAGCTGTTAGATGAGAGCCTGTCGAATCTTGGCATGGATTATGTGGATTTGTATATCTGTCACATGTGGGATTACAACACGCCGGTTTATGAGATAATGGAGGGCCTTAACAATGCCGTAAAGGCGGGAAAGGCGCGGTATATCGGCATTTCCAACTGCTACGCCTATCAGCTTGCAAAAGCAAACGCAGTGGCGGAAAAGGAAGGATTTGCAAAGTTTATTTCCGTGCAGGGACATTACAATCTGATTTTCCGGGAAGAAGAGAGGGAAATGGCAAGACTTTGCAGGGAAGATAATATTGCAATGACGCCTTATAGCGCGCTGGCAGGGGGACGGCTTGCAAAACTGCCCGGGGAAACCTCCAGGCGGCTTTTAGAGGACGCGTACGCAAAGTCCAAATACGACGCCGCAGCCGGACAGGACGGTGTGATTATCGCGCGGGTGGCGGAACTGGCCAAAAGGCGCGGAGTGACGATGACGGAAATTTCACTTGCCTGGCTCCTTACGAAAGTGACGGCGCCTGTGGTGGGCGCGACGAAAAAGCGCCACATTGAGGGAGCGGCAGGGGCGGTTGAAATCGCTCTGAGCAAAGAAGAAATTTCCTATCTGGAGGAGCTTTATGTTCCCCACCATCTGGTGGGCGTTATGGCGCAGAACGGGGCGTAAAACACCTGGCAGAGAAGCCGTTATTTTTTATCAAGATATCTTCTGAGCGTCTCTTCAAAAAAGTTCAAATCATCGTCGCTAAGCAACTTCAACTTATCCACAATCCTGTGAATGTGGTTGGGATTGTGGATATCTTTGTCAAAAAATTCCGAGGGACTGATATCAAAATAATTGCAGATATCAAAAAAGACAGACATGGAGGGAGAGGTTTTGCCGGAGCTGATTGACTGGATGTAAGAATGGCTTCGCCCCAGGTCAAGACTCAGCTTATATTCCGATACATTGTTTAACATTCTCAGTTCTGTAATTCTGTCGCGGACAAACTTCGCATCCATATCGATTCCTCCATGCACATCAAATAAAAAAGCAGATACCTGTATAAGTGTATCTGTAAAAAGAACAGTCACATACTATTTATAATAGTCAAATAAAGATAAAATATTTAAAATAACTATTTAAAATAGTTATTATGCAAAAAACACGGAAGATTATGCCGATTGGTGTAAGATAAAGCAAAAAGGAGCCCATCATCCGGTGAATAATGCAAAACTGAAGGAAATATTTGAATTGCAGTTCCGGGCCTACCAGAACCAACTGCAGATTATGAAAGACGCCAACGAGGCTTACAGAACGCTGCACCATGATATGAAGCACCATATCGTGATGCTCGCGGACTTTATTAATAAGGGCGAAAACGAAAACGCGCTTCAATATCTGAGGAAAATAAGCGGCTACGCAGGCGGGCATGACGGCTTTATTGAGACGGGAAATACGGGAATCGACAGCATTATCAATTATATGGCGGCCAAAGTTACAAGAGTTTCCGGTCAGGTTTTTGCGGACATTTACATTCCGCCAGGGCTTGCCGTTGACAATTTTGACATGAGCATTATTCTTGGCAATCTGCTTTTAAACGCGTGTGAAGCGATGGAAAACTGTACCAGGAAGGAGCTTGCCATTATTTTAAAGTACGGCAGGGGGATTCTGCTGATTTGCATAGAAAACACATACGACGGAATCCTGAAGAAGAGAGACGGCAAAATCATAACCAGAAAAGGGGACGCTAAAGGCCACGGGCAGGGGCTTTCGAGTGTGCGCAGAGTGGTAAGAAAATACGACGGCAGCATGAAAGTCTATTCCGATGAAAACAGGTTTCGGGTTGAGGCTGTCTTATATGTAGGGTAGAGAAAGGCGGAAGCGGCAGATGCCGGTTATTCCGCCTTTTTATTTATGTAGTTTGTTTTAAACTTGGAGTACATGATTTTCTGGCTGTGATAGAGACCATAGTATCCCGAGAGCATATAGCTGAACGCCACCGTCAGAAGGAAATAGGGCATTCCCTCGTAGCCGAACATTTCAAAGCTGATGAGCAGGGAGGTGATAGGGCTGTTTGTCACACCGCAGAAAACGGCAGTCATGCCGGCGGCGGTGCAAAGGGAGGGGGAAAAGCCTATAAGGTTTCCAAACAGGCATCCGAAAGTGCCGCCGATGCAGAAAGACGGCACGATTTCGCCGCCCTTGAAACCGGCGCCCAAAGTGGCGGCGGTAAAGAGCATTTTTAAGAGGAACATTTCCGGCCGCGCGTGTCCCTCCATACTTGGCTCAATTAGTGCAATACCGGAGCCGTTATATATCTGGCTGCCCGTCATAAGGGTCAGCGCAATCACGATGCAGCCCCCCGCAAAAATTCTTATGTAGGGATTCGGAAAAAACTTATGATAAAGATGTTCCGCCTGATGGAGCAGGATGCAGAACAAAATGCTGACAAGGGCGCACAGAGCTGCCAGAAGGGATATTTTTATTGCCGTGCCTGTCGTAAAAGCGGGAATCCTGTCAAGAAGAAAAATCTCCGCCTCCGCGCCGAAACGGCCTGCAATCGCGTGGGCAATCAAAGAGGCAATCACACAGGGAACCAAGGCGGAATAGTGCATAATTCCCACGCTGACCACTTCCATGGAAAAAATGGCCGCGGCCATGGGGGTGCCGAACAGAGCCGAAAAAGCGGCGCTCATACCGCACATGGTCATAATGTGCTTGTCTTTCTCGTCAAACCGGAACAGCTTTCCCAGTTCATTCCCGATGCTTCCGCCGAGCTGCAAGGCGGCGCCCTCCCGGCCGGAGGAACCGCCCAGAAGATGGGTAATTAACGTGGAAACAAAAATAAGAGGCGCCATGCGGATAGGCAGCTTATCTCCCGAGTGAATGGAGGAGAGCACGAGATTGGTCCCCGAGTCGTTTTCGCTGTGGAGAATGTGATATGCGCCGACAATAAGAAAGCCGCCAAAGGGGAGCAGCCAGATAAGCCAGGGATGGTCCGCGCGGGAATCGGTGACAAAAGACATACAAAAGTAAAAAAAAGTACCTGCAGCGCCAACGACGATTCCGGAGATGGTGGCAAAGATAACCCATTTAACGGAGGTTTTTGCGCGCTGTAAATTGTGGTGGAACTTATGTTTCAATCTTTCACGGTCCATTTTATGTACTGCCTTTCCTGTATCTGATGATGAAATTTTCTATATTTTAAAGCTTAATATCCGTTATGGACAGTATATCACACTCTTTCCCAAAAACAACTTTTTGTTTTCGATTGTTGAATTTGATTTCTTTCTGTGATAAATTCACTTATAGCACTATTTTCCAGAAAATGGAAATTATTGGAAATTTTTGGAAGGGTGATAGTATTGAAACGCGAGTATGTAAAGCAAAACGTATATGAGGCTTTCCTTGAACGGATTGATTTTGTATTCAGGGAATTTGAAAATATTTATATATCCTTTTCAGGAGGAAAGGACAGCGGCCTTTTGCTGAATCTGGTGCTTGACTTTCGGAAAAAGCATTATCCCGACCGGACCATAGGCGTTTTCCATCAGGATTTTGAAGCCCAGTATACGGTGACGAGCGAGTACGTGGAGAGAACCTTTGAGAGGATAAAGGATGAAGTGGAGCCCTACTGGGTATGTCTTCCCATGGCCACAAGGACGGCTCTTAGCAGTTATGAAATGTACTGGTATCCCTGGGACGACACGAAAAAGGACGTCTGGGTGAGGCCCATGCCGGATAAGGAATATGTCATTAACCTGGCCAATAATCCCATCACCACCTACCATTACAGGATGCACCAGGAAGACCTTGCAAAACAGTTTGGACGCTGGTACCGGACCAGCCACGGAGGCAAAAAGACGGTGTGCCTTCTCGGGATGCGCGCGGACGAGTCCCTGCAAAGATACAGCGGCTTTTTGAATAAGAAATACGGCTATGAGGGGGAATGCTGGATTACCAACCAGTTTAAGGGGGTCTACTGCGCGTCTCCTTTGTACGACTGGTCGTCGGGGGATGTGTGGCACGCAAACTATCTGTTTGATTACGACTATAACAGTTTGTATGATTTGTATTATATGGCGGGGCTTAAGGTTTCCCAGATGAGGGTGGCTTCCCCTTTTAACGACTATTCCAAGGATGCTTTGAATCTGTACCGTGTGATTGACCCGGAAATCTGGGCAAAGCTGGTGGGAAGGGTGCAGGGCGCCAACTTTGCCTGCCTTTACGGAAGGACGAAAGCCATGGGATACCGGAGCATTACGCTGCCGGAGGGGCATACCTGGAAAACCTTTACCCTGTTTTTGCTGGAAACGCTTCCGGTCAGGCTTCGCAATAACTATGTCAAAAAGTTCAAGACATCCATTGAATTCTGGCACAAAACAGGAGGGGGACTGGACGAGGAGTCCATCCGGGAGCTGGAAAGGCACGGATACCAAATCAAAAGAAACGGTGTTTCCAACTATACTTTAAGCAAAAAGACAAGGGTCATTTTTCTGGGGGACATTCCGGACGACACGGACGACATCAAAACCACCAAGGATATACCAAGCTGGAAGCGGATGTGCTACTGCATTCTGAAAAATGACCATATCTGCCGCTTTATGGGGTTTGGAATGAGCAAAGAACAGAAAAAGCGTATTGATATTATCAGAAAAGAGTACAAAAGCGTAGAGGAGATGGGGTATGGAGTATAAAAGTCCTGTTTATCAAGTGATTCCGGTTCCTATTGAAAAAATACAGCCAAATACTTACAATCCGAACACGGTGGCGCCGCCTGAAATGAAGCTGCTTTATGAAAGCATAAAAATTGACGGCTACACAATGCCCATTGTGTGCTATTATAGTAAGGAAAGCGATACATACATCATTGTGGACGGTTTTCACCGCTACAGAATTATGAAGGAAAATTACGACATTTACGAGAGGGAAAAAGGAATGCTTCCGGTTTCGGTGATTCATAAGCCCATCGACCAAAGAATGGCCAGCACGATTCGGCATAACCGGGCAAGGGGAAGCCATGACGTGGATTTGATGAGCAATATCGTAAAGGAACTCCATGAACTGGGGCGGTCGGATGCGTGGATATCCAGACACCTTGGCATGGACAGGGATGAAATCCTGCGTTTAAAACAAATCACGGGCCTTGCGTCGCTTTTTAAGGATATCAAGTTTGGCGACGCATGGCGTCCGGTGGAGGAGAGCGAAGAATGATAATAGGAACACATATGTCGATTGCGGACGGGATTGCACAGGCAGCGGAAAACGTGGTGCGGATGGAGGCCAATACCATGCAGATTTTCAGCCGCAACCCCAGAGGCTCCGGTTACAGGACCTACAGCGACGAGGAAATAGACCGGTTTCAGAAGATAAGGAGAGAAAACGGTTTCGGCCCCCTGCTGGCCCACGCCCCGTACACCATGAACCTTGCCAGCCCGAAGGAGTCGGTATATGAGTTCGCGTGTATGGTGATAAGGGAGGACGTTGCCAGAATGGACGCCCTTGGCATGGAATATCTGGTATTTCATCCGGGAAGCCACACAGGCATCGGCGCGCAGGAGGGAATCAGGAACATTATCGCCGGTTTAAATCAGGCGGTCACAGGACGGGAAAACATCACGGTGCTTCTGGAAACCATGTCTGGAAAGGGAACGGAAATCGGCAGGCGCTTTGAGGAGCTGAAAGCCATCTACGACGGCGCGGCGCATCCGGAAAGGATAGGCGTCTGTCTGGATACCTGTCATGTGTTTTCGTCCGGCTACGATATCGTCCATGACCTGGACGGGGTTCTCGCGGAATTTGACCGGGTTCTGGGCCTTTCTCTTTTGCGGGCGGTTCATCTGAACGACAGCATGACGCCTTTCGGGGCAAATAAGGACCGCCATGCGGTAATCGGCGGCGGGGAAATCGGGCTTGACGCTCTGCTTTCGGTGATGGGGCATCCCTTGCTTAAAAAGCTCCCCTTTTATCTGGAAACGCCTCTTGACGATGCGGGACATAAAGAAGAAATACGGAAAATCAGGGAATTGTATTATGAAAAAGGATTTAACTGAAGGAAATGTAACAGGTACCATGCTGAAATTCGCGGGGCCCATGATTTTGGGAAATCTGTTACAACAGTGCTATAACATAGCGGATACTTTGATTGTGGGAAGATACCTGGGGCCGGACGCCCTTGCGGCTGTGGGGAGCGCCTACACGCTGATGACATTTTTAACTTCCATATTGATTGGCCTTTGTATGGGAAGCGGAGCCGTGGTTTCCTTTTATTACGGAAAAAAAGAGGACGGGCAGATGAAGAAAAGCATGCTGGCCTCTTTTCTGTTTATTGCCGTCGTGACGGTGGTTTTAAACGGGCTGGTGTTTATGACGCTTCACCCCATTTTACGGATTCTGCAGGTGCCGGAGAGCATTTATGACCTGATGCATGAATATGTTTTTATGATTTTTTTCGGCATTGTGTTTGTGTTTCTCTATAATTATTTTGCCTATCTTTTACGGGCTCTGGGAAACTCCGTAACCCCTCTTTGCTTTCTTGGGGCGGCGGCGGTTCTCAACATTGTTTTAGACGTGCTTTTTGTGATGGAATTTCATATGGGGGCGGGGGGAGCGGCCCTTGCCACCGTGATTGCCCAGGCGTTATCCGGCCTTGGCATCGGAATTTACACATGGATTCGGGAACCGGCGCTGCGCCCCGGGAGGGAGCATTTTGCCGTTGACCGGAAAACGGCGGGAGAGGTGATGCGAAACTCGGTGGCGGCCTGCCTCCAGCAGTCGGTGATGAACTTCGGCATCCTGATGATACAGGGGCTGGTAAACAGCTTCGGCACCGTCGTCATGGCGGCTTTTGCGGCGGCGGTTAAGATTGATTCCTTTGCCTACATGCCGGCTCAGGAATTTGGCAACGCATATTCCCTGTTTATCTCCCAGAATCACGGCGCGGCTAAGACAAAACGAATCCGGGAGGGGACTTTAAAGGCGGCGGCGGTTTCCGCTTCCTTCTGTCTTGTGATTTCCGCGGGAATCTTTGTGCTGGCGCCCAGTCTCATGCGGATTTTTGTGGACGCCGGGGAGCGTGAAATCATTAAAACCGGCGTGCAGTATCTGCGGATTGAGGGAGCTTTTTACTGCGGAATCGGCCTGTTGTTTCTTCTATACGGATTTTACCGGGGTGTGGAAAAGCCGGAAATGTCTCTGGTGCTCACCGTGATATCTCTGGGGACGAGAGTGCTTCTCGCCTATGCGCTTTCCCCGATTCCGTGGATTGGCGTTTCGGGAATATGGTGGGCGATTCCCATCGGATGGTTTCTTGCGGATATGGCGGGGATTGCGTGCATGAAGAAGATTGGAGGATACCGGATTTTTGGGAAAGATTGCTTTATGTGATTTACTGCGGGGTGTTTACTTTTGCCGGCGCTTTGGATAGAATATTTTATATAGAAGAGATATGGCAGACTTGGAGACGAAGAAAAGTACGACGGAGAAATATATGACAATATTAACAAAGGATAATTTTTCCATAAAGCAAATCTGCGAATCGGGTCAGTGCTTTCGGCTTGAAAGACTTGACGGGCAGCGTTACAGCCTTGTTGCGTTTGGAAAATATCTGGAAATCATGCAGGAGGGAAATCAGCTTTCCTTTGACTGCGAGCCGGAGGAGTTTGAAAGCTTGTGGAGAGACTATTTTGACTGGGAGGAGGATTACGGGAAAATTATATCCGCTATAGATAAAGAGGACGCCTATCTTTTGGGCGCGGCTTCTTACGGAAGCGGGATTCGGATTCTCCGCCAGGATTTGTGGGAGATGATAGTGTCCTTTATCGTTTCCCAGCAGAATAATATCAGGCGGATACGGAAATGCATTTCTCTTTTGTGCCAGAGATATGGAGAAGAAAAGACGGCGGTTTCGGGGAAGCGTTATTATGATTTCCCGGACGCAAAGGCACTTGCCGGCGCGTCGCTGGAGGATTTGTACGCCTGTAATCTGGGATACCGAAGCCGCTATATTCGGGAAACGGCAGTCAGTATTGCGGAAGGGGCCGTGGATTTGGAAGCGGTCAGGCAAATGGATTATGAGGCGGCGAAAGCGGAGCTTATGAAGCTGTGCGGCGTGGGAATCAAGGTGGCGGAATGTATTTGCCTTTTCGCGCTCCATAAGACGGAGGCGTTTCCGGTGGACACGCACATTAACAAGGTGCTGGCAATGCAGTATCCGAAGGGCTTTCCTTTTGACAGGTATAAGGGATACGAGGGGGCTTTGCAGCAGTACATATTTTATTTTGATTTGATGAACGGGTGAAGGTTATAAGATTGAACATTAAAATTTTCAATCTGGAGATTTGTGCTACGCACAAAGTTTCCGGGCTTTGGTAAGGAGCATGGTTATAAATATGAGTCAATTGAAAAACGAGCCAATTCGAAATAAGAGAGAACTGGAATTTGCAGTGTTTTGCGTCGAAAATGTAGCGTTGGCGCTTGGAACCGGCGCAGAAAAAGTGTATATTGCCTTAGCCGAGAAAAGCGATATTTTAAATGGGTATATCATTCCGTGTTATGACGTGCTGCATTCACAGGGGAAAGAATATATAGTAGAGGACATTTTGACGCTGATGGAGAAAAGAGGTGTGTCCATATGACGGTCTATCACAGCTCAAATGTTGAGATTGAGAAACCGGATATACTGCATTCCCGGCTGAAGCTGGATTTTGGAAAAGGATTTTATACGACTTCTCTGTTATTTCAGGCAGAAAAATGGGCGGAGCGTTTTTGTCGGGGTGGTGGCGAAGGGGTTATAAATATTTATCAATTGGACGAAACAGTTTGGACAGAAAGAAGGATTCTTTGTTTTGAAACGTATTCCGACGAATGGCTTGATTTCATCACAGCTTGCCGTCAGGGAAAAGATGTGGCGGATTATGATTTGATAGTTGGCGGAGTGGCGAATGACAGGGTGTTTAACACCTGCGAACTGTATTTTAAGCATTATATTGATAAGAATACAGCGCTTGACAGACTGAAATATGAGAAACCAAATCAAAAGATGTGCATTAAAAACCAACAAACCATTGACAAATATCTTCATTTTGAAAGGAGCAGACGCAGATGAATGCAGAACCGCTGATTTTGCAGATGAAATATGCGGATATAATCCATCTTTTTGCAGAACAGGAAAATATTTCGTTAGATGAAGCGTTGTCTTTTTTTTATCATTCTGAGACATATCAGCTTTTGAAAGATGGCGTATCGGATATGCATTGTATGAGCGACGGTTATCTTGCGGACGAACTGGAATGTGAATTTAAGAAAAAAGAAACAGATTAAACCCCGCAGGCAGTTCAATCTGTTTCTTAAATCCATGCCGCATCTATCCGGTATTTTCCGATTCTACTTCATCTCATCGTTTCCTCTCATATCCGGCCACGCTTATTATCAGGGAAATCCCATAGAAAACGATAACGCCAAGGCACGCCGCAGCAGCACAGCCCGGCGGGAAAACTGTCATTGCCTGAAAACCGGGGCCGTCCTCAAAATATTTAATCAGAAAAAACGTGGGTATGAACACAAAAAGCCCCATTATCTGCGCAGACTGAAAACCAAACCAGTAGGTTATGGGCAGGCAGACGCCGGTCCATATCATGGGAACGATGACGGCAGATAGTATGGAAAGTCCCCAGATACTTACGTCAAAACTCCGAAAAAGAATGAGGGGGAGCAGATTCAGGAAGATACTTCCCAAAAGGCTTAGGCACACCGTACAGAGAACGGAAATATATTTGCATGACACCGCTAAAAATCCGCTTACGGGTATTGCAAGCTGGTACTTTTTCCATTCGGACCGTTCGTCAAAGGCAAAGCACATGATATTCTGCATCCCGACGGTGATTGCAAGCATGATGGAAGCGAGCAGCCCCGCATAAGCGCCGGCATTGCAGATAAGAAGGACGATTGCCGCTCCCGCAATGAAGAGCAGTTTTTTATCGACACTTTTGTAAAAAACGGAAAATTCTTTATAAATCAATCCTTTCATAAGCAGCCTCCTTTGATATAAAACAGCATAATATCCTCTAAGCTGGCCGGGTCAACCACAACATTTTTATAGTTACGTTTTGCGCTCTCACGGTCCCGGACAAGACATTCCATACTGAACTTCGTTTCTCTGGAAATAAGATAGTCGTCGGGCGAAAGTGTGGCGAATTTATCCTTTCCGCATCTGATGATGCCGTAGTTGTAAATCAATTCGTCCTTTGACTCCTCAAAAATAATCTGCCCCCTGTGGATTAAAATCACGTAGTCGGCAATCTTCTGGATATCCGAAGTGATATGGGAGGAAAAGAAAATGGAGCGTTCCTCATCCTGTATAAACTCCAGAAACAAATCCAGTATTTCATCCCGCACCACAGGGTCAAGGCCGGTGGTGGCTTCGTCCAGAATAAGAAGCTTCGGTCTGTGGGCCATAGCGCAGATAATGGAAAGTTTCATTTTCATTCCCTTTGAAAAAGAACCTATTGTCTTTGTAAAAGGAATTTGGAAACGGTCAAGATACTGGCGGTACAACGCGCCGTCCCATGATTTATATACCCCTGACAGTATTTTTTCCATATCCCGGGCGGTAAAAAAATCGTGGAAATTACAGTTGTCAAAGACAATCCCGATATTTTCCCTGACAGAAAAATCCGTATGGTCTTTTCCGAAAAGTTGTATCCGGCCGCCGTCTTTTTTCAGTTCGTTTAATATCAAGCTGATGGTGGTGCTTTTTCCGGCTCCGTTTTCCCCGATAAATCCCACAATCCGTCCCCTGGGAACCTGAAAAGATACGTTCCTTAGAGAAAAATTGTCATAGTTTTTGCACAAATCCTGTACAAGAATATTGTTTTCGTCCATAAAAACCTCCTTTGCTGACTGAGGGCCGATACACGAATCTGTAAGTGATTTTTGCAGTCCGGCTCCTTAAGCCTCATTCTTCATAAAACATTCTGAGAATACCTGCCATCTGTTCATAGCCGATTCCGTGGGCCCTGCCGATTTCCGCGGCCTTTTGTAAAAGTTCTTCCGCCGTCCGAAGTTTCTCTTCCCGGATAAAATCCATGTTCTGAGAGGCCACAAAGCTGCCTTTCCCCGATACGGTTTCAATGAAGCCGTCCCGGGTCAAATCCTCATAGGCCCTCTGGACGGTGATTACGCTGATATGCAGGTCTTTAGCCAGCGCCCTCATGGAGGGGAGAGCCTCTCCGGCAGATAGGACCCCTTCCATAATCATACTTTTAATCTGAAGGCAGATTTGCTCATAAATAGGTTTGTCGCTGCTGTTGCTGATAATAATTTCCATGCATCCACTCCTGTGCGTACTCTGCGTCTATACTGTGCTTAAATGATAAGTACAGTATAGACGCGTGGAGAAGATTTGTCAACAGGAAAAAGAAAAAATTTTGACTTCCCGTTATACAAAACAGACACAAAATATACGGAATTGATACGAATTTCCGTGATAATGTCTGGTAATATTGTTTTATAGAAAGGGTTTCGGCCAAAAGAAAAGGAGGAATTAAGATGAAAAAGAAAAAATTATTGTCCGTGCTGCTTACGGCGGCAATGCTGACAGGCATTTTAGGGGGCTGCGGTTCCGAACCGGCGAAAGAAGCGGATACAGGCAGCCAGCCGGCACAGGAGGAAAACGCCGGTGATGCTGACGGTACAGACGCCGGGCAGCAGGCCGGGTCGGAAGAAACTTCTTCCGGGGAGACGGCGGCAGGGGATAAGAAGAAAATTGTTCTCTGGACGTGGGCAACGGGACAGTTTGATGCGGTTCGTGATGCCTATTTTGAAGCAAATCCTGACGCAGACTGGGAACTGGAAGAGGTGGTTGTTGCTTCTGAGGATTATCTGACAAAGCTTCAGCAGGGTTATGCTTCGGGCGGGGACATGCCAGACCTTTTGATGGCGGAGATGGGTTGGAGAGGCAGCGCTTTTGCCCTTGATATATGGGAAAATCTGGAAGCGGAACCTTATAATTTTGACCGTTCCATTGTTATGGATTCCGTAATCGGCGGTATGGTCAATTCACAGGACCAGGTAATTGGTATTGAAAATGCGTTAAACCCGGCATTTATGATGTATAAGAAGGATTTGGCGAAGGAGTATCTGGGAACAGATGACAGGGCTGAGCTGGAAGCGATGTTCAAAACCTATGACGATTATGCAAAGGTTGGCGCTGAGGTCTATGAGAAGAGCGGCGGGGCAGTCACTTTATTTCCTGGTCTTCAGGATGTTTCCAATATGATGATGATGCAAAAGAGAAATGTCAGCAATGTGGACGCTGAGGGAAACGTGGATGTAAGCGGAAAGGTTCAGAGAGTTTTTGATACAGTTGAAGTGATGAGAAACGCAAAATCCTGCGGAAATCTGGCGCAGTATTCCACAGAATGGTCAAATTCCTTTGCCGAAGGCTCCAGCATTTTGTATCCGGCGGCATCCTGGAGTGTGACTTATTGGGTAGAGCCTTATGACCCGGAGGGAATTGACAACTGGGGGATGTTTATCCCGGCAGAAGGCGGTTTTGGCTGGGGCGGCACCTGTTACGGGGTTTATAAAGGCTCCGAGATGAAAGAGGAAGCCTGGGATTTTATTCAATGGTGTCTTCTTTCCGAGGAAGGTGCGAAGTACATGAAGGAAGGCTCCGGATTCTTCCTGCCTGTGAAGTCTTTGTATGACGACCCGGAATATACAAAGGGAACAAGACCGAATTTTGGTTCTCAGGAAATCAATGCTTTTATGATGGAAGAGATTTCCCCGAATGTTCCGGAGGCAAGCCTGTCTATTTACGATAATCTCGTGTCCGACTCGGTGAATATGGTGGTCCAGATGATGGCGGCAGACGAAAGTATGACGGCAGAAGATGCAATGAAAGAATTTATGACGGATTTACAGTCCAAGATACCGGATGTGACAGTAAAGTAAGTAAAAAGGTGGGAATTGCCGGGACGGCAGTTCCCACATAACGGTTAAGCCCACTAATTTGAAGGATGGTTCAATGAAAGAAAAAAGCAAAAAGAAAAATAAACTGGGAAAATGGCCCTATATTTTCGTGTCGCCCTTTCTGATTTCCTATCTGGCATTTTACCTGTATCCCATGGTATATTCCTTTGCCATCAGCTTTACGGACTGGACGGCGGTCAAGATGAACGACAGACAGTTTATGGGGCTGCAGAATTACATCAGAGTTTTCACCAATGACCCGCTGTTCTGGAGTTCTATTTTAAATACCGTAAAAATTATGATTATCGCCATGCCGCTTACCATTGCGGGAGGGCTTCTGGTTGCGGTGCTGATGTTTCATATTGTCAAATGCAGGCAGTTGATACAGACCGTTAACTTCCTGCCATATATCACTATGCCGGTGGCGGTGGGGCTTATCTTTGCCAATATGTTCAACACGAATATCGGACTGGTGAATACGGTTCTTACCCGGCTGGGGATGATAGATAAAAAAATAAACTGGCTGGGCGATAGCAAATATGCCTTTATCGTAGTAATATTGATTTGTATCTGGAAAAACTTCGGATACTTTATGGTTCTTTACTTATCCGGCCTTTCCACCATTAACGGAGAGTATTATGACGCGGCGAAGGTTGACGGTGCGAACGCGGTACAGTCTTTCTTTAAAATTACGCTACCGCTTCTTCGTCCCATTACCACATTCGTGATTGTGCAGGGGGCAATCGGAGGCTTTCAGCTTTTTGACGAGGCCAAAACGCTGGTGTCCGGCTCCGGCTCCACCATTGTAGGAGGCCCCGGAAGGTCTCTGCTTACCATCGTGTGGTATTTTTATGACAGTTCTTTCCAGAACAATTCCAGATACGGGTACGGCGCGGCAATCGCTTTCAGCATGCTTCTTATTATTGCGGCGGTGTCCTTTATCAACTTAAGGGTTCTGCGGGAAAAGAATGATAACTGAGAGTAAAGATTGGAAATTGAAATTTTTCAATCTGGAGAATTGTGCTGCGCGCAAAATCTCCGGGTTTTGGAAAGGAGCCTGGTTATAAAATATGAAAAAAAAGATAAGAAAACTGCCCAAGGCGGCAATAACGATTGTCTCGCTGATTTCCTTTATTCCGTTTTACTATACGCTGATTGCGGCGACACATTCCACCGACGAGGTAATGCTTGGGATTTCCCTGCTGCCGGGGAAATATCTGATACAAAATATTTCAACGGCAATGAACAGCACGTTCTGGGTGGCCTTTAAAAACAGTATGATTGTTTCTTTCAGCGCCATGTTTTTTTCCGTGAGTATCAGTCTGATGGCGGGATACGGTCTTGCGGCGTACCGGTTTAAGCTGAAAAAGGTCATTTACAATTTTGTACTTCTTACCATGATGGTGCCTTCGGTTCTGGGGATTATCGGCTATATGCAGGAGATGCGGGCCCTGCATCTGTCGGGTTCTTTGCTGCCTCTCATCCTGATTTGGTTTCCCAGCGGTTTCGGGGTGTTCTGGATAACCCAGTATCTTCAAAATTCCCTGCAGATGGAGCTGGTGGAGAGTGCAAGGATTGACGGCTGCAACGAATTTTTTATTTTTCTTAAAATTGTTCTGCCCTGCATCAAGCCGGCCATTATTTCCCTGAGCCTCCTCATTTTCCTGTGGTCGTGGAATTCTTATCTGCTTCCGCTGGTTATGATAAACAATGCGGACAATTATACCATTCCCCTGTATATCCAGTCTCTGGGGAATGAGCACCGCAAGGATATCGCGGCGCAGATTACCGGACTTTTAATTTCCGTATTGCCGCTGATTGCCGCGTTTGCCGTATTTTCAAAGGACTTTATCAGAGGGCTTACAGAGGGCGCCGTCAAGGGATAACCTAAGTAAGGCACGGAAATCAATTTTCAGATTCCGGTGAGAGTATGCAGAGTCAGAAAGGCTGT
>CAJTMZ010000041.1:12831-30389 GCA_910577445.1 uncultured Lachnospiraceae bacterium | reverse complement strand
CAGCAAGCTGCGGGGTATGTGACCCTCGCGGCATTCGCCAAATGTCTGCTTCGCAGCCGCCTGGCTCATTGCCCGCGGGAATCAACAGGCGACCGGCAACCGTTTCCAGAAATTCAACGAATTCAAAGCGTTCAGGGAAAAGACGCGAAGCGCCGTTTTCCAGCGCGGACAAGTCAAGCAGGGTGGTGATAAGGACATTCATGCGCTCTGTTTCCGCGACGATAACCTCGGAATATTTCTGCCTTTTTCCCTCGTCCGCTTCGTCCTGCAGCCCTTCTGCATAGGCGCGGATAATTCCCAGCGGCGTTTTCATTTCATGGGAAAGATTGTCTACCAGCTCTTTCCGCTCTGCCAATAACCGCTTTTTCTGCTCGATATCTTTTTCCAGCCGGCTGTTTGCGGTTTGAAGCTGTAAAAGAGTCTGCTGTAAATTTTCAGACATTTTATTGAGATTTTGGGACAACTCGCCAAACTCGTCAACTGTATTGACATTACAGGGAGAGGAAAAATCAAGCTGCGCCATTTGACGGGCTGCCCGGTTTAGTCTGGAAACAGGCTCTGAGATAAACCGCCCCATCAGGTAGTTTACAGCCAAAACCAGAAGTATGACAAAACAAAGCCAGATACAGGAAGAAATATCCGGGTCGACAGGCAGCCTTGTTGACAGAATATAAGAGATTATCAACAGCAATCCGGCCATTTTAGAAACCATTATGATTTTTTGCCGGACAGTCCGCAAGGTAAAATTATCTTTTATTCTCATACCGACACCTCAAATTTATAACCGGAACGAATCAGTGTAACAATGTGCTTCCCCTCGTCGCCTAATTTCTGGCGAAGGGTTTTGATGTGCGTGTCAACGGTTCTGGTGGTACCCTCAAAGTCGTATCCCCATATCCGGTTTAACAACTGGCCGCGGCTGAAAATCTGCCCGGGGTTTGCCATAAAGAGGGAAAGCAGTTCATATTCTTTGTGGGTCAGCAGGATTTCCTGTCCGTTCACAAAAACTTTATGAGAAGCCGGAATGAGAGAAATTTTTCCCGCGTTCACGGTATCTGCCGGAAGCGCATAAGAACGCCGCAATAAAGCGTTCACTTTTGCCAGAAGTATTCTGGGACTGAATGGTTTAGTCATATAGTCGTCGGCTCCCAGGCCGTAGCCTTTGAGCTTGTCATCCTCGCTTCCTTTGGCGGTCAGCATGATGATGGGAAGGCTGCTCATTTCCCTTGCCACTTTGCAGACGGAAAAACCGTCAAGGTTTGGCATCATAATATCCAGAATCATCAAATCCATGGGATTGTTTTTCAGCAGTATCAGCGCGTCCACACCGTCGTCTGCGGTAAAGCAGGTATGCCCGCCGCGCTGCATGTATTCGGCAATGATATTCTGCATATTTTTTTCATCTTCCACAATTAAGACGTTTGCCATAAGACAAAACTCCTTTCGGTTTACGGCGGTTTTCCGAAGTTCATAAAATATATTATAGTTCCGCAGACCGGACAATACAAGGAACAGAACGAATAACCTCATATTTAATATAAGTATTTGCCATGCCGGAGGAGCCATATTATAATGAAAGCAGTAACCATACAAATGTATGCAGCAGATTAAGAAAAAGGAGAACGACATGAAAAAACTTGGATTTGGCCTGATGCGGCTTCCTCTTACGGACGCTTCCGACCCGGCGTCCATCGACGTGGAGCAGGTAAAGAAAATGGTTGACATTTTCATTGAAAAGGGATTTACATATTTTGATACAGCGTGGATGTACTGCGGTTTCCAAAGCGAAAGCGTGGCAAAGAAGGCTTTGGTGGAACGCTATCCCAGGGACGCGTACACGCTGGCGACCAAGCTTCACTCGGGATTTTTTAACAGCTTTGAGGACAGGGATAAGGTTTTTAACAAACAGCTTGAAAATACGGGAGCAGGGTACTTTGACTACTATCTTCTGCACGGCATTACAGCGGGCAGCTATCCCAAGTATGAGAAATACGACTGCTTCAACTGGCTCCTCGAGAAGAAAAAAAGCGGGCTGGTGAAAAAGGCGGGATTTTCTTTCCACGACAGCGCGGAGCTTTTGGATGAAATTCTGACAAAGTACCCGGCAATGGAATTTGTACAGCTTCAGATTAATTATCTGGACTGGGAGAGCAAATGGATTCAGGCAAGGGAATGTTACGAGACGGCCGTGCGCCACGGCGTGCCGGTAATCGTGATGGAGCCGGTAAAGGGCGGAACTCTTGCGAAAATGCCGAAGGAGGCGGAAGACATTTTAAAGGAATACGCTCCTTCCATGTCGCTTCCCTCATGGGCCATCCGGTTTGCGGCTTCCCTTGACAACGTAATGATGGTACTGTCCGGGATGAGCAATATGGAGCAGATGGAGGACAATTTAAGCTATATGGAGGACTTTACGCCTTTCACCGAAAAGGAGCATGAGCTGGTGAAAAAGGCGGCGGAAGCAATCAACTCGGCGATAGCGGTTCCCTGTACGGCCTGCGCTTACTGCACGGAGGGCTGCCCGAAAAAGATTCCCATTCCACAATATTTTTCCATCTATAATGAAGACATGCGGGAGGCCGAGGAGAAAGGCTGGTCCGCCAACGAAATTTTTTATGAGCAGCTTGCGGAAAAAGGCGGAAAGGCCGGAGACTGTATCGGATGCGGCCAGTGCGAGAGAATCTGTCCTCAGCACCTGCCGATTATAAAGCACCTTAAGGCAGTTTCGGAGCATTTCGACAAGTAAATAACCGTAAAAGGGACTGTTGCGTTAGCGCGGCAGTCCCTTTTGCAATATCCGGTCTGTTTTCTTCCGGCTTGCATAATAGCAAAAGTGGAAATATAATAAAAAGCAGATTAGAAATATATATCGTATAGAAGCGAGGGGAAAAATGCGGTTACTTTTGGTGGAGGACGACAGGGAAATCAGCCGGATGCTGGAAGGCTATCTGGCGAAAGAAAATTTTGACGTTGTATGCGCCATGGACGGGGAGGAGGCTATACGGCGGTTTGACGGCGGCTTTGATTTGGTGCTGCTTGATTTGATGATACCGAAAATCGGAGGTATGGAGGTGCTTGGGCATATCCGTCAGAAAAGCAATGTACCGATTATCATTGTCTCCGCAAAGGATACCGACGCCGACAAAACACTGGGACTTGGACTTGGCGCCGACGATTACATCACAAAGCCCTTTTCCGTGACGGAGGTTTTAGCCCGCATCAGGGCGCAAATCAGGAGAAATACCAGATATTCGTCTCCGGCGGAAGAAAAACCGGAGGCGATAAAGGCCGGGGAACTGACCCTTAGCCTCAACAATTACACGGTCACGAAAAAGGGGGTCAGTCTTGAGCTGACGGCGAAGGAATTTGAAATTTTAAGGCTTCTGATGGAGAACCCGAAAAAAGTGTATACAAAGGAGCAGATTTACTCAAAAGTCTGGAACGACGCTTATTTAGGGGATGAAAACGCGGTCAATGTGCATATCAGCAGGCTGAGAAACAAAATAGAGGATGAGCCCAGAAAACCGAAGTATGTGGTAACGGTCTGGGGAATCGGCTACAAATTTGGTGAAATACATGAATGAGGGAATAATAATACTGATTTTGTCGATAGTTGCTCTGGTTTTAGCGGGGATAATCTGTTATCAGCAGTTTGCTTTCCGGAAAGGCATAAAAGCGCAGCTTCTGCAAATCAGCCAGGAACTGGCGGGGGCTGTGGACTCGGACAGCGAAGAAAAGGTTATGGTATTTACGGATAGCAGGGCCGTGCAGGAGCTGTGCGCGCAGATTAACCGGCTTTTGGACAGGCACCAGAGAATGCTTGCGGATTACCGGAGAAGTGAAATTTCATCAAAGAAGATGCTGTCCAATATTTCCCACGATATCAAGACGCCTCTTACGGTTATTTTAGGCTATCTGGAAATTATCCGCCTAAACGGAGGGGAACAGAGGGAGCTTATCGATAAGGTGGAGACCAGGGCAAAGGCAGTTTCGGATTTGGTGGAGCAGTTTTTTACACTGGCGAAGCTGGAAGCCGGCGATATGGAGATTGCGCTTTCAAAGCTGGAGCTGTGCGAGCTTTGCCGGGAAGTGGTTTTGGACTTTTACGAAATTCTTTCCGGGAAGGATTATGAAGTGGAGGTAGAGATTCCCGAAAAGACGATTTACGTACAGGGAAACGGCGACGCCATACGCAGAATCTTAAACAATCTCATTTCCAATTCCTTAAGATACGGCAGTGAAGGGCGGTATCTGGGGATTTTTTTGCATGAGGATGAAAAGCAGGTTTATATAGATGTGACGGACAGGGGCCGGGGGATTGAAAAAGACTTTGCGGAGCACATTTTTGACAGGCTGTTTACCATGGAGGATTCCAGAAACCGGGATATTCAGGGCAACGGGCTGGGGCTCACCATTGCCAGAAGCCTTGCGCGGCAGATGGGCGGGGACGTGACCCTTGTAAGCAGGCCCTGGCAGAAAACGAGTTTTACGGTTGCGCTTAAGCGGACCTTTTAACTTTTGCAAAAAAATGCAGGACGAAAGAATTTTGTAAGAATTGGTCAAGAGTTATGAAAAATCTGGCTGTTAAAATAGTAGTCAGAAAGGGGGCAGAGAAAAATGCCATACATCATAAAAACAAACGACCTTACTAAGACAATTGGTGGAAAAACGCTGATAAGCAACGTCAACATGCATGTGAAGAAAGGGGAAATTTACGGATTCTTAGGCCCTAACGGCGCCGGAAAAACCACGGTGATGAAGCTCCTTACGAATTTGTGGAAGCCCACTGCCGGGAACGTGGAGCTTTTCGGGGAGAGCCTTTGTGAAAATTCTTACAGGCTCCTTGGGAGAATGGGAAGTATGATTGAGTTTCCCGTCTTTTACGAGCACATGACGGGAGCCGAAAATTTAAAGCTTCACTGTGAATATCTGGGATATTATAAACCCGGATGTATCGGGGACGCGCTTTCAATGCTGGATTTAAAAGCGGCGGCGGATAAGCCGGTAAAGAGCTATTCCCTTGGAATGAAGCAGAGACTGGGGCTTGCAAGGGCGGTTCTGACAAGACCGGAGCTTTTGATTCTGGATGAGCCGACAAACGGGCTTGACCCGGCGGGGCTGAAGCAGATTCGGGAGCTGATGGAGCTTCTTTGCAGGGAATACGGAATCACCGTTTTGGTGTCCACCCATATTCTGTCGGAAATTGAAAGTATTGTGGATACCGTGGGAATGATTCATCACGGAGAGCTTTTAAAGGAAGTTTCCATGGAGGAAATCAGGGAGATGGGCAGGGCTTATATCGAGCTGTCCGTGCCGGATACCGTAAAAGCATCCTATGTGCTGGCGGAAAAGCTGGGATATGCAAATTTTAAAATAACAGGCAATGAAAAAATCAGAATATATGACAGTGAGGCTTCCACGCAGGAAATCGCAAAGGCGCTGGCCTTACATGAAGTGGAAATGAGCGGAATCGGAAAGGTTTCGGAATCGCTGGAGGACTATTTCCTGAAAATGACCGGGGAGGTGGAGAGAAATGCTTAAATTAATCAGAATGGAATGGAAAACCAACAGAATCGGAAAATATATCAGGAATGCCGTGATTTTGACGGCGTCGCTGCTCGCCTTTTCCATGCTTGTGGGAGCCGAACTGGACAGGGATGTGCCGCCAATTTACGGAAAGAGTACGCTGATTGCGGGGGTGGATTTGTTTTCCCATATGTCCTATATCATTTTTACCGGAGTCATGCTTGCGGTCTTTATCACCGGGGCGTATGAAAACAGAACCATAAATCTGCTGTTTTCCTATCCGATTAAGCGGAGAAAAATTCTCGTCGCCAAATTGCTTGCCGTCTGGATTTTCAACTATGCGGCCATGGTCTTGAGCAAACTGGCCATATACGCCGGCCTTTTTCTGACAAGCCCTTATACGGGAATATCCGTGGAGGACATCCGGCTGGGAGAGGCTTCGTTTTATCTGAATATCCTGATAAGCTCCGCGGTTATGGTGAGTATCAGCTTTGTCGCGCTTTTAATCGGCACATGGATGCATTCGTCAAAGTCGGTGATTGTGGCCTCTGTTATTCTTACATTCTTTACGCAGGGAAACATTGGAGAGTTTACTTTGATTGGCAGTATTCCTTTTTACATTGTGCTGATGCTTTTGTCGATTGCGGCGGTTGTGCTTCTGTTAGCGGATGTGGAAAAGAGGGATGTGATGTAGGAGAACCTGGCAGAGGAAATCTGCCGGGTTTTTTAAATACGGGGGAATAATTTCGGGCATATAAAGAGAGGAAAATGTTCATGGCAAAAATCAAAGAACTTTTATTAGAAGATACCGGCGAAATCTGCGAGCTTGGCAAGGCGATATCTTCACCTGTGAGGCTGAAAATTTTAAGCCTTTTAGTTGAAAGCAATCTGAACATAGGGGAAATTGCGAAAAAAATGAATCTTCCCCAGTCGAGCACGGCTTTTCACTTGAAGATGCTTGAAAAAGCGGATTTGGTAAGAATGGAAGAACGCCCGGGAAATCACGGAACTATGAAAGTATACAGCCAAAAAACGGATTTTGCAAATATCTGTTTTTTACCAAGAAATATGGATATTAATGAAACGGCAAGAATGGAAATGCCGGTAGGCGCGTATGTAGACTGCGCAGTTTTCCCCACCTGCGGGCTTTGCGCCGTGGACGGTGTGATTGGAATGGAGGATAAAGAGTACAGCTTTTATATGGGGGACAGATATCGGGCAGGGCTTCTGTGGACTTCCAGAGGTTATGTAACGTACCGTTTTCCGAATCAGCTCCAGCCGAACCGGCGCCCGGTGAGCCTGAAATTCAGTATGGAAATCTGCTCCGAAGCGCCGGGGTACGCGGAAGGGTGGAAGTCGGATATTACCATGTGGGTCAACGGAAAAGAATGCGCCATGTGGAGAAGCACAGACGATTATGGTTCAAGGCGGGGACGCCTGACCCCCAAATTCTGGCCGGAAGGTTCTACACAGTATGGTATTTTAGTGGTCTGGGAGATAAAGTCGGACGGAAGTTACGTGAATTATACAAAGGTATCGGATATTAATATCGGAGATTTGGAAATTGAAAAGACCCCTTATATTGAAATGATGATTGGGAATAAAGAGGATGCAAAATATGCAGGCGGGTTCAACCTGTTTGGCAGAACTTTTGGGGATTATGAACAGGATATCCTTATGGAGCTGGAATACCATTAGAGAGAGCGTTTAAGCAGTTTATGTTTAGCAACAGGGTTGACGGGAAGGAAAATAGAAGCATCGTTATTTATGACAGAAATACTGTTATAAAAAGCGAAATAGTATGCATAAAGCTCAGAAATACCCTGAAATTGTTTGATTAAGCAGGGCGTTTGCGATATAATTAAAAGTAAATAACAGCGCTGTTGATATTATTGTAAAGGCCGAAGACCGGAAAACGATGAATGGCAGAGGCGGTTTTGGGAGCCGGCAATGAAGAAAGCCATGGAGTGGCTAAAGCAAAAGACTGCGGAATAAAAAAGGAGAAAATATGACTACATATATAAAGGATTACCCGCGTCCTCAGTTTGTCCGAAAGGAGTGGACGAATCTGAACGGGGAATGGGAATTTCGGATGGACGACCAAAACCAAGGGGAAAAGGAGAGATGGTTCGAGGGATTGAAGCAAAGCCGTAAGATACAGGTTCCTTTTACCTGCGAGACGCAAATGAGCGGGATTGGGGAGGAAGAATTTCATCCCTATGTCTGGTATGAGAGGGAAATCACCGTTGAAAAGGAAAAAAGAAAAGGGCATAAAACAATCCTCCATTTTGAGGGCAGCGACTTTTTGACAAAGGTGTGGGTGAACGGCCGTCTGGCCGGAAGCCATAAGGGCGGTTACAGCCGTTTTTCTTTTGATATTACGGATTTGGCCGTGGAAGGCGTTAACAGAATCTGCGTGAAGGTGGAAGACGTGCCGGACAGACAGATTCCCCGGGGAAAGCAGCGGTGGATAAAAAATAATTTCGGCTGTTGGTATGTGCAGACTACCGGAATATGGAAAACCGTGTGGATGGAGTATGTCCCTTTGATAAGCCTGGCCTTTGTGAAAATGACGCCTGATTTGGCGGACGGGTGCCTTAGGGTGGAGTGCGCGGTGGACGGCGTGGATTTTATGACTGCCTTTGAGGAAAAAAATCTGAGCCTCCAGGCGGAAGTTACCTTTGAAGGGCGTCTGATTGCAAGGGCATCGGCGGCCGTTATGAAGAAATCTTTTGAGCTGAAGCTGGACCTTGATATGCCGCGGGAAGACGAGCCATGGGGAGTTTACACGTGGAGCCCCGAAAATCCACGGCTTTACGATATCTGCTTTTTCCTGCATGACGGGAACGGGACGCCGGATGAAGTGCGTTCGTATTTCGGCATGAGGGAAATCAGGGTTGAGGGAGAGCATATCCTGTTAAATGGGCAGCCCCTTTACCAGAGGCTGATTTTGGACCAGGGTTACTGGGAGAAATCACATTTGACTCCGCCGGACGAGGAGGCTCTGATTGAAGACATAGACAAGATACAGGCCCTGGGATACAACGGGGTCAGAAAGCATCAGAAGATTGAAGACGAGAGATTTCTCTACTGGTGTGATGTAAAAGGGATGCTGGTGTGGAGCGAAGCGCCCGCGGCCTATGAATTTTCGGACGAAGCGGTTTCGGAATTTGTAAAAGAGTGGACGGATATCGTGAGGCAGAATTATAATCATCCTTCCATTATTACCTGGGTTCCGTTCAATGAATCCTGGGGAATACCGCGGGTAAAAGATAACAGGGAGCAGCAGCATTTTACGGAAAGCGTCTATCATCTGACGAAAAGCATGGATAAATTCCGGCCGGTAATAGTAAACGACGGGTGGGAACATACCGTATCGGATATCATAACTTTGCACGATTATGAAGAATTTGGCGAGATACTGAAAAACAGGTATGTCCGGTATGAAAAAGAAATTCTGGCCGGGGAAGTGTACCACTGCGGCTTCAAATCCGCGTTTGCCAACGGGTATTCTTACCGGGGGCAGCCGGTGATTATCAGCGAGTTTGGCGGAATCGCATTTGCCGGACAGGGCAGCGAATGGGGTTACGGAAGCGCCGTAGACACAAAAGAGGCGTTTCTGAAACGCTTTGACGCGGTTACCACGGCGATTAAAGAGATTCCTTATGTGTGCGGCTATTGCTATACCCAGGTGACGGACGTCCAGCAGGAAATCAACGGGCTTATGGATATCAGGCGGAATTTCAAGGTTTCACCCGATAAAATAAAGGAAATTAACGAGCGTCAGGTGGGAGATTTAAGGAAAATATGATACATGGAGTCAAAATCCGGGAATCTGAAAAACAGGTTCCCGGATTTTTTTGCAGTATACTTTGAACATTATCTCTGTTAAAATAGTAATATTAGAGGAAATTAACGGAGGACGATTTGGATGAAAACGATATACATCTGCTTTCCGGGGGGGAAGCACAAGGCGCTGACCATGAGCTATGACGACGGCAGGGAGGAGGACCGTAAGCTGGTGGAAATGTTTAACCGGTACGGGATTAAGGGAACCTTCCATTTAAATTCGGGATTAAGGACGCCGGGGCGGATTCCGCAGGAGGAATACAGGGAACTTTACAAAGGGCATGAGATTTCCTGTCATACGGTGACCCATCCCACCATTGCGCGCTGTCCCATAGAACAGGTGGCGCTTCAGGTTCTTGAGGACAGAAGGGCGCTTGAAAAAATCGCGGGCTACCCGGTGCGGGGAATGTCCTATCCCAACGGCTCTTATAATGAAGAAATTGTAAAGCTTCTTCCCGGCCTTGGGATTGAGTACAGCCGGATAGTAGGGGATACGGATGATTTTGCCATGCCGGAGAATTTCCTTACATGGAAAGCCACCTGCCACCACAACCACAGGCTGATGGAGAATGGGGAGCGGTTCTGCGCTTTAAATAAGACTCAGTATCTGTATTTAATGTATGTATGGGGACACAGCTACGAATTTACACAGGACGGCAACTGGGAGCTGATGGAGAATTTCTGCCGTATGGCGGGCGGCAGGGAGGATATCTGGTACGCCACGAATATTGAGATTGCAGACTATATGAAAACGGCAAAGAACCTGAAGTTTACCGTGGATGGAAATCTGGTTTACAATCCGGGGGCGCAGAGCATCTGGATTTGCGCGGACGGGGATTTTTATGAAGTTCCCGGCGGAAAAACAGTTGAAATTATCTGATGACGGACGGAAAGGGGAGGCTATGATAACAAGACACCAGTACAGAGGCTGTTTAAAGAGCGACGTGACGCCGGAGCGTCTTATGGACGCTCTTTTGGAAGTGCGCGAAGACGTAAAGGCGTTTATTGACGGGAAAAAGCTGTTAGCCGTTTATCTTTACCGTTATAAAAGGATGTGCTTTTTATATTATGAAGCTCTGGAGGAGGGGATTGGCCCGAATGACTTTTCGGGAGCGCTGATGCCTCTTCTGGAAATGTGGCCCGAGGAAGAAGGAAAAACCCCCTGGGCGTTAATGTACCATATCTTTCACCACAGTATTCCCGGCGAGCCGGAAGAGTGGGAAAGGGAGAGAGTGGGAGAGAAAACGAAAATAGGCAGGATAGCCTTTCTGTACCCGGATAAGATTTTTTCCTATACCTACTGGCACAAGGCGATTGTGGACGAGGGCAGGCACGCGGGCGATAAATACCAGTGTATTGCGCTGCATGAAAACATTCTTTTTTCCTATTATGAGGAGCCCAGAACCAACGTGAATCTGTGCGGGGATAAGAACGCCGAATCGAAGGCGCTGGCGGGCTGGATAGCGGAAAACCCGGAAAGCCATTTTGACAGGGAAAAGGCGGGAGGCGACAATTTTCTGGTGATTGAGCCGATTCTTCTGGCGGATAGGAGAATTTCCCGTGTGAATGGATAGAGGTATGAGGACAGGACGGCGGATACCGATAAGCTGTGTGCAGGAGGAAGCGTAAAGTGAAGAGGATTTCTATTTTAGGACAGAGCATACTGGCAATTCTGTGCGTGTTAATAATCCCTACCGCATTGATTTCCTATCATGTGTTAAATAATGCGGCGCAGTATTCGGAAGAAAATATCGCAATGTCAAAACTGGATAATCTGGAATCCGTCAGCAGCATGACGGAACTTGTCCTTGGGGGCTATACCAGAAATGTGATTCAGTTTGCCAATAATTCCGCCTGCAAGGGCTTATCGGATGTGGCCTACTACCGAACAATCGGTACCGATATGAGCAGGATTAAGGCGGTATGGAACGGACTTGATTATCTTGACAGGGTTTTTGGGACGGAAAAGATGGTGCAGTCCTGCCTTTATCTGGGAGACGGCTCCGACTATGTGATTTCCACGGATAAAGGCGTGTGCAAGGTGGAAAACTATGCTTCTTTGGGCTGGCTTTTGGAGGAGAACTTCGGGCTTAAGAAGGGGATCCAGGGAAAGTGGATTGCCAGAAATCTTCACGGTGACGAGATACCGAAAGACGACGAGACGGTGGGAACGCTTCAGAATAAGGTATCCGTGCTTACTTACGTCTATTCCATCAATCCCCTGATTTCTTCCGACGGCGGTACGGTGGTCTGTAATCTCTACATGTCAAAGCTCAGCGATTTTATAAATCCGGCGGAACAGTCCCTGGGCGTGTGTTATATTCTGGATGAAAACAACAATATCATATGCCATCCTTCCAAAGCGCTTTCGCCGGCGGGGGAGGAAGAAAAAAAGATAGTCGACGCCATTGCCGAATCGGGACTGAAAAGAGGGTATTTTGATTACGAATATGAGGGAATCCGGTATTTATGCGCGTACCGGAAATCCAATGCCAATAACTGGACTTATGTGGCTACCTATAATCTGGAAGACGTGATGCGGGGGGCAAAAACCATATCCTATCAGGGGATGATAGTGATTATGGCCGCCATTGCAGCCGGACTTTTCCTGGTGGTGGCTGTTTTTTACTGGCTGTTCCGGCCATTCAGGAATCTTATCGGAGCAATCAGAAAGGACATGTCTGTGGGCGAAGCAAAACGCGAAGGGCCTAAAAATGAAATTTATTATCTCCGGGAAGCCTTTGAGAAAATGAAGGCGGAAGAGGGGCAAATCCACAATATGCTGGAAGCGAGAAATTCGGACACGGAGCGGCTCATGCTCAGGGAAATCCTGTCGGGAACGCTGGACGGCGACAAGAAAAAGGAAAATCTGGACGCGTTGTTTCCATACGGTCATTTCATTGTTCTGTTCGCCGGGGTGGACGGAGGAAGCGAGCTTTTACGAAATTACAACTGGGACGAGAGAATGTATTATTTTCTCCAGATTGAAGAAATATTTTCCCGTTTTCTGGAAGGGGAAGGCTATGTGGCAAAGACGGTCTATTTCCGTTCCACTACCTGCGTGACGGTGCTGAATATTAAAACTTATGACCAGAAGAGGGTGACCGGTTTTATTCTTGAGAGGATTGCGCTTATTAAGGAAGAACTGAAAAAGGTGTTTGGTTATACCATGACAATCGGCGTCAGTACGGTCCACGGGGATATCAGGGATTTGAGCGAAGGAATGGAGGAGGCCACCAAGGCGGTGAAACACCGTATTATCGCGGGAAAAAATCAGATAATTTTCTGGCGTGACCGTATGAATGAGAGCGAGCATTATCATTATCCTTACGACAGCGAGAGAAGGATAATCAATAACATAAAGCTTCACAACATGGATGCTGTGCTGGAGGAGCTTACGGCGGTCCGTGAAAAAATCCTGGCCATTGAGGACATATCCTATGATAATGTGGTTCTTATCTACCAGCAGTTGGTCGGAAGCGTTATCAAAACGCTGGTAGGTGAGAGAGTGCAGATTTCCAGATTTCTGGGAAACGGGAGAAAGGTTTACACCACCATTGCGGAACTCGACACCATTGAGGAAATAGAGGACTTTGTAAAAGATTTCGTGATACGCATACAGGAGCATCTGACGGACAATGAGGAAGAAAAGGAGGAAGAACAGCTTTACGAGAGGATTCTTTCCTTTCTGGATAGCCATTACCGGGAGGACATTGACTTTGAGGAAGCGGCGGGTAAAATGGGAATCAGCTATTCTCATATGCGGCATGTGATGCGGGAAAAGGGCGATACCAGCCTTTCGGACTATATCAACCGCTGCCGTATCAACGAGGCAAAGGAGCTTCTGATAACCACGGACAAAAAGCTTACGGATATCGCGGAGCAGGTAGGCTACCATAACGTACAGAGCCTGAACAGGTTTTTCAAGAAGTATGAGGGGATGACGCCCAACAGCCTTAGAAAAGTTGACAAATGAGAACTGCCTTTTGGCACGTTTAGGGACAATTTGCACTATTGATTTTGACTTTGATATTTAAATTTGTCTTTAAAGAAGGAGGAAATCAGGAAAAAAACTTAAAAAATGGAATTAAATTCCATAAAATAAAAAAAGAATAATTGAAAGACAAACAGAGAAAAGCCGGTAAAATCAAGGCTTTTTTCTTATGGCCAAAAATGAAGTACTGCATCAGAAGTGAACGTTTACAAAAAAATTAGAATCTTTATACTAAAATTATAAAAAATGTATAAAGGCACGGCGGGAAGATAAGCCCGGATGCGTGAAAGCAAAACCATTGAAAGAACTGTGCCGGAGATTATCAATATTTAAGAAGGGAAGAGAAGTCCATGAGTGATGCAACTATGAAAAAGCTGGCTCTAAAAGAAGCCAGAAAGAAGCAGAAGCCTTTTAAGGACTGTTTCAAAAGGGACTGGCAGCTCTACTCACTGCTGCTGATACCTATTATATTTTGCTTTATCTTCAAGTATGTTCCGATGGCCTGGCTGCAAATCGCATTTAAAGACTGGAAGATTAGAGACGGTTTTTTTGGAGGGGAGTGGGTTGGATTTGAAATATTCGCAAAAGTATTCGGCCACAGAAATTTTCTGAAATCACTCAGAAACACCCTGCTGCTGAATGTTCTTGACCTGATAGTGGGATTCCCGATGCCGATTATTCTGGCTCTTATGTTAAATGAAATAAAGAATATCGCCTTTAAGAAGGTAACCCAGACGCTTCTTTATCTGCCGCACTTCCTTTCATGGGTTATCATCGGCGGACTGGTATATCAGTTGTTTTCGGTTAACACGGGCGTTGTCAACGCGTTGATTCAGAACGCGGGAGGAACGCCAATCAACTTCCTTCAGGAAGACACCAACTGGCTGATTACTTACATAATAATAGGAGCGTGGCAGTCCATGGGGTGGGGAACCATCATATACCTTGCTTCCATCACTTCCGTCAATTCGGAATTATATGAAGCGGCAAGAGTGGACGGAGCAAACCGCTGGCAGCAGATGATGAACGTAACGCTCCCCTGTATCAGAAGCACCATCGTAATCCTTCTGATTATGCAGCTCGGTAAGATTATGGGCGGTTCTTTCGAACGTATTATGGCTCTTATGAATTACGCCACCACGGAATATACCATGACAATTCCTGTTCTGGTTTATCAATGGGGTATTCAGGACATGAAGTTCAGCCAGTCAACAGCCCTTGGCCTGTTCCAGTCAGTTATCGGCCTGGCGTTAGTGCTTGGCTCCGACTGGATTTCCAAGAAGCTTGGCGAAGACGGTCTGGTATAAGGAGGGAGAGCAAATGGCAAAGCAAGCAGCTAAAACGAAAACAGCCAAAATCGGCAATGGCAGTGTTGTCATCAACATTTTAATATATGCCTTTATTACACTGGTATCCCTGACCTGCGTACTTCCCTATATCCATGTAATAGCGAAATCACTCAGCTCGGAAGCGTATGTAATTGCAAAACAGGTTGTTCTGTGGCCCAAAGGATTTACAGCGGAGGCTTACCAGAAGGTATTTAACGACAATTCCTTTATCGTTTCTTTCGGCGTTACGGTGCTGATGACGGTATTGTTTACCCTGATGGGTATGATAATTACGGTATGCGCGGCTTACCCGCTTTCCAGAAAGACGCTGCGGGGCCGCAAGGTGTTTACCCTTTTGTTCATCTTTACCATGTATTTTCAGGGCGGAATGATTCCTGACTATATTCTGATGAACAGGCTGGGAATGCTTGAGAAAATGGCTTCTCTGGTACTTCCCCTTGCGTTCAGCGCATATAATCTGGTTATTATGAAAAACTCGCTGGAATCCAGTATTCCCGACAGTCTGGTGGAATCCGCGCTGATTGACGGGGCCAATCATTACACCATCCTTGGAAAGATTGTGCTTCCCTTATCCAAGCCGATTCTCGCAACGCTTACCCTATTCTACGCAGTAGGCCGCTGGAACACCTACAGCGACGCGATGTTTTATATCAAGCAGAACACGGCGATGCGTCCTCTGCAGTTAAAACTCTATTATTTAATTGTGGCTGCAACGGAAAGTATTCAGGGTTCCATCAATGATGTGGCGGTTTCCACAGTGACAGACCCGGAAATCTTAAAAGCGGCATGTATCGTGTTTGCGACGGTTCCGATTATCCTGGTATATCCTTTCGTACAGAAGTACTTTGTACAGGGAACCATGATTGGAGCGGTAAAAGGTTAATTATCACATGGTAGTACCCGCATGGAGCGGTTGCTATAAATAACAGCGAAAGCGGACAAAAAAACAGGAGGAAAAGTAATGAAAAAGAAGACGGTGTTACAAAAACTTGCCGCTGCCGGTCTGGCAATGGCAATGGTTGCAGGAACACTTACCGGCTGCGGTGGCGGCGGTAACGATGCAGCAGGAAACGACAACGCAGACGCGGCTACGACAGAAGACGCGGCAACGAGCGAGGATACTTCCGCAGATGACGCGGCAGCGGACGACGGCGCATCCGCCGACGCAGAAGGCGATACGGCAGCAGCCGGAGATTTTACGGATTATTCGGCAGGATTCCCGGAGACAGTTACCCTTCAGGTTCCCGTTTACGAGAGAGGATGGGAAGGCTGGAATCCTACAGACAACTACTGGACGAAATGGATTCAGGAGAACTTTGGCGACAAGTATAACGTAAACGTAGAGTTCATCTCCATCGGACGTTCCACTGAGGTACAGGACTTTACACAGCTTCTGTCCGCAGGCAGCGCGCCTACTTTCGTGTTCCACTATGATTACCCCAACATTCTTGCATACTATGCACAGGGCGCTTATCAGGAACTGAACGCAGATGAAATCGCTTACTATGCACCTTCTTTCTGGGAGAGAATGGGCGGCATCATCGAGGAGTACGGTGTGATTGACGGTAAACTGATGGTTGCCATGGGCGACCGTACCGAGCTTCTGTCTTCCAACTTCGGTACTCTGATTCGTCAGGACTGGCTGGATGACCTTGGCATCACAATGCCCACCACACTGGAAGAGTACAATGACATGCTTACAAAATTCAAAGAAGCCGGTTATGGATTTGCTACCGTAGGTTCAGGCGGCGGACAGTTGCTTAACAAGTCCTTCAACTTTGATAACAGCTTCAGAGATTTAAGCGACAGAGAAGGCATTGCCCTTAATTCCGATTTGGCTGTTGCGGCATTTAGCTGGGAGCCTACAAAAGAATATTTAAGAAACCTGAACTATCAGTATCAGAACGGTCTGATTGACCCTGACTTCTATCTGGATACAGACGGAAACCAGGCAAAGGCCAACTTTATTTCCGGCAAGGCCGCTACTTATAGCTGCTACATCAATGCAGGTACTTATGACAGCGTAGTTCAGCCTCTGCTGCAGAACAACCCGGACGCTAAGCTTGCCATTCTTGACCCCGGCGCGCTTGCTCCCGAAGGAAAACACCAGATGCGTGAATACTGGCCGTTTGGTATGATTTACGGTATCAACGCCGATGCAACCGACGAAGAGAGAATCGCAGCCTGGATGTACATTGAATGGATGAACCAGGACGATGTTCTGGATACCTTACAGAACGGTTATGAAGGCAAGAACTATGAACTGAAGGACGGCGTAAAGGCTCCTACAGGCTATACAGGAGAAGAAAAGCTTTCCAACAACGACAACGGCGACTACTGGTGCCTTGTTAATGCCAACAAGAAGTATGATTCCGAAGAGGAATTCAGAAAAGCAATCATTTACGTGAACGCTCCTGTCGGATATGAATATCTGATTGAAGATATTCTGAAATATCAGGAGAAGTATGCGGACGGAGCTGACCCTGACACATGCTTTACCGTACCGATTGACTCTCTGGCTGAATACTCATCCGACCTGGCAGAGCTTTGGAAAGAGTCTTATGTACAGCTTGTTACCAGAGCGGCTTCCGACGAAGAGTTCGAGACCATGTATGAAGAAATGAAACAGGAATACCTGGATGCAGGATATCAGGAAATCCTCGACGAGAAGAAAGCGGCATGGGATGCCGGACAGTATCATTAATCAGATAACTATCTGATGCCGGTACTCAAGTCAGTGATAGCTGCCGCAGAGGTGCCACAGGCGCGCCTCTGCGGCAGTGTTTTTGTAAAGGAGAGATAAATGATTTACAATATTTTGGACTATGGCGCGGTGGAAG
>CAJTMZ010000041.1:10361-12821 GCA_910577445.1 uncultured Lachnospiraceae bacterium | reverse complement strand
AACCAGAAGATGATACAGGCGGCGGTTGACGCCTGTGCCGGAACGGGCGGAAGGGTCGTGGTTCCGGCGGGAAATTTCCTCTCGGGCACCATTTGCCTTCGCTCGGATATGGAGCTTTATCTGGAAGCGGGAAGCACCCTTACGGTGAGCCTCAATCCGGCGGATATTATTGACTTTTCCGAAAAATCGGACAAGGACAATACCATGGACGGCATAAAGGACGGCTGCTTTCTCTACGCCTGCCATGAAAAAAACCTCACCATAAGCGGGGAGGGACGGATTGACGGCCGGGGCAGGGACGCTTATTACGACGCGGGACTTGACGGCGATTTTCACGAGTGCCCTTTAAGCGTAAGGGAATTCCGCCCCCGTACAACCTATCTGGAGGATGTGGAGAATCTTACGGTAAAGAATATCACCTTTTACGACGCGTCTTTCTGGACGCTGCATATGGCGGGCTGTAAAAATGTGCTGGTGGAGGGAATCCGCATTTTAAACAACGACAGAGGGCCAAACAACGACGGCATTGACCCCGACGCATGCCAGAATGTGGTAAT
This sequence comes from uncultured Lachnospiraceae bacterium, assembly GCA_910577445.1. Lineage (GTDB taxonomy): Bacteria > Bacillota > Clostridia > Lachnospirales > Lachnospiraceae > Suilimivivens. The sequence continues at coordinate 12,264 of CAJTMZ010000041.1, read as the reverse complement.
CCGGGGCTGCATCGTGGAGAGCGGGGACGACTCCATTGTCCTTAAGGCCACAAAGCCGGTGTGGGAAAAATACGGAAACTGCGAAAATATTGTGATATCCGACTGTATACTGCACTCCAGGGATTCCGCCCTTAAAATGGGAACGGAAACCTACGGGGATATCCGCAACGTAATCTTTTCAAACTGTGTGGTAAAGGACTGCTCCCGGGCCGTGGGAATCTGGGTAAGGGACGGCGGAACGATTGAAAATATCCAGATTCACCATATCACCGGCAGTACCAAAAGGTACGCGGACGCTCCCGGCGGAAGAGGCGTGCCGCGCTGGTGGGGCAAAGGGGAACCTTTCTTTCTCTCGTCCACTTACCGGAACGAGGAGAAAAAGTATCCCGGAAAAATAAAGGACATCATCTTCGAGCAGGTAAGGCTGTGCTCGGAATCCTGTATTTTCATGGGCGGCGAAAAGGACGCGCCCCTTGAAAACATTCAGATAAAGGACTGCGCGATTACCTGGAAAAAACAGAGCGTCCATACGCCCGGCGTGTTTGACGAACAGCCCTCTCCCCGGGACGTCTACGGGCATGAAATCCCGTGGCTTTATGCGAGACGGGTAAAGGGCCTGAAAGTGAGCGGGCGCTTTTTGGTGGAGGAAAGCCTTCGGGAATATGTGAAACGTGAGGAAATACTGGAAGCGTGTGAGGAATCGGAAATTGTTTCCTGCCGCTGAAGGTTGTATTATGGATACAGAGAATGTTTAACATGCGCAAAGGCGGCGCAGGAAAGAGGTGGAAAATGTTAAAATTAAATTATGACAGGAACGTGATGGAAGACACAATCGACCGCATTGTGAAAAAGACAATGAACATGGATATGACCTGGGACTGGCCCTGCGGCGTGGCGTATTACGGAATCTGCCGGGCTTATGAGGCTACGGGAAAAAAGGAATATCTTAATATGTTAAAAGACCGGGTGGACGAATACATGGAGCTGGGCCTTCCCAAAAACTGGACGGTCAACACCTGCGCTATGGGTCACTGCCTGATTACGCTTTATGAGGAGACCGGCGAGGAAAAATACTGGGATGTGGCGATGAGCAAGATAAACTACATCAGGAACGAGGCTCTGCGCTTTGGCGACCACGTGCTGCAGCACACGGTTTCCGCCAACAATGATTTCCCCGAGCAGGCATGGGCGGATACGCTGTTTATGGCGGCCTATTTTCTGCTCCGGGTGGGCGTGAAGCTGAAGGACGCGGATATCATCGAGGACGCCCTGAACCAGTATTACTGGCATATCCATTATCTGCAGAATCCGGAGAACGGCCTTTATTACCATGGCTACAATAATATCACGGGGGACCATATGTCGGGCTTTCACTGGGGCCGGGCCAACGCGTGGGCGGCCTATACCATGTCAAGGGTAGGAGGGATTCTGCCGGAGGCGTATCTGTATCCCAAGTTCCTTGAAATCACAGGCTCTTTAAACGAGCAGCTTGCGGCTTTAAAGATGGTGCAGACGGATGACGGACTGTGGAGAACGATTCTGGACGACGAGGGGTCCTATGAGGAAATTTCCGCTTCCGCGGGCATTGCGGCGGCTATGGTGGAAAAGGGAAATCCTCTCCACTCAAAATATATCAACAAGGCCATCACGGGCATTTTAAACAACGTAGGCGCCGACGGAAAGGTGATGAACGTGTCGGGCGGAACCGCCGTTATGAAGGACAGGGAGGGATACAGAGAGATATCCAAACGCTGGATTCAGGGCTGGGGACAGGGCCTTGCGCTGGCATTTTTCTCGGGGATTCTGCAGGCGGGAGACGAAGATAAGGACGGGGCGTTATAATGATGGAAACAAAAAGATTTTTGTTCGGCGCCCGTAGTCCGGAAGCCGCCGGGCAGGCGGG
>CAJTMZ010000041.1:0-10304 GCA_910577445.1 uncultured Lachnospiraceae bacterium | reverse complement strand
AAACAGGATTCGGTTTTGTAGACGAGAAAAACAGGCGGGAGCAGGAGCGGCTGCAGCTTCCGGAATTAAATTCCGGTTTTGAGCCCATCTGGTGGTATCAGGACGAAGAGATTACGTTAATTCAGGAGGGGGAATACGGGTGTATGCTTGAAAGGAGCCCGTTTGCTTCGGAATGGGAAAGCACGGGAAGAGCGATTCCCCTTCAGTTTAAGGCGGATATGGGGGAAGAGGGCAGTTACCGGCTCCTTATTGAAATCTGTAATCCGAACTCCCGCCCGGTTCCGGTCATCCTTTTCGCGGGCAGAAGGCATCTCGTATGGAAAGGGGAGCTTTCCGCCGGTGAAAAAAGGAGCTTTGAAGCGCTTATCCATGTGTGCGCCATTGTGCCGAGGGGCAAAACGCAGCCTTACGGGGATACCACGGTGGACATTGCGCTGATAGGGGAGGCGGCGCTGTATGGCCTTACCGTCACGAAAGAGCAGTGCCCGGTGGTGTACATTGCCGGGGATTCCACGGTGACGGACCAGAGCGCGGAGTACCCATACGCGCCCGGAACCAGTTACAGCGGCTGGGGGCAGATGCTGGCTCATTTTCTGCCGGGCCGGGCGGCGGTGAGCAATCACGCCCATTCCGGTCTTACCACGGAGAGCTTCCGGGAGGAGGGCCATTATGCCATTGTGGAAAAAAGGCTGAAAGCCGGGGATTACGTGCTGATTCAGTTTGCCCACAACGACCAGAAGCTGCCCCATCTTCTTGCAAATGGCGGTTACCGGGACAATCTGATTCGTTATATCAAAGAAATACGGGAAAAAGGGGCGTTTCCAATCCTGATTACGCCCATTGCGCGCAATAGCTGGAAAGGGGCGGACAACAGCTATAACGATTTCCTTTCGGAGTACGCGGAAACGGTGATTTTTGTCGGAAAAGAGCAGTCCACGGAGGATTTCCGGGTTCCGGTTATTGATTTACATAAGGAAAGCATGGCGTTTATCCTAAAAGAGGGGTTAGAGAGCGCCAAGGCATGGTTTTATCCGGCGGATTTTACCCACAGCAACGATTTCGGAGCGTTCAGGGCGGCGAAAACGGTGGCGGGCGCCTTAGGGGAAATCTGCCCGGAGCTGTTTGAGGCGGCGGACGATTACTGGACGCCGGAGGGAAGTCTTACGCTTTCGGTCTGCCCGGAGCGGCTTAAGAACAAGGAAAAGCCGGCGGCGGAGGGAGAGTTTCCGGCGGAAGTGGAGAGGCCGGAAGATATGATTACCAGAGCGGAGGCGCTTCCCATGCTGATACAGGCGCTTAAATTTTTCCCTACCAATGTCTACAACGATATGTACAGCGACGTAATCGGCCACGAGTGGTACGCGGGGGCGGTGGAATGTGCATGGCAGAACGGTATCATTCCGGAGGAAATGACAGAGGGCGGCTGTTACCGGCCGGATAAGGCGCTTTTGCTGGAGGAACTTCTTGCTATGGCGATGAACGGGTTCCGGGGCAGAAAAAAGACGGAGATAAAAGGCGCGGGAGAGTCGGAAGAAAGAGCGGTGAGAGAAGCGTCGGTCTGGGCAAGGAGAGCCGTTTTGGAAGGGCTGTGCCTTGGCATTGTATCCGGAGAGGAAAATCCGAAGAGAACCGTTAAAAGAGGCGAGGCGGCGGATATGATACGGAAGCTGGCGCTTTAGGAAAAAGAGGTGGAATAAGGCATGAGCGTAAGGAAGTTAATGGAGGAGCTGCAAAACCCGCCGGCGGAATTTACCCCGATTCCTTTCTGGTTTTTTAACGACAGGCCGGACAAAAAGCGGATAAGGGAGCAGCTTACGGATTATGTGGATAAGGGCGTAAACGGTCTGGTGCTGCATCCCCGGATTGGGATACCGGAGGACATCCCCTACCTGTCCGGGGCTTATTTTCAGGCGGTAAGGTATGTGGTGGAGACGGCGGCGGAGCTGTCCATGAAAATCGTCCTCTACGACGAGGGGATGTATCCTTCGGGTTCCGCCCACGGAATGGTGGCGGCGGCAAATCCGGAATATGCGGCAAAGGGAATCACGGTCACGAATGAGCCGGGGGAGGATACCGTTATGGCGGCGCTGCCGGACGGAAGATTCCTGGTGAAAAGAAAAACCGGCGGGACCATTCGGGGAATCCACTTCGGAGAGGACGACGGGGAGGCCGGCGCGCCGGCTGCAGCGGATATCTTAAATCCCGACGCGGTAAAGCTTTTTATCCGTCTGACCCACGACCGTTACTACGAGGAATTGAAGGAATATTTCGGGAATACCATAATCGGCTTTTTCACCGACGAGCCATGCGCCCTCGGAAGATGCGCGGAAGGCTTCCGGGAATGGGCAGATGGCATGGAAAAGGAGATTGAGGCGGCCGGCGGAAGCCTGACGGAGCTTGCGGGGCTGTTTACCGGAGAGGAAAACGCCTCCACCGCCATTTACCGTAAACTGATAAAAAAGCATCTGCGGGAAATTTTTTACGGGGAACTGCATAACTGGTGCGAAGCCCACGGCATATGGCTTATGGGCCATCCGGCGGAGAGCGACGATGTGGAGGAGGAGCTTTACTTCGACGTGCCGGGACAGGATTTGATTATGCGGAGAGTGGCCCCCGAAACCGGCGGCCTTCTGGAGCCTGACAGCGTGCAGGCCAGGCTGGCGGCGGATATCGCAAGGCATCTGGGGCGCAAGCGCAACGCCAACGAATGCTTCGGGGTGTGCTGCAGGCAGGGGATTCCCTGGTATTTTACGGGAAAAGACATGAAGTGGTATTTAAACTGGATGGGCATCCGGGGTGTGAACCTTTTTATCCCCCACGCCTTTTATTACAGCGTGGAGGGAAAGCGGAAGGAGGAAAGACCCCCTGACGTGGGGCCTAACAATATCTGGTGGGCGCACTACAGACAGTTTTCCGACTATATGAAGAGGATTTCCTATCTGATGACGGATTCGGAGGACGGCGCAAGGATTGCGGTTCTGTGCGACAACAACCGGATTCCCTGTAAGGAAATCGCCGCCTTTTATGAAAATCAGGTGGAATTTCACTACCTGCCGGCGGCGCTGCTTTCCGAAGGCCGGGTAAAGGACGGCGTACTGCGCGTCGGCGGCCGCTACGAGGCGGTGCTCAATGTGCTGGGGGAGGAATATGACAGCCGGCTTTTGGGCGTAAAGGTCTGCCGACGGGCAGAGGAGCTTTTGGGAGAAGGCTTCCGGGCGGTTCAAACGGACAGCCCATGTCCGGGCCTTAGGGCAGCGCATATATATAAGGAAGAAACAGAAATTTTTCTGCTCTCCAACGAGGGGAAAGAGAACATCCGCACCCGCATTTTTGTTCCCGGCGGCCGGCAGCTTACGGGTTATGATTTGTGGAAAAACAGGTTTTATCCCATAGAGGCAAAGGAGCGGGAAGAGGGAGCGGGCCTGGAGATTGAGCTGATGCCCTGCGAGATGGCGGCGGTTATCTGCAGCTGCACAAAGTGCCTGGCGGAAGAAAACGCCAAAGCAAGGCCGGATAAGGCGGGGCCTGTGGAAACAAAACAGGGAAACAAAGCCGCGGGGACGGTCCGGGAAGAACTGGCGGGAATGGTGCGGACAGGGTGTGAAAACTGGAACGGGCGTTTTACTCAGCTTAGCCGGAAGGATAACCGGGCGGAGTACGTTTATTCTTTTTCCGCTGCGGATAAAAACGAAGAGGGAATCTTTGAGGTTACGGGGGAAGAGATGGCGGAGTGCTACTGCAACAAAAAGCTGGCAGGCGTGAGCTTTTACAGCCCCCATCGATTTGAAATCAGGGATTTTCTCCGTGAGGGGGAAAATGAAATCAGACTGGTATTTACCGGAAACGCGGCGAATATATATGACAAGGCAGGTCTTTTTTACGGACTGGGGAAGCCGGAGGGGAGTTTGGAATGAAAATAGGAGTCAGAGGACATGATTACGGACGGCACAGCGCGGCGGAGTATGCAAGGCTTTTGCGCGCGGAGGGCTACGATACCGTTCAGCTTGCGGTGCCGAAAGCGATTGAGGGCGTAAACGGGTTTGATGAAATAACGCCAAAGCTGCTTGATGAAATCAGGGAGGAGTTTTTAGCCCAAAAGGTGGAAATCGGCGTGTTCAGTTGTTATGTGGACCTGTCAAACCCCGACCGGGAGGTTCGGACCCGGGCGGTTGAAACTTTCTGCCGGGGACTCGGGTTCGCAAAGGCGGCGGGAGCCAAAATGACGGGAACGGAAACATCTTACGAAAAGCTGGGACGGATGGAAAAATGCCGGCGTTTTCCCTATATGCTGGAAAGCGTCAAAAGAATTGCGGAGGAAGCCGAACGCGTGGGCATGACGATTGGCCTTGAACCCGTGGCTTTTCATCCGCTTGAGGATGTGGAAACGGCGATGGAGGTTTTGGGCGAGGTGGGAAGCGATAAGCTGCGGCTCATTTTTGACGCGGCAAATCTTCTGCCAAGGCCGCAGGAGGTAGTACAGGAATCTTACTGGAAACGCTGCCTTTTTCTCGGAGGAGAGAAAATCGCCGCGCTGCACGTAAAGGATTTTACGGTGGCGCCGGACGGGGAGAGAACCGCCTGCCCCTTAGGGGAGGGCGTGATGGAGCTTGCGCCGCTCTGGGAATGGATAAGAGGAAAGGAGGAGATGGCTGTTATCCGGGACGAGCTTGTGGATTTGGCTTTTGCCCCGGCAGATATTGCTTATTTGCGGAAGATAAAGGAGGATTGTTAAACATTTTAACGACCTGAATGTGAAAAGCGTTATTTGTGGAAATATTTTTTCAAATATTTCCACAAAAATCTGTTAATTGTCGGGAATATGTTGTATAATTTCTACATGAGATTTTAAATAGGAGGGTAGTATTATGGCAAAAGAAATGATTGCAATGCTTCTTGCCGGCGGACAGGGTTCCCGTTTATACGCGCTGACAGAAAAGCTTGCAAAACCGGCAGTACCATTTGGCGGAAAATATCGTATCATCGACTTTCCGCTGTCAAACTGTGTCAATTCGGGAATTGACACGGTGGGTATCTTGACTCAGTATCAGCCGCTCGTTCTGAATGAATATATCGGGAATGGCCTGCCCTGGGATTTGGACCGCCTTTACGGAGGCGTGCATGTCCTGCCGCCTTATCAGAAGGCAAGCGGCTCCGACTGGTATAAAGGAACGGCAAACGCGATTTATCAGAATATTTCCTTTATTGAAAGGTATGACCCGCAGTATGTGATTATCCTTTCGGGCGACCAGATTTGCAAACAGGATTACAGCGATTTCCTGAAATTCCACAAGGAGAAAAACGCAGAGTTTTCCGTGGCCGTTATGGAGGTTCCGTGGGACGAGGCTTCCCGTTTCGGTCTGATGGTTGCCGATGAAAACGACAAGATTACAGAATTCCAGGAAAAACCCAAGCAGCCCAAGTCAAACCTGGCTTCCATGGGTATTTACATCTTTAACTGGGATATTTTGAAACAGTACCTGGAAGAGGACGAGGCCGACCCCAATTCCGAAAACGACTTCGGCAATAACATTATTCCCAATCTGCTTCGGGATAAGAGAAATATGTACGCTTACCATTTCAACGGTTACTGGAAAGACGTCGGAACAATTTCCTCTCTCTGGGAAGCAAACATGGAGGTATTAGACCCTGAACACAGCGGCATCAACCTGTTTGACGATGGCTGGAAGATTTACAGCCGCAACAGCGGTATGACCGGACACAAAATCAGCGCGGGGGCAGTTGTGGAAGATTCCATGATTACCGACGGCTGTCGTGTGAAAGGTACGGTAAAGCATTCGATTCTCTTCTCCGGCGTTCGCGTGGAAAAGGGAGCGGTGATTGAGGACGCGGTTGTGATGGGCGGTACGGTTATAAAGGCCGGCGCCGTTGTAAAGCACTGTATCGTGGCTGAAAATGTAGTGGTTGGCGAGAACGCCGTAGTCGGCGCAATGCCCTCCGGAGACGAGAAGGACGTTGCCACAGTGGGCTCAGGCGTACGCATTGGCGACAATGCAAAGATTGGCCCCAAAGCCATGGTAAGAGAAAATGTGGAGGGTGGTGAAGAAGTATGGTAAACTCAAATACAAATGCACTGGGCATTATTTTCCCAAACAGTTATGACGCGCTTGTCCCCGAACTGGTGAATGTGCGTTTGATGGCATCCATTCCTTTTGCCAGCCGTTACCGTCTGATTGACTTTATATTATCCAGCATGACGCACTGCGATATCAACAATGTTTCCATCATGGTAAACAACAACTACCATTCCCTCATGGACCATTTGGATTCCGGCCGTGAGTGGGATTTGGTCCGCAAAAACGGCGGTCTCAATATTTTCCCTCCTTTCGCGGAAAAAGGCGCAAAGCCTTACACCGGACGCGTGGGCGCGCTGGCGAGCATTCTGGACTTTTTACGCGACCAGAAGGAAAAATATGTGGTGATTACGGATACAAACGTTGTTGTCAATATTGATTTTAAGGCTATGATTCAGTCCCATATTGACAGCGGCGCGGATGTGACAATCGCCTACAACGAGCAGGAAATCCCCGAAACCCTTCGTCAGTCCACGGGTATCGATACGGGATATTACTATGCCTTTGACATTGAAGACGGCAGAATCACCAAGATTTATGTAAATTCCAGAGCGGAGGGCGTTCAGAACTTCTCCATGAATATGTTTGTGGTTGAGAGGGAACTCTTAATTGAGTTGATTGACACCGCTTTCGTAAACGGCGACGAATTTTTCGAGCGCGACGTGCTGATGCCGAAGCTGAACAAATTACATATTCATGCATATAAATATGAAGGATATCTGGCCCGTATCTGCGATATGAAGAGTTATTTCGACGAGAACATGAAACTTCTTGACGATTATAACCTGGATGCCCTTTTTGAAGGCTCTCCTATTTATACAAAGATTCACGACGACAACCCGACCAGATACATCGAGGGCGCGAAGGTTCAGAATGTAATGACCGCCGACGGCTGCGTTATCGAGGGCGAAGTGGAAAACAGCATTTTGTTCAGGGGCGTTAAGATAGCGAAGGGCGCAAAGGTGAAAAACTGCGTTGTGATGCAGGGAACCGTGGTGGAGGCGGGAGTTGACGCCGAATACCTTATTATGGATAAGAACGTTACCATTACGGCCGGCAAGGAAATTAAGGGAACAAGCACATTCCCGGTTTATATAGGGAAGTTCCAGAAGGTTTAAGGCCGGTAAATTAAAATGAATGATTTGGGGAAAGGGAAGGATGGAAAAACTTCCCTTTCTTTTTTGTTGACATCAGGGCATACTCTGAATATAATAAAAGTACAGAAATAAATACAAAAATTTGTACAAAATTCCAATATCCCGGAGAAAGAGGTATGAACTATGTTGGCGGTAAAATCTGCGAATGTCAGAGATAATTTCAAGGAATGGTGCGATAAAATCAGTATGGGTGAAACCGTAGTTATATCAAGACCGCGGAATGAAAATATTTATATGATTAATGAAGCGGAATACAACGCTCTCCAAAAGGCGAAAAAAAACGCGGAATATCTTGCTATGCTAAGCAGGGCGGACGAGCAGGTAAAAAACGGACAGGTAGTAGTAAAGACAATGGAAGAACTTATTACAATGGAGGAGTAGCCGGTTATGCAGATTGCTTTTGCCGAAGAGGGGTGGAGTCAATATTTGTATTGGCAGTCACAGGATAAAAAAATAATAAAGCGGATAAACCAGCTCTTACAAAGCGTGGAGCGAGACGGTGTGTTACAGGGAATCGGGAAACCGGAACGTTTGAAATACGGAAAAACAGGATTGTACAGCAGGCGGATAGATGAAGTGAACCGTCTGGTGTACGCCGTTTCGGAAAACCGGATAATTGTAATGTCCTGTAAAGGACATTATGAAGATTAAGTTCAGACTTTCTTCTACATACAACTCAGTATATTCAAAAAAACATCCTAACTACATTTATGCCCGGCGGTCTTTTGCAGGCACATCTCACAGAATTTTCACATTCATCCCATAATTTGGACAAATTTTACAGGTAAACTTAATAAAGTCACAGAGTAAATCCGTGTCCATGGACGGAAAGAGGGATTTTTCGGACGGAAACTCTGTTACAAAACTACTGCGAAGGGAGGAAAACGGGTGGCAGGTTTACGGCATGAGTGGAAGATTGAAATCAACGCGATGGACGCTGCTGTCATAAGAAGCCGTCTTAGGGCGGTGGCAAAGGAGGATTCACACGGGAAAAACGGGAAATACAGGATACGAAGCCTTTATTTTGATAATGTAAGAGACAAGGCCCTGAAAGAAAAAATCGAAGGGATAAATGTAAGGGAAAAATTCCGAATCCGCTGTTACAATCGGGATACTTCCTTTATCCAACTGGAAAAAAAGCGAAAGAATAACGGACTTACGGGGAAGGAGAGCGTGCCGCTGACAGAGGAAGAGGTGCGGAAAATAATGGAGGGCGACGGTTCTTTTATGGTGGGCAGCGGAAAAAAACTGCTCATAGAGCTGCACAGCAAAATGGAGGCGGAGGGGCTTATGCCCAAAACAATTGTTGACTATACACGGGAAGCTTTTGTTTATGAGCCGGGGAACGTGCGGGTTACGCTGGATTATAATATCAGAACCGGGATGGGCGGAACGGATTTTTTAAATCCCGACTGTGTAACGGTGCCCGCCGGCAATGCGGGGATTGTCATGGAAGTAAAGTGGGACGCTTTTCTGCCGGACATTATCAGAGACGCGGTGCAGCTTCCGGGACGCAGAGCGGGAGCTTATTCAAAATACGCGGCATGCCGGATTTACGGGTGACGCCGGACAGGAATTGAAATAAAAATGAAAAGAGGTAAAAAGAGATGACTTTTAATGATATTTTCAAATCTGGTTTTATGGAGAACGTTTCCAGTGTCAGTATTTTTGATATGACGCTTGCGCTGATTCTGTCGTTTGGGCTGGGAATGTTTATTTTCTTCGTATACAAAAAGACCTTTTCGGGCGTGATGTATTCCTCCGGCTTCGGCGTGACGTTGATTGCGCTTACCATGATTACTACGGTGGTAATCCTTGCGGTGACCTCCAATGTGGTGCTGTCCTTAGGGATGGTGGGCGCGCTGTCAATCGTGCGCTTTCGGACGGCTATCAAGGAGCCTTTAGACATCGCGTTTTTGTTCTGGTCCATTGCGGCGGGAATCGTACTGGCGGCGGGGCTGATTCCCCTTGCAGTGGCGGGAAGCCTTTTTATCGGCATTGTCCTTCTGGTTTTTGTCAATAAAAAGCCTTATTTAAATCCCTATATCGTGGTGCTTGGCTGTGAGGGAAGTAAGAGCGAACAGCAGGCAGTGGATTTCATAAAAAGCAAGGTGAAGCGGTGCGTGGTGAAGAGCAAAACGGTGCGGAAAGGACTGGTGGAGCTGAATCTGGAAATACGAATGAAGGAGGATGACACGGATTTTGTCAACGAACTGGCGGAGATGGCAGGCGTAAGCAGCGCGGTGCTGGTGAGTTATAACGGCGAATATATGGGATAAGGAGAAGGGGATGTCAACACATAAACAGATAGACAAAATATGCTGTGTGGCAATGGCCCTGACCCTGCTTTTGACGGTTCTGTTTGTGAACGGGGAAAAGCTGGGAGTTATGCCGGTTATGGCCGGAGCCGGCTATGCTTCCGCCCTGTTCGACGATGCAAGAGTCCACAGCATTGATATCGTTATGGAGGATTGGGACGGTTTCCTTGCCACCTGTGAAGATGAGGAATATTCCGTGTGTTCTGTGGTGATTGACAATGAGGCATATCATAATGTGGGAATACGCGCAAAGGGCAATACCTCTTTAAGCCAGGTTTCCGCATACGGAAATGACCGTTACAGTTTTAAGATAGAATTTGACTGTTATGATAAGGGGAAGAATTATCATGGGCTGGATAAAATCAGTCTCAACAACATCATACAGGACAACACGTATATGAAAGATTATCTTACCTATCGGATGATGGGAGACTTTGGCGTGGCGGCGCCCCTGTGCAGTTATGCGTACATTACGGTGAACGGCGAGGAATGGGGGCTGTATCTGGCGGTGGAGAGTGTGGAGGAAAGTTTTCTTTCCCGCAATTACGGAAATGATTACGGAAAACTCTATAAGCCTGACAGCATGGATATGGGCGGCGGCCGCGGAAACGGGGATAAGTTTGACAGGGAAGCCATGGAGGAGTTTTTCGGCGGCACGGAAAAGCCGGAAGCGGGAAAAGAAGGCTTTGAAGCACCCCCGGAATTTCCGGGCAGTTTTCCGGAAGGAGAAAAAGAGT
>CAJTMZ010000040.1:30667-32170 GCA_910577445.1 uncultured Lachnospiraceae bacterium | reverse complement strand
GCGAGCAATGGCATTATGGTCAGGAGCGGGGGCAACATGGGATTGTATTATGATCAGATTTTCAGTCATGTTGGATTTTTGGTTTTGGACTTTCTGTCTATGACAGCGGCTGGGTTTTATGTGTTTGGGATGAACCGGATTTATCTGGAGCAGGAAAAGAGCGGCCGGTATCATTCGCAGATTGCGGTTTACAAAATGCTGGCAAAGCAGCACAGGCAGTCGGAGAGGCTGCGGCATGACATGAAAAACCATATCATTGCCCTGTCCGCGCTGTCCCGAAATAAAGAATGGGAGAAGTTAGACAGCTATCTGAAGAATATGGAAAGCATTGTCCTGGAGGCGGCCGGGGATGTGACAGGGAATAAGGCGGTGGATGCGCTCCTGTACCAGAAGCGGAAGCGGGCGGAGGAAGAAAACATCAAATGGGAATGCGATGTCAGGATGCCGGAGGAATACGGCATCAACGAATTTGACCTGTGCGTATTGTTTGGCAATGTGCTGGATAATGCGCTGGAAGCGTGTGGAAGGATGGAAAGCGGCGAATGCCGTTTTATCCGTATTCAGGCAAAAGCGGTAAAGAAATGTTTTCTGATCGAAGTAAAAAACAGTATGGACAAAGCGGAAAAGGATACAGGCGGATTTACGGGTAAAGGGGAGTTGCAGGAACACGGAATCGGCCTGATGAACGTTGGCGATGTGGTGAATAAATATAACGGGGCAGTGAATACGCAAGCCGGAGAAGGTGTCTTCGTAATATCCGTTTTAATCCCCTTTCCGGACGCCGCATGTGACGTCAAAACGTCTGTTTGAAGCATCAATCTAAAATCGCTTATCCGCGCCGCCGAAAGAATAAACGAAGGTTTATAGGCTGTTAAAAACGGTGAAAAGGAGGAGGCGCTATGAATACAAAGATAATGGAAGGTCTCGTAGGCGCAAGGACAAATATGAATCTGACGAATACGCCCATGTGTGTTTACAGGGAAGCAAGACGTAAAGGCAATACGGCGGCAATGGAGCGTGCAATGGGGTATGTCAGTGAATTTTGCGGCAAGGCGGAGGAATACAAGGCGGAAGCTGGCAAAGGAATGGAGGAAGACGCGAAAAAGGCAAGGGAAGACGCGAAATTGCAGTGTGAGGAGGCTGTCCAAAAGCGCGGGGAAGAACGGGAAAAATTGGAAGAGAGGATAGACGAAGACAGGAATGCTGCCAATACCGATACCAAAGAACCTGTAATATACACAAAAACAGGAGAGACGGTTCCTTTGGAAGGGACGCTTCCTTCGGAAAAGGGGGCGGGTATTTCGGTTTCTGTTTAAAATAAAAATTTAGCCGATAAAATCCGGCAGGTTTCGTTTGTGCAAGAAATTTCCTGTCTGTTTTCAAAATCCGCTATTTATGGTATCTTATATACAGAAATATCTTTGGAGGAGTTCCCGTGAAAACAGAAAATCGACAGGAGGCGTGATATGAAAAAGAACATTTTATTATGGTTGGCGGCTTCGG
>CAJTMZ010000040.1:25976-30637 GCA_910577445.1 uncultured Lachnospiraceae bacterium | reverse complement strand
TTCGTAAAAAGCGACGCAGGAATGGCCGTAAGTTTGCTTTTGTTTTTTGCGGTCAATCCGTTATATTCCGTGATGCTTGGCGCATTTGCAGGAAAAGACATCCGGCGTTTATGGAGCTTTCCGGTTGTTTTGGCCGGGCTGTTTTTGACAGGCGCATGGGTATTTTTTGACAGGGGGGAGAGGGCGTTTATCCTGTATGCGGGGGTCTACCTTGCTTTGGGAACAGCGGCCATGCTGATTTCCATGTTCCGTAAAAAGAAAGCCTTATTATAGCGGAGGCGTTCCATGCCATGAGATAGGAAGAAGGAGAAAATAAAAGATGTATGAATTGGTTCAGGCCAGTGAGAAATGCTATTACATAAACTGCCCGGCGAAGATAGGCGTCTACGCGGCGGATAGCGAGAATGTCTATCTGGTTGACAGCGGGAATGATAAGGACGCGGGCCGGAAAGTCAGGCAGATTCTGGATAAGAACGGGTGGCGCCTGACGGCAATCTTAAACACCCATTCCAACGCGGACCACATCGGCGGCAACAAATACCTGCAGGAGCAGACGGGATGTAAAATTTATTCCGGCGGCATAGAGGCAGCTTTCACAAAGCATCCGGTTTTGGAGCCCTCTTTTCTTTACGGCGGCTATCCGTGTAAGGATTTGCGGCACAAGTTTCTGATGGCGCAGGAGAGCGGTGTGACGGATTTTTCGGATGAAAGCTTTCCTGAAGAGATTGAAATAATACCGCTGCCGGGCCATTTTTTCGATATGGTGGGATTTCGTATGCCGGACGGCGTGGTGTTCCTTGCGGACTGCGTCAGCAGCAGGGAAACGCTGGATAAGTACGCGGTTTCCTTCATTTATGACGTGGACGCTTATCTGAAAACGCTGGACAGGGTGGAAAAGATGGAAGCGGCCATATTCGTACCCGCCCATGCGAAAGCCTCTGCTGATGTGAGGGAACTCATCCGCTGTAACAGAGACAAGGTGCATGAGGTGGCGGAGAGGATTCTGTCCATTTGCAGGGAGCCGGTATGCTTTGAGCGGATTTTGCAGGAAGTATTTACGGGATATGGGCTTACCATGAATTTTGAGCAGTATGTGCTGGTGGGAAGCACGGTGCGGTCTTACCTTTCATGGATGAAAGACACGGGGAAACTTTCGGCTGAATTTTGTGATAACATGCTGCTGTGGAAGCGCGTATAAGGGCCTCCACAGCAAGAGGACGGATAGAGGATTCTTCTCTTTTGAAGGTTTTATCGCCGCCTTTTTCCTGTTTTGTTATTTTTTCTCTTAATCCGTTTTCTTTCCTTTTCGGGTAAAGTCTCAATTATTCTCAATCAGGTGAAAGGTCAGGTGTGGGCGTCTGTGTCCGCTGCCTGCTGCTGCCGGGAAAGCGGCGCTCCACGCATCTCGGAAGGGGAGAACCCCGTAATGCGTTTGAACACTTTACTGAAATAATAGGCGTCGTTAAATCCCAGAGAATCGGAGATTTCCCTCAGCGATAAATTAGGGAAATCCTGCAGCATTTTCCGGGCTCTGGAGATTTTCAGCCGGGTAAAATAGTCGATAGGCGTTGTATTTTTATATTTTTTGAACACCCGGCAAATATAGACTTTGGAAACCCCGATTTTTTCTTCCAGGTCCTGCAGCGTAATATTAGAAGATATATGGTCGTTAAAATAGGCAATCAGGCTTTCCACCAGCTCCTCGGGAGGGCGGCCCTCAGGCTCTTTTACCGTGAAGAGAACCACCAGCATGAGATAAAAATTCTCGGACAGTTCCGGAACCGTCCGGGAAAAGGACATAATATTTTCCAGAAAATAGCGGTTGTTAAAATCAAGGGTTCTCTGGGAAGAAAAATGCCGTTTTAAGGAGTCCATAATGAAGAGCAAATCTTCCATGAGGGCAAAGCAGCTATGCCTTTCGCTTTCCCACTGTCCGAACAGCCGGCTTATATTGGAGCGCAGCAAATCGAGCTGATTCTGGCCGATAATCAATGCAAATAAATCGGCGGTTTCCGAAAGACCTGGAGAGGGCCGGCGGCTTCTGACAGGAACGTTATTGATGCCGCTTTTTCCGAAAAATACGCTGCGGACGGCGTTTTCACGGCATTCCCGGATGACGGGGGGAAGAGACATTCCTTTCGCGTCCGCGTGGTAAATCGTGACAAAGCTGCCGGTCTTTGCCTCCAATGCTTTCAGGAAATGGGGAAGGTTTCCGTAAAGAAGAGAGCGGCCCTTTTCGTCGTCTTTTAAAAGCAGCGCCTTTTCATTGGAAAAAAATCCGTCGAAGCTTCGCAGGACGCGGCAATGGTGGAATTGACGGAAAAGCTCTTCCAGAACTCTGTTGGGTATGTAGCGCGCGTTGGGATGCAAAGGGTTTTCCACGCTGCTTAGGGGATTGGCGATGATAATATAAAGCAGGGTAAATGTATCCTGGGGGTTTGCGCCTTCAAAGGACAGCCGTTCTTCCCCGATTAGAAAGGATACAATGTTTTTGCGCTGTCTTGTCAGTTTTTCTGCACAGGACTTAAGACAGGAAGCGAGCTCCGCGGGATTTACGGGCTTTAACAGATAATCGGACGCCCCCAGCTTTACGGCCTGTTTGGCGTACTCAAAGTCCTGATAACCGCTTACGATAATGGGCAGGGAGCAGCAGCCGGTCTCCTTTAATCTGGAAATCAGGGTCAGGCCGTCCATATCGGGCATTCTGATATCCGTGAGCACGATGTCAGGGCACAGCTCGGCAATCTCCTTAAGCGCCGTGATACCGTTGTCCGCAGTACCCGCAATGGTGTAATCTTCCTCCAAGTCAATAATTTTCTGCTGCAGCGCCATAAGCGCGTAAACCTCGTCTTCCACAAGATAGATGCTTATCATGTGCTTTCATCCCCTTTCCGTACCGTAATGTTAATAGAACCGCCGCCGCTTTCCTGATTGCCGGCCGTCATCTCAAAACGGCTGCCATACAGAATGCGGCACCGTATGTAAATATTCGTCAGTCCCAGATTGCCGATTTTGGCGTTTATAACGTCATTGTGCCGGGCCAGACTTTCGTCGCAGCCCTCAAACTGGGTCCGAATCTTTGAAAGGGCATCTGCCGTAAAGCCGGGGCCGTTGTCGCATACCGTAAGCTGCCAGCCGTCCCCTAAGCTGCAAAGGACCACCTGAATGGAAAGATGGGGAATCCGGGTGGCGAAGCCGTGTTTTACCGCGTTTTCCACCAGAGGCTGTATGGTAAATTTGGGAATCACGGTGGCAAGCAGTGAGGAATCCGCCTGAACGTTAATCTCCAGCTTTCCCTCGTAACGTTTGTAGACCAGACGGGAATACTGCTCAAGATGAGTCAGCTCGTCCTGTATGGTGTAGGTTCGCCGGCTGTAATCCGAGATATAGCGCAGCATCTGGGACAGGCTCAGGCAAAGGGAGGATACTTCCTTATCGCCATGCATATAGCTGACGGATTCAATCATGGATAAGGTATTGTATAAGGTATGGGGATTCATCTGCGCCTGCAGGGCAAGGAAATTGGCGCGTTCCTCCCCGGCGCGGGCCTGCACGTTTCGGGCAATGGCTTCCTGTAAGTGGTCAAGCATTTGCTGGAAGGACTGGTTAATATTGTTGATTTCCGATATTGTGGTGGAAATTTGGGGTTTGAAGGTCATATTATCCAGCGTTACCTGGCTGATGGCCTGATTTAGTTCCATCAGGGGGGCCGCCATGCGCCTTGCGGTACGGCGCACCATAAACAGGGATAAAAGAGCCATCAGCACATAAATGCCAAGGGTCAGCAGAATCAGGTTCATACCGTATGGAATAAAGGCGGAAACAGGGCAGTATACGGTGGTAATCCAGTCGGAATAACCGGAGACTTCATAGGAAATCTGCTGTCTGTCAAGCAGCAGGGAGCCGGACTTTTTCTGCTCTTTGCAAATCCCTTTATAAATATTTTCAAAAAGGGCGGTTTGCTTTTCGGTGCTCTCTGCCGGGTAGAGAATTTCGCCTTCTTTGGAAAACAGCACCACAAAGCCGGAAGCGCGGTTTAAGGCGCAGATTTTTTCCAGCGTGGAATAGAGGTTTTGTACTTCCACAAAGCCGAAGTTGTGTTTGCCGTCGGTAATCGGCCGCGCCACGGAATAAACGGATTCCTTCGTTTCGTCGAAGTCGTCGGGGTGGGGAGGCAGAATGACTTTTTTACCCTCTGCGGCAAGGAGCTTTTCTTTCCACGGATAATTCTGACAGACATTTTTAATGTAATCGGAAGATTCTCCGGTCTGGGTCAGGGTGTAATAGGCGTTGTCGTTGAACGCGATAATGCGGTAGGTGGTAAAAAGAGGGGCGTCCAGTGAAATAAAGCTTTCCATAATCTGATTATTGTAATCAATATATTCTGCGGAAGCGTTGGTTTCTTTCATAAACTGCACAAAGGATTTGTTAAACAAAAGACCGTTGATAATTTTATCCATTTCCATTAAGGAGGCGTCAATCTGGTTCTGAACGCTGGCGGAGAGCTGGGACTGCACCTCGATATTTTTTACATATTGTTCCCGGTATAAGAGCACCATGGCGAAAATGAAAATCATGGTCAGAGTTAAAAGCAGTACAAAGGAATAATTGTAGAATTGTTTTTTCAGATAATTCTGGTCCCTGCTTCCTTTACTCATAAG
>CAJTMZ010000040.1:0-25951 GCA_910577445.1 uncultured Lachnospiraceae bacterium | reverse complement strand
GCGTCCAAGCTTCAGGCAGACTTAAAATTAAGGTCAGCGTATCATAAAAATGTGCGCTATGCAACAAAAAAACGAAAAGAGAAGGCGGTTTAAGGCTGGTTTAAGAAATTCCATTTTCACGGTTTATGATTTTCCATTTTCATTCCGAAAAAGGATTATATAATAGAAAAAAGGGGGTATTTTTCCCCAAAAAAAGCAAGGCTTTGGAGAGGAGCATAGTTATAAAGATGAAAAAAACAATAGGAATTTTACTGCTTTTCGCGGTCTTGTCAGCGGGATGCGGAGAAATAGAGAAGGCCGGGAAAGAGGAGACGGGAAGGGAGGTTTCCCTGACCTTTATGATGCCGCAGTCCCACGCAAAGGATTTTCTTCTGGAACTGATTGCGGAGTATGAGGAAGAAACACCGGGCGTTAAAATCGAAATCCGGCGTATTCCTGACGACCAGTGGATTGACCTGGTGCATTCCAAAGCGGCTGTGGGGGAAATGCCTGATTTAATCCGTCTGGACAAGTGGGTGTTGGAGGCGGTGGGAACCAGACATTTTGTGGAATTTGACAGCGCGACGTCCTGGTACGACAGGGTTTTGCCGCAGCAGCTTGACAATAAACTCATAGACGGTAAGCTGTACGGGCTTCCGATTTCGGCCACCAGCGGCATCGGCCTGATTTACAATGAAGAAATTTTTGAAAATCTAAAGCTGCGGGTACCCACAACCATGGAGGAGCTGCGCCAGGTCTGCGGGATACTCCGCAGGGAGGGTATCATTCCCCTATACGCATCGGACAAGGAAGCGTGGACCATACAGCCCGCCTTCAACTGTATGGTGATGCAGTACACGGATGCGGACACGTGGGAAAAGCTGAAAAGCAACCGGCTTAAGTGGTCGGAGGTGGAAGAGTTTCAGGTGATTTTGAACCATATGAAGGAACTGCGGGAGGAAGGCTATACCAATGAGGATTACATGGAAGCTACCTATAACAGCGCGGTGGACGCGGTGGCAAAGGGGAAAGCGGCCATGTATGTCATGGGGCAGTTTTTCATACAGGATGTGCTGCAGAAAAATCCGGAATGCAGCCTGATGATGGCTCCCTTTCCCTATGACGGAAGAGACGTTTTGTCAATCGTCAGCGGCGCGGGTCTGTTTGCGGTGTGCCGGGAATCGGAGTATGTAGAGGAGGCTTCGGATTTTCTGGAGTGGTTTTCCAGGGCGGAGCATATGAACCGTTTTAACGCGGGGTGGAACCATCCGCCTGTATTCAAAGAGCAGGATTTGCAGATGAAAAGCTGGCAGCAGTATATTTATGACGAATATATTCTCACGGGAAAAACCGTGGTACAGATAGATGAAACCTTAAACGGCATCAATTTAAACGGTCTTTGGAACAACTTAAAGGAAATGCTTTCAGGCAGAATGGACGCTTTGGAGGTAATGGAGAGCTGGGATAAAGACTTCGGGGAGCAGATGCAGTACAAAGGAGAGAAGGGATGGCAGCCGGCGAACCCTCCGGTTTAATATTTTCCATTATGGGGGTGTAGGATTTTCCATTTCCGCAAGGATTCGTTTCCGCTACAATACAGTCATCAAATACGAAAAAACACAGGGAGGAAACGAACAATGAAACGAACCAGATTAGTAACGTCATTATTACTTGCCGCGGCCATGACCCTAAGCGCCTGCGGAAGCAAGGAAGCGCCGGCATCGAATGCGGAGCCGTCTGCGGCAGAACCGGCCACAGAGGAGGCGGGGGCATCTTCAGAGGCGTCTGCAGAGACAGAGGCGGAAACGTCCGGGGAAGCGGAAGAAAAAGCGCCCGCGGAACTTTCCGGAGAACTGACCTACTGGTCCATGTGGAACGACACGGAGCCTCAGGGGGAAGCCTGGGCAGAGATTATCGACGGATTTATGGCAAAATATCCGAATGTAAAAGTAAACGTTCAGTGGTGCGGACGTGACAACAAGAAGATTTTGAAACCGGCGCTGGAGGGCGGGGAGACCATCGACATTTTCGAGTATCCGCTGGAAATTGATTTGAACGATTATATTATGGATTTAACGCCTTATGTGGACGCGGAGTATGATACCACAGGAGGAAAGACATTCCGGGATACGCTGCTGCCCAGCCTTCTGACGACGCCTCAGGATATGACGGGCAGAACGGATATTATTCCGGCAATCGGCTACAAGCCCTGGATTTCCGTTTTTATGTACAACGGCTCTATTTTTGAAGAAGCGGGCGTGACCGCCGAGCCGAAGACATGGGAAGAACTGGACGCGGCATGTGCCAAAATTAAAGAGGCGGGATATTCCCCGATTACCTTTGACGACGCTTACGCTTCCTGGCTGCCCGGCATGTATCTTGCAAGAGCAAAGGGGCAGGACTGGGTGAGAGAGCTTGTAAAGGATACCACAGGCGAAATGTGGCAGGATGAAGCCGTTGTAAATATGGCAAAAGCGTTTGAGGATTTCGCGGCAAAAGGATACTTTGACGCGAACGTAGGCGGCAACAAATGGCCTTCCGGACAAAATGACTTCGGCAGCAGCAAGGTTGGCATGTACTACAATCTTTCGGGCCTGCCCACAGAAGTGGCCGACCTCACGGGACCCGATTTTAAATGGGGCGGATTTTCTTATCCCGACGTTCCGGGAGGGCTTGGCACCTGCGGCAGGGAAGACCCTGCGGGATGTACCATGCTTGCGGTAAACAAAAATACGGCGGACCCGGAACTGGCAATGACGTTTATCGCGTATGCGTTCAGCGCGGAGAACGATGCCCTCATGGTTGAGAAAGCCGGCATTACACCCGCAACGCTGGATACCCCTTATCCCGCGGCGCTGGTAAACATCAAGCCGGCGTTTGAAGCGGTGGAAGTATCTTTGAAATCCGGCGGAGATATCGGTTCCAACCCGGATGTTGCGCCTACAATTTCCGAGAACTTCATCAAACTGGCTTCCGGTCAGATTACGGCAGACGAATTTGTTGCCAATATGGCGGCGGCTACAAAACAGTAATTGTTGGCAGAATGGGCTGCTGCGTAATGATACGATTATGCAGCGGCTCTTTTATATAAGGTACAGGGAGGTTAGCGTGAAAAAGAAAAACTGGTTTGCAATTCGATTTTTAACGCCGGCAGTCTTATGCCTGCTGGTGATTTTCCTCTATCCCATGATAAGGACCGTTCTGATGAGTTTTCATAAGGTGGGATACGTCACTGACGATATGAGCGCATGGCAGTTCGCGGGGCTTGGCAATTACCATAAACTGATGAACAGTCCCCTTTTCCGGCAGTCGTTAATCAATATTCTGAAAATCTGGTTAATCGGCGGTGCGTTTATTTTAGGGATAGCCATGCTGTACTCCGTGATAATTACCTCCGGCGTAAAAGGAAAGAATTTCTGGCGTTCCATGCTGTATCTGCCCCACATCATCAGCTCCGTTGCCCTTGGTACCATGTGGCTGCAGTATGTTTTCAATAACCAGTACGGACTTTTCAAGCGTATTTTTGAATTTCTGCACTGGGATACCATGGCGCAGTTCCAGTGGACCATGCCGGAAAACCTGTTTCTGGCGATGATGATTGCCTATGGCTACGCGGGGGTGGGATTCTATATGCTGATTCTGGTGGCGGGGATTGACGGCATCAGCGAGGACTATTATGAAGCCTCCCGGATTGAGGGAGCGGGGCTGGTAAAGCAGTTTTTCTACATTACGCTGCCCATGCTTAAGGATATCATCAAACACTGCGTCATCCTTTATTCCGCGGCTGCGGCGGGATTTTTTGTGTATTCCACTTTGTTTTCCTTTAATATGGAAAACGCCACGGTAACGCCTATGGTGTATATGTACGAAGTGGTATTCGGCTCAGGAATCAGTACGGCTGCCAGTGACTTGAACGTAGGCTCCGGGGCGGCGGCAGGGGTGGTGATTATGGTGCTCGTGCTGGCTGTCAACGGGGTGTTAAACCGTTTGATTCCCACGGAAAGCGAATAACAGGAGGTTAGGTGAAATGATGAAACGAAAAGGGTCTGTAAAAAGTGAAGTGAAAAAACAAATCCGCTTTCTGCCGGGGTACGCGCTTTTGTTTATCTGGCTGTTTTTTACCGTGGTGATGATAGGCTGGATTTTCCTGGCTTCTCTGAGTGAGACCAGAGAAATCTTTGGCAATGAACTGTTAAAGAGCGGGCTTCACTTTGAAAACTATGCCAATGTGCTGAAAAAGCACAAGATGGGCACATACTTTTTAAACAGCGTTATTTACAGCATCAGCGGCTGTATCGGTATTGTCCTTGTGGCGGCACCGGCGGCCTATGTGCTGGCCAGGGTTTCATTCAAAGGAAAAAACGCGGTAAATAATATTTTCGTCGTATCCATGTCCATTCCTTCGGTCATGCTGATTCTGCCTTTGTTTAAGATGGCGACTTCCATGCACTTAATTGGCTCCCGGTGGACGCTGATATTCCTGTATATATGCGTGAACGTGCCCTTTGGCGTGTTTTTCCTGATAGGATTCTTCGCGGGACTTCCGAAAGCGCTGGAGGAGGCGGCGCAAATCGACGGCTGCACCCCGGACCAGGCTTTCTGGAAAATCATGTTCCCTCTGGCGCAGCCGGGTATTGTGACACTGTGCATATTTAATTTTATTACCATATGGAACGAATACTTTATGGCGCTGATTTTTGCCAATAAAACGGAACTGAGAACGGTATCCACCGGCCTGCAGGCCATTGTTCAGGCCATGAAATATTCCGGCGACTGGGCGGGGCTGTTCGCGGGCGTAATCATCGTATTTTTACCCACTTTCTTACTGTATATTTTCCTCTCCAGGAGAATTATCGCGGGCGTAACCGGCGGAGCGGTAAAAGGGTAGCGGAGTTTTCGTGGAAGGAAAGGGCACAATGAAAAATAAAATACATGAGATTTGTTTTCGCAACGCGGAAAATGACTGGGACAGCGCGCTCCCGGTAGGAAACGGCAGGCTTGGAGCCATGGTTTTTTATAAAAACCATGCGCTCCATATTGCATTAAATCACTATGATTGTTACTATCAGGGGCTTCCAAAGATGAAAATGGGGGAGACCTATGAGGCGTTATGCAGACGGACGGACGAAGCAAGGAAATCGGGGGATACCTCCTTTTGCCATTACGCGAAAACCCTGCGCCCTGTTACGGAGATTACCCGGCCGGATTACAGAGGAACAAGCTATCCGGTGGGAGGAGAGTATTTGCTTTTTACGGGCGAAAAGGTGAATACGGATTATACCTGTTTAAAGCTTCGGATTGAAGAGGGGGAAATTTGGTTTGAGGCCGGGGAGGGGGAGATACGGGCCACGGCAAAAATCATTGCGGCAAGAGAACCTGACGGTATGCTTCTGGAATTATCCCAGACCGAAGAAGGGCTCTGGCAAAGCGGAGAATGGACGGCCTTTGGCAAAAATACCGTAAGAAGCGGGGAAACCTTTGCGGCATGGGATAAAAGGCGGGGGGAACCGGGCGCTTTTCTGGCCCTTTCCCTGCAGCCGGGGGCGGGAGCGGCCGAAGAAGCCGTCAGGGAAATTCTGGAAAAGAGGGAGCAGGTCAAAAAGACCCATAAGGAATACTGGAAAGGGTTCTGGCACAGTACCGTGATACTTCCCGACAAATTTCTGGAACGGCTGTGGCATATGCAGTTGTATCTTTTGGACTGTTCAGGCGCAAAGGGAAGCGGCTATCCCGAACAGTGCTGGGGACTCAGCGGTTTGTGGGATATCAGAAGGCCCAATATGTGGGGCAGTACGTGGTACTGGGATGTGAATATCCAGAGCGCTTTCTGGGGGACTTATTCCGCCGGACATCCGGAACTTTTAAAGCTGTTCTGCGACGGGTATCTGGCTTATGAGGAGGAGATTCACGGTTATACGAGACAGGTTTACGGCCGGGAGGGATGGGCCCTTGACTACCCGCATACGCTGTATCACTGTATCCAGCCCTGGTGCGCGCAGTTTCTGTGGCTGTATTACCAGTACAGCGGCGATGAGGAATTTCTGCGAAAAAAGGCTTATCCTGTCTTTGCGGAGCAAATCGCTTTTTTTACGGAACTGGCAAAGCAGGATGAAGAGGGAATCTGGCATATAGAATATGATATTTCTCCCGAGCAGGGGCCTGTGACAAAGGACAGCGTGATTACGGTGGCCTGTATAAAGAAACTGCTGCGGACAGCCATTGAGGCGGCGGGGATTCTGGGGCGGCCAAAGAAAGAGGCGGAAAAATACGCAAGGATTCTGGCGCGTATGCCCCGGTATCCCCTGACAAGCGGGAAAAACAGGTATAAAGATTCGGTTCTGGCGCAGGATGATTTGTTTTTGCGCCATCCATCCCTTTTAATGCCTCTGTTTCCCGCGGAAGAAATCGGTCCCGATGGGGAAACAGAAATCTGGGAGAACACCCTGCGGTATATGAAAGACCATACGGAAACCGGCACTTTCGGCATGGGCTGGCTTTCCGCGGCTGCGGCGAAACTGGGGTGGGGAAACGAGGCCGTTGAAATTTTGTATGAGAAGGGACTGGATTATGTGCTCCATGAAAACGGCCTTGCCTATGAAGAATCGCCGCGTTTTCTGAACTACTGCCATCTGACAAAGCCGGCCCATTATCTGCCCGTTATGATGGAAGCGGCGGGAGGCATCATCAACGCTGTGAACCTGATGCTGGTGCAGACTTCTGCGGAGGGCGTGCTTAAGGTGTTTCCGGCAGTACCGGAAAAGGAGAGGGAGCTGCCGGAAAAAATCCTGGCGCAGAAGGTTCAGTACCGGGAGGAGAGGAAAAAGCCAGGAGCCTGTTATGAAAGCTGGAAGGATATGGGATTTGTGGGCCTGATGGCGCCGGGAGGCTTTGTGGTGTCGGCCCGGCGCAGAGATGACAGGATTCTTTTTATCAGAATTGAAAGCACCAGGGAAGCCGTACTGAAGCTTTTTTTGCCGGGGGAACTGTCAAAAGACGGCGGGGCGGATGTTGTGACAAGGCGGATGAGGGCGGGAGAGACGATATGCTTTGGGGATAGCGCCGGCTTTTGGGAAGCGGGAGAGGAAACGGAAGTCCTCTGCCACAGGGCTTCGGAAACAGGGCGGAGAATTTTTCTGGGGGCGGACCGTCACACCGGGTATTTTAAATTGATAGATGCATTTACCTGTCCGTATTTATTTGGAAACGAACTCCAATATCATATGACGCCGTATGTGTTTGACTTTGGCCTTTGTAAGGGATTTAAGGATTACAGCAATGCGTACCCCGTGCAGACCATCCGTTCCGGCCGGTGCGTTTTGTACTGCGGCGGTCCCAGGCGGCTCGGCGCGGAACAATATCCTGCAGACTGCTTTGCGGAGGGAAATACGATAGACGCTGCTTTTCTCACAAGAAGCTATGGATTTCTCAACGCGAAAGATATCCGGGCCATAGAAAGGAGCGGGCCTGATGATTTGCGGAAAGATTTTCTGGAAAGTCAGAGGGAGGCGGTTTTTGTGATAAATCTGCCTAAGGGAAAGTATGATTTGCTGATTGTCAGCGGAGACGAAAAGGAGGCTTCTTTTGCGGAATTTTGTCTGGCGGCACAGGGAACAAGGACGGACACGGGCCTTTTAGGGGCCGGCCGGTACGCCTGCAAAATACTTCCCGCGGTGCAGGAGGCGGACGGAGAACTGCGGCTTCGCATCCGTACGAAGGAAGGATATAGCTGGAAGCTGAATGCAATTTTCGTGAACAGACAGTACAGCTTATAAGATTGAAAAGACAGCAAAAGTGTGATTGACAACCACCCCAATGCATTGTATCATAATAACATAATTAAAATATTTTATTAAGTATCTTCAAAAGGAAATGCGGAGGGATTACGATGGAAGGAAAAATGAAAACAGCCGTCATGCTTGGCGTCGGGAAAATGGGGTTTGAGGAGAGAGAGATTCCGAAAGCAAAAGACGACGAGGTTTTGGTGAAGCTGGAGTATGTGGGCATCTGCGGAAGCGATTTGCACTATTATGAGACGGGGGCAATCGGAAATTACGTGGTGGAGCCGCCTTTCGTCCTGGGCCATGAGCCGGGCGGAACCGTTGTGGAAGTGGGAAAAAACGTAAAGCACCTGAAAGTGGGCGACAGGGTGGCCTTAGAGCCGGGAAAGACCTGCGGACACTGTGAATTTTGCAGGACGGGCCGTTACAATCTGTGCCCTGACGTGGTGTTCTTTGCAACGCCGCCGGTGGACGGCGTATTTCAGGAATATGTGGCCCATGAAGCGGATTTGTGCTTTAAGCTGCCGGAGAATGTGAGCACCATGGAGGGCGCTTTGATTGAGCCTTTGGCGGTGGGGTTCCACGCGGCGATGCAGGGAGGCGCGAGAGCCGGGCAGACGGCGGTGGTTATGGGCTCGGGATGCATCGGCCTGGTGACCATGATGGCGTTAAAGTCCATGGGCGTGTCAAAGGTATACGTGGTGGACATCATGGAAAAGCGTCTGGAAAAAGCGCTTGAGCTGGGAGCGGACGGCGTGATTAACGGAAGCGAAAAGGATGCCGCCGGGGAGATAATGCGGCTGACGGGCGGCAGGGGCTGCGATTTGGCGGTGGAAACGGCGGGAACGCAGATTACCACGATTCAGACCATACATATGACGAAAAAGGGCGGCACCATAGTGCTGGTAGGCTACAGCAAGAGCGGAGAGATGACGCTGCCCATGAGCCTTGCGCTGGACAAGGAGCTGACCTTCAAAACGATATTCCGGTACCGTCATATTTATCCTATGGCGATTGACGCGGTGGCATCCGGAAAGGTAAATCTGAAAGGCATTGTGACGGAGGTCTTTGCGCTTGACGAAGTGCAGAAAGCCATGGACCTAAGCGTGAAGAACAAAGCGGATATTGTAAAAGCAGTGATTAAAATCTGATAAAAATAAGCCGATGCGCCTGTCCGTAAAGGGTTAACCCTTTCACGGACGGATTCATCGGCTTATATGATTTATCCGCGTGTGTTATCTTCGGAGAGTAAAGGCTCCCACAAGGCGATTGAGCACTTCGGCCTGATTGGAAAGTTCTTCGCTGGTAGAGGCGCTTTCTTCAGCGGCGGCGGAGTTGGACTGTACAACTTCGGATATCTGGCTGACAGCCAGGTTAACCTGATTGATGGAATTGGTCTGCCGCTCCACGGCTTTGGCCATAACATCCATCTGTTCGGCGGCCTGCCCGGCAAGAGCCGACACATCGGAAACGGATACGGTAACTTCCCTGACGGCCTCGCTGCCGTTGCTGACGGCGTCTATGGAACGCTGAATCAAATCCATGGTGGCCTTCGCTGCTTCGTCGGATTTATGGGCAAGCTCCCGCACTTCATTTGCAACCACGGCAAAGCCTTTCCCGGCTTCCCCGGCTCTCGCGGCCTCCACGGAGGCGTTGAGAGCCAGAATATTTGTCTGGGCGGCGATATCGTCAATGGTGTCTATAATATGCTTGATTTCGTTGGAGGTGGAGGTAATCAGCCCCATGGCCTCGTTGAGTCCGTCAATGTGCCCGCTGCTTTCCTGAAGCTTGCTTCTGGCATTGTCCATTGTGGTTTTGGTTTCCTCGGAAAGCCGGGCGTTTTTCTTCGCCTCATTGTCCATATCCGCTAAAGTGGAGGAAAGCTCCACCACCGCGCTGGCCTGTTCCGTGGAACCCTGTGAAAGAGCCATGCCGGCGGTGGCTACCTGGGCGGAACCGCTGGAAACATGGCCGGTTGCCTCCGTAATGCCTTTCATGGTCTGGTTGAGCTTATCGGTGATAATCTGAAGGTTTTCCTGCAAAGATTTGAAATCGCCGGGATAATGCTCCTTTACGCTCTCGGCGGTCAGGTTCCCGTTGGCGATACTGCTGAGTATATGGCCGATTTCGTTCATCATTACCCGGAAGCTTTCCACCAGATGGGAGGTGGAATCCGCAAGGATACGGGTTTCGTCCTTTCCGCGCACTTCGGGAAGAGGGCTTAGCAAATCGCCTTCGGAGAGGGCGTGCAGACGTCTGGCGCATTTGACGATGGGGTTGGTGATTGAGCGGCACACTAAAGCGGAAATCAAAATAACAAGAACGCACAGCACAGCGCATATTACAAGCTGGAGATTGTTGCCTACATATGCGTAGTGCAGAAATTCATCCTCGCTTAAGGTCACGGCCACGCTCCAGCCGTCGGTGCCGGGGATGGGAGTGTAGCCCTGAATATAGGCGGCGTTGTCCTCCTCGGGGTAGAGATATCTTCCGATACCGGTTTCTCCCGCAATCATCTTCTTTTCAATGGAGCCTAATTCCTGTACGTATTTGTCGTCCGGGTTCGCGTCCATCTCACGCACGAGATTTTCCTGACTGAAAACTTCCTCGGTCTCTACGGCGGCGATGGTGGTGCCGTCCTTATCCAGTATATAGGCGTCTCCCTCCTCGCCTATCTGTATTTCGGTGACGATGGACTGCAGGATATAGGTGTCGCACTGGAAGTAAACCACGCCGCGGACCGCGCCCTGCGACGTTATAGGTGCGGAAACCACCAGATAGATATCGCTGCCGTCAATGTAGGGATTTGATATGTAATTTTGTCCTTCAAGGGCAGCCTGAAAAAAAGGCTCGCCGGAAATATCCGCGTCATGGAACGCGTCATAACCGCTGGTGTCGGCCATGCCGCCAAAACGCATATAGTACGCGTCCACCTTTGACTGCAGAAAAGCCTGTTTTTCGGAAAGGGACGCATCCGAATCGGAGAGAACCGGGGACGCGCCGATTTCCGATATGGTCAGGGTATAGGTGGATATCATGTTCTGCGCGGCAAGGGCCGCTAACTTCGTCGTTTCGGTCAGGGACTGCTCAATTGCCGCTACAGTAGAATTTCGCGATATTAAGGTGCTTAATACCACGTTGACAAAAGCGACGCCCATAGTTGCAAGAATCACCAGCAGCATTATTTTTGTCTGAATCTTTTTCATGTTATCTGCCGCAGAAAAAACTGCGGCGTTCCCTCCTTTTGCATGTAATTATACTTCACAGTATTGTACATGGAAACAGAGAGGATTTCAAGCCCTGAAAGCGGTTTCTTTTTCCCGGCCGGCGGGTCATTCTTTTACCATAATATCCAGAATTACTTTATTGGTAATATTCATTCCGTCCCGGCTCAAAACGCCCACTTCCTCGATGGTATTTTCGATTCCCTTTTTGATGATGCCTTCCCCGTGGACAAATTCTTTTCCTTCCAGAGCCATCTGGAAACCCAGAAGGCCGGCGTTCACCGCCATGGCGATTT
This sequence comes from uncultured Lachnospiraceae bacterium, assembly GCA_910577445.1. Taxonomy (GTDB): domain Bacteria; phylum Bacillota; class Clostridia; order Lachnospirales; family Lachnospiraceae; genus Suilimivivens. Next base: position 14,674 of record CAJTMZ010000040.1, on the reverse strand, counting down.
TGGCCGCGCAGGAGGGCTTGGCCCCGTCGCAGATTGTCCCCGAGAGAATGGCAAGGCCGTTCACCACGGTATGTTCTATGACGCTTTCGTTTTCGCCGTAAAGAAAGGCGACCCCCGCCGCCGCGCTGCAGCCGGCGCAGATAGCGCCGCAGTAGGCGGAGAGATAGCCGATGGACTGTTTGATGCGCACGGCGGTGAGATTGGCGAGAACCAGGGCGCGAATCAACTGCTCGTGGTCCGCCCCCAGCTCTTTTGCGTATTCCACGATGGGCATGGTGACGGTAAGCCCCTGATTGCCGCTGCCGGAATTAATGACCGCCGGAAGCTCGCAGCCGCTCATGCGGGCGTCGGAACCGGCCGCCGCGGCCGCCATGGCCCGGAGCTTTACGTCCGGCGCTTCTTTTCCCGAAAGCAGGATTTTTCCGATTTCCGCGCCCCATCCGCCGCTCATGCCTTCTTTGGATAACGCCGTATTGCAGGCAATCTGGTGTTCGATGGTTTCGGATACGTCAGAGAGGGAGCAGATACTGGCGTACTCCACGATTTTGGAGATTTCCAGCAGTTCGCCCTCCTGTGCGCTTTCGTCCTCACCGGGAATTTCCTTTTCCAGAAGAATTTCGTCGTCCCTTTTAATCAGAACGATATTTGTGTGGGCGTCCACAATGCGCACCAGGGAGGTATGGCCGTCCGCCTCCATGGTGATTTGGATATCAAAGACCCTTTCCGACTGCGACAGCTCCACCCTGACGGGACACCGCTCTTTAAAGTGCGTGATTTTTTGGGCGGTATCGGCCGGCGCGCAGGAGAGCACCTCTAAGGCGGAGTCCTCCCTGCCCACAACAATTCCGGCGGCGACTGCGGTTTCAATCCCTTTCATACCCCCGGTGGCGGGAACCACCACGCTCTTTACGTTTTTGACAATGCTGCCGCTGACTGCGGCGGTTACCTTTTCCGGCATCGTCCCTAAGGTTTTTCTGCCGACGGCCGCGGCGTAGGCAAGGGCGATAGGCTCCGTACAGCCTGTAGCCGGAATCAGTTGTTCTTTTAAGACTCTTGTATAGTAGGTATATTCTCTGGCGTCCATAGTTTCCTCGTTTCCTTTTGCAGATTTTTGTCAGATTTCCTGTTTATCCAATTCTAAAATACATTGTATATAAATTTCAATGGCTTTTAAATAGTCTTTGATATTTAAAGACTCATTGGCCTGGTGGTAATCCCCCCGGGGGTCGCCTTCGTACTCCTTATAAACGCGTTTACCGGGCATGGACATGCCGAAGGCAATGGCGTTGTCGAGCATTCTGGCATAGGAGCCGCCGCTCATGGTGTAGGCTTTTGTCTGAAGGCCCGTTATCTTGTTGAAGGTATCCGTGAGCGTGGCGACTGCCGGCGCGTGCGGGTCGTAAAAGGAGGGCTTTGAATTTTTGGAAATCTTAAGGGAAAATCCGTGGGCTTTCGCAAGAACTTCAAGGCTCCTTATAATGGGCGTACCGTCAGAGAGTGCCTCTCCGTCAAAAATCGGATAACGGTAATTGGCGGATACGTTTAAAACGCCGTCGGAAAAATCCACCCGGGTGGCGGTTCCCGTAAGAGGGCCGGAGACTTTATCGCGGCAGGCAATCCGGGCAGCCTCCCCGTATCCGTCCGCGCTGACTTTCAGAAGAAAAGCAAACCAGTCCTCGCCGCCGGTTACGATTCCGGCGGTCTTTAAGGCTTCAAGGAGTATGGGGATTGCGTTTTTCCCCTGCTTTGGCGCGATGACATGGGAGGAAACGCCCTTTGCGGTGACGGTAAGGACAAAATCCCCGGATTTTGGGCGGCTTACCTGCAGATTCGAAAGGCCGCTCAGAATTTCCATATATTGTTGCAGTTGTTCTTCAGGGTCTGCCTGTCCCTCTTTTTCACCCGGCCTTATCTTATCCGTCCGCAGGGTAACGGAAGCGGTATCGGGAATGGTATTTAATGAAGTGCCGGCGGAAAACGCCAGAATAAAGTCCGGCAGGGAACGCCCGCAGGTAAAGGCGGCGTCGATAATCCCTTTTTCCCCGTAGCACACGGGAAAGCCGCAGTCCGCCACCAGGGAAAGGTCCGGCTGCTTATAATGGTCCGCAAAAAACCTGACGTCGTCCATGGTGTTTTCCTCGCTGCAGCCCATGTAAAGAACGTATTCATGGCGCAGTTTCGGGAAAAGTTCATTGATGCAGCGGAAGGCGTGGAGGACGCCCACGGCCGCGCATTTATTGTCCTGAACGCCTCTGCCGATTAAAAAGCCGTCTTTTTCCGTCAGGGAAAAGGGCGGAAAGGACCAGTTATCGCCTGCGGGAACCACGTCCAGGTGGGACCAGATTCCGATGCGCCCGGCGTTTTTGCCGGCTGTATTTAAAAATATCCCTCCCACATGGTAGTGATAATTCTCGCTCTCAAAGCCGTATCCCGCCCCGGCGTTTAACAGGCGCTCCAGCACCTTGCGGCAGGCTTTTCCGTAAGGCTTTACTTCGGAATCCGGTTGGGAGACGCTTGGAATTTCGACTGCGTTTTTCAAATCCGATAAAATTTCTTCCTTATGCGAGGCTATCCATTTAGCGATTTCTGAGGAAATCTGTCTGTCCATAAGTTATCCTCCTTTTGATACTGTCTATTATAAAGGATTTTTGACCCATCTACCATCTTATGCTATTATTGTAAAAAATCTTTATGATAAGGAGCAGATATTATGCAAAAACTGTCATATGATGATTTTAAACTGGAATACCGCCGGTATAATATACCGATTCATACCGCGGCCTTTGCCTTTATCGGCAGCGTCTGGGGGCACGACGTCTGGGAAAAGGGAAGCGGGGAAATCGTCGCCCATTTTCACAACTGTATGGAAATCGGATACTGCCACGAGGGAGAGGGCTTCGGGTTCATAGAGGAAAAAAAGGTTGTCTATCAGCAGGGGGATATCTGTGTGATTGCCCCAAATACCATTCATACCTTCGCGGCAAAGGAGGGCACGGCCAGTAAATGGGAGTGGATTATGGCGGACACAAAGGCGGCGCTTAAGGGCACGAAGTACGAGACGCTTGGAAGCGACAGGCGGCTTCTTATGGACAATCCGGCCACCGGCAATCTTTTTCCGGAAAAGGAGTACCCGTCTTTGATGCAGAAAGTAAAGATGCTGCTTCATCTGTTTCATCAGAAGGAGGTAAGGGCCAACGCGGTTAAGGGGCTTTTGCTTTCCTTTCTGGCGGATTACGCCGCCTGTCAGGCGGAGATATCCGACGACGTTCCCCGTCAGTTGGTACAAAATAAAATGATTCCCGTTCTTCTTTATATTCAGGAGCATTACATGGAAAAAATCACGGTACGGACGCTGGCTGAAATCTGCGCTCTGAGCGAAGAGCAGTTCCGCCGGGTTTTTAAGCTGGTGACCCGTACGGCGCCCCTTGAATATCTGAACCAGTACCGAATCAGAGCGGCCTGCAAGCTGCTTTTAAGCACGGAAATGCCAATCAGTGAAGTGGCGAGGCTGACGGGCTTTGCCACCGCGTCTACTTTTAACCGGCAGTTCGCCGCCGTCATAGGAATGTCTCCCCTTAAGTGGAAACAGATGACGGCAGAAAAGGCGGAAATCGCGCAGGTGGAATCGCTGGAAGCCGGACAGAGGGCCGGTATCATTCTCTAATCCAATGACTGAAATTGCACAATTTTTATCTCCTTGTGGAAAGAAATCTATACAGTTTGGCTATATACTGAATATGTTTTCAGACAGAGAAAAGGAGGTGCTTATCATAAATTCAATTTTCAGAGAAGACAGATACGACGCTATGAAGTATAACCGCACAGGCAAAAGCGGCCTGATGCTGCCGGCCATGTCCTTTGGAATCTGGCACAGCTTCGGTTATGAGAGCAGTTATGAAAATGCCCGTAAGCTGATATTGGGATGCTTTGATATGGGAATCACGCACATTGACGCGGCCAACAACTACGGCCCGCCGGAAGGCGCGGCGGAGGAGACGCTTGGAAAGATTATCCGGCAGGATTTAAAGCCGTGGCGGGACGAGCTGATTATTTCAAGCAAGGCCGGTTACGTGATGAATAACAGCCCCTACGGCGACGGGGGAAGCAAAAAGTATCTGGTATCTTCTTTAGACGCCAGCTTAAAGAGAATGGGCCTTGATTATGTGGATATCTTTTATCACCACCGCCCGGATTTGGAAACGCCTTTATGGGAAACCATGGACGCCCTCGCGGGAATTGTCCGTTCGGGAAAAGCCCTGTACATAGGACTTTCAAATTACAGCGGGGAGCGGCTTAGGGAAGCGTCCCTTATGCTTAAGTCCATGGGGGTAAGGTGCCTGATTCACCAGCATCATTATTCCATGCTTCACCGGGAAACGGAAAGCCTGATTCCCGTTATGGAGGAAGAAGGAATCGGCGGCATTGCATTTTGTCCGCTGGAACAGGGAATACTGACAGGGAAATACTTAAACGGGATTCCGGAGGATTCCCGGGCAGCCGGGCACAGCCGGTTTTTGAGCGCCGAGAGGATTACGGAAGAACAGCTTTTAAAGGTCCGCCGCCTCAATGAAATCGCGGCAGAAAGAGGACAGTCCCTGGCGCAGATGGCGCTTGTGTGGGCGCTTTTAAAGGGAAAGCTTACCTCGGTGATTCTGGGAGCCAGCCGGCTTGCCCAGATTGAGGAGAATGTTAAAGCCCTTGAAAACGCCGGTTTTACGGAAGAGGAACTGGGAAGAATTGAAGAGATTCTTGCCTGAAATGCCCAAAAAGCAAAGGAAAAAGGAGGAAAAGTATGAAAAGAAAAAAATTAGCAGCACTTGGACTTGCCATATTGATGGCAGTTGGCACCGCGGCCTGCGGCTCCGGCTCTGAGTCGGGGGGTAAAAACGACGAAAAGCCTGTAGAGGACACCGCGTCCGACGCCGCGCAGGATACGGGCAGCGGCGATGCCTCTGGGACAGAGACGGCTTCCGGAGAAAAGGTAAAGCTTCAGTTTTATTCATGGAGCGACGAAACCGCCTATCTGGACCCGGCGGTTGCGGCATACAACGCCCAGAGCGAGGTGGCGGAAGTTGAGGTTACTTATTTCCCGCCCACGGAATACGCGGAAAAGATTCTGGCAACCTTTGCCAGCGGCACGGAATTTGACGTTCTGTGCGTAAACGGTTTAAGCCCTTACGGGGAATACAAATCAAAGGATACCATTCAGGAAATTTCAGCCTATGTGGAAGCGTCGGGGCTTGATACGGAAATTTACGGCGACGTATTTAAAACCTCCAATGAGGACGGCCTTTACGGACTGCCCTACAGAGGGGCCGTATGGCTTATGTTTGCCAACGAGGCTCTTTTTGAAAAAGCCGGCGTTCCTTTCAGCCAGGAACAGCTCACCTGGGACGAATACCGGGATTTGGCAAAGCAGCTCACAAAGGACGGAACCTACGGCGGCCTGGTGGGGATGGACAACTTTGTGCTTCTCCAGCAGCTTGGCGGCAGCGTAATGGACGAGGATACCGGCAAAATCCGCCAGAGCCTGGAACTGTGGAAAGCCCTTGAGGACGACGGCGGCCACGTTCCTTTCGCGGAGAAGCTGGAACTGAGCCAGAATGCAGGCTCCCTGTTTACCTCCGCCCCGGCCGAATATGTGGCGACTTTCCAGAACGGAACATGGGGCGTTGCGAGCTACAACTCCAAATACGAGACGGGCGAGATGCCCTTCCAGTACAGGGTAATGCCCATGCCGGTTCCCGAAGGCGCGGCGGACTACACGGCTCCCAGCTCCATCAACTATCTTTCTATCGCAAAGTCCTGCAAGCATCCCGAGGAAGCCTATGACTTTATTGAGTGGATGTGCACGGAGCCCGGCGCGACAATCATTGCAGAGCACGCGACCCTGCCAGCCTACAGCAACGCCGAGATTGAAAAGACTTATCTTGACGCGGCAAAACAGCCGGACGATACGCTGGCGAAGATTGTGTTCTCCAAAAACAATGTTCCCGATGTAATCTACGACCCGAACTATTCGGCGGTGGAGACGATTCTGAAAGAGGAACAGGAGCTTTACATGATTGGCGAGCAGGATATCGACACGACCATGAGTAATTTTGAAGCAAGACGGGCAGAGATTCTGGGAAAGTAAGATAAAACGACGCCTGCAAGAACATGTTGACAGGACGGGGCTGCTGCAAGGGGAAACGGACTTATGCGGCGGCCCCGCTTTTTATAAAAACAGGAAAACGCGATATGAAAAAAGAAAAAGCAAAGAAAAAACTGACGAAAATGGAACAGAGGGAGACGATAGCCGGTTATCTGTTCCTGCTTCCCAACATCGTTGGATTTCTGGTATTCACGCTTGTGCCGGTTATTTGGGGTCTGATGCTTTCCCTGATGGAATACGACGGATTCAGTTCCCCAAAATTCGTGGGACTGCGCAATTTTACCGCCTTGTTTAAGGACCAGTATTTTTATACCTCCCTGAAAAACAACATCTATTACTCCGTGGTAAGCGTTATTTTCACCCTGCTTTTTGCGGTTATTCTGGCGGTTTTGCTGATGCAGAAGCTTCGGGGCAGCGAAATCTTCAAGACGATTTTCTTCTTCCCCCAGCTAGCCTCAAGCGTGGCGGTGGGTATTATTTTCATGTGCCTGTTCCGCGGACAGGGGCCTGTGAACGGCATACTGGGGCAGCTTGGGGTGGAAAACGCGCCGAAGTGGCTGACCTCCACCTCCTGGTCGATGACCACCGTTACCATCGTGGCCATTATAAAGAACGTGGGCTATTATATGATTCTGTTCCTGGCGGGCCTTTCCGGCATTTCCGAGGAACTGTACGAGGCGGCGTCCCTTGACGGGGCGGGGGCATGGGCAAAGTTTATAAAAATCACGCTCCCTTTGCTTTCCCCCACTACCTTTTTATGCACCGTTATGTGTATCATCAATTCCTTTAAGGTGTTCGACCTGGTAAACGTTATGACGGACGGCGGGCCGGGAACCTCCTCCAACGTGCTTGTGTACCGCATCTACCAGGAGGCGTTCCGCAACTATAAGTTCGGCTATGCGTCCGCCTACGCGGTGATTTTGTTCCTGATGATTTTCGTTGTTACTCTGATACAGTTCCGGGGTCAGAAAAAATGGGTCAACTACTAAGGAGGGAGAGACGATATGAAAGGAAAAAGCAAGAAAACCTTAAAAGCCGCCGCAACCTATCTCATCTTTCTGACAGCAGCCTCGGTGACGGTGCTTCCGTTTTTATGGATGGCGTCCACCGCGTTCAAATATGAGCAGGATGTGTTTAAGTTCCCTATTGAATGGATTCCGAAGCAGATTCGGTGGGAAAACTTTTCGGACGTGTTTACGAAAATTCCATATGTGACCTATTATTTGAATTCCATCAAGCTTTCCGTGATTATCACGGTTCTGACGCTGGTGACCAGTATTCTGGCGGGCTATTCCTTTTCAAAGCTCCATTATAAAGGAAGGGACGCGCTGTTTTTGCTGTATCTGGCCACCCTGATGGTGCCGTGGCAGGTGATTATGATTCCCCAGTTTATCACGATTACAAGAATCGGTCTGGCGGACACGCACCTGTCCCTGATTCTGACGCAGAGCTTTACGCCCTTCGGGGTATTCCTAATCAGGCAGAGCTTTATGGGGATTCCGGACGAGTATGTCCAGGCGGCGAAGATAGACGGCTGCGGCCATTTAAAGACCTGCTTTAGGATAATCACGCCGATGGCAAAGCCCGGGCTTTCCGCGCTGGCAATTTTTACCTTTATGGGAACATGGAATGATTACCTCGCCCCCCTCATATTCCTGACGGCGGACAAAAAGCGTACGCTGCAGCTTGGCCTTAAATATTTCCAGGCGGAATTTCTGACCTCCTACGCCCTTTTGATGGCGGGGACTCTCATGGCGCTGGTGCCGGTAATCATCGTATATGTGCTGGCCCAGAAAAGCATCATCGAGGGAATGGCAAGCGCGGGCGGAATCAAGGGCTGATATGACGGGCGGATTTTACTTCCCGGTAGGGAAGATGGCGGATGGTATCCTTGTGTATCCGGCGGTGCGCGTTGCGCCACTGACGGGGACTTGTGCCCAGCAAGGCTTTGAAGGTCCCGTGAAAGGCGGAGTAGGAGCAAAAACCCACCGACAGAGCGATATCCAGAATACTGTCCTCCGACTGCAGCATCCGGCCGCAGGCGGCTTCAATCCGCAGACGGTTTACATACTGGCTTATGGTCAGATTGGTGTTTGTTTTAAAGGCGCGCCGGAAATGGCCGCTGCATAAACCGCACAAATCCGCCAGCGTCCGGCAGCTTGTCTCTTCCATATAATGCCCGTTTAAATAATGCAGCGCCGGCAAAATAGCGGCTCTTGGCTGGTCGTAGGTCTCTCTGCCTGCTTTCAGCGCGTCAAGCTCCGTAAAAAAGGCCAGAATCAGTCCGTTGATACTGGCGGGCAGCCCTCCGCCGGGGCTTCGCAGTTCGTCCACAATACACGAAAGAAGCCGGTTTAAGAGAGGATATTCCCGTGAGGGATACAAAAAGGGGATTCCGGCGGGAAAGGACACGGCCTTTGCAGTGGATAAAAAGCCCGGAAAAACGCATTCCATCAGAAGCTTTGGGTCAAAGTAAAAATAGTCGATTTCCGAGCTGTCAGAGTCTTCGTCGGGCTGGGAAAAATGGCTGGCAAAAGGCGGCACCAGGAAAAAGCCTTCCGAAAGAAGGGGCCAGGTCTGCCCTTCCAGAAAGACGCTGCCCTTAGGATGGTGGCATATTCCGATTTCAATGTAATTATGGAAATGAGGCATATTCAAAACCGCCGGATTTTCGGCATGCTGAAGAAACGTGATATAAGGCTTATCCGGGGAAAAGCGGTATTCCCTGTAAACCAGATAGTCAGGCAAAGATGATTTGACCAATTTGTCCTCCTTTCCGCGGTTTTTAATGCCGCCGCGGTTTCGCCGGACGACGCGTGCAATTCGGCCGCAGCCTGTTTACAAAAACAAAATAAATATTTAAAATAGTATAGCATAAAGCAAAAAAGGAGTCAAAACAGATGAAACGCACGGACAGGATAGGAATCCTGCAAAAAGAACTGGAGACCCACGGGCTTTCGGCGGCCCTGATTGCGGGAGAGGTAAACCGCCGTTATCTGACCTATGCCGGAATCGGCGAGGGAGCCCTGTTAATCACGGGAGATGACGCGGTGTTTTTTACGGACGCAAGGTTTATCGACCATGCCAGGGAAAGGGTATGGGGCTGCGAGATAAGATGCGCGCAGCAGCCCCTTAAGGAGGCGGCCGGTCTGCTTCTTTCGACGGGCCTTAAAAGCTGCGGGTTAGAATACGAAAGGGTTTCCGCGGCCTGCTACCTTGAGCTGAAGGAGATGCTCCCCGGCATAAGGCTCTGCCCCTCCGAAGGCGTGGACGGCATTCTGGCCGATATGCGCAGGATAAAGGACGATTATGAGATTAGCTGCCTGAAAAAAGCGCAGGAAATCGGCGATGAGGCATATCTGCATATGCTTGAATTTATCCGTGCCGGAATGAAAGAGTCGGAAGTGAAAATGGAGCTTGGAACCTATATGGTGAAGCTTGGAAGCGAAAATTACGGCATGAATTTTATTGTTTCTTCCGGAAAAAAGACCGCTTATCCCCACGGCGGCAGCGGAGACGGCGAAATTACAAATGGCAGTTTTGTTATGATGGATTTCGGCGGCATGATTGAGGGTTACAGCGCGGACATGACAAGAACGGTCGCGGTGGGATACGCGGACGAGGAGATGCGAAACGTCTACGATACGGTGAAAGAGGCCAAGGCGCTGGGACTGTCGCTGTTAAAGCCGGGAGTTACCGGAAGGTCGGTCCATATGGCGGTATCGGATTACATAGCGGGCCGCGGCTATCCGGGCTGTTTTACCCACGGACTGGGCCACAGTCTGGGGCTGGAAGTCCACGAAAACCCCAGATGTAACGCATGGGATACCAGCGTTTTAAAGGCAGGGGAAATGATGACCGTGGAGCCGGGCATTTATCTGGAAGGAAAATACGGCGTGCGGATTGAGGATATGGGAATCCTTACCGGAGACGGATTTGAAAACTTTACAAAGAGCGCCAACGAACTGATGATTTTAAAATAGGACTGGAATGGAGGATGATTTTTATGAACAAGAGGGAGAGACTGGAAGCTTTTTTTAATAATCAGGAGGTAGACCATGTGCCGGTGGGGCTGTGGAGACATTTCCCGCCGGAGGAAAGCCACGGACAGGCTTACGTGGACGCGCAGATGAAATTTTACAGAGATACGGACCAGGATTTTGTAAAGATTTCCTGCGACGGTTACTTTGGCTTTCCCAATCCGGTGCTTAAAAATCTGGAAAAGCCGGAGGATTTGTTTGCCATAAAGCCTCTGGGAAAAGACCACCCCTTTATCGCCGAGCAGGTGCAGAGAGGAGCGGATATTGTAAAGGCCCTCGACGGGGAATGCATGTGCTTTTATACCATGTTCTGCCCCCTGTCCTATTTAAGGCTTGAAATCGGCTGGGACAGGATGATGGATTGTATGAGAGAGAATCCCGAGGCCGTAAAATTTGCCTGCGACGTGATTGCGGAGGATGTTAAGGCGCTGGTGAAGGGACTGCTTGAAGCCGGCTGCGACGGCGTGTTTTATTCCGTGCAGAGCGCGGAAATCAACCGCTTTACGGTGGAGGAATACAGAAACTGGATAACCCCCGGGGACAAGAAGGTTCTGGACTACGCAAACTCGCTGGGGAACCGCAACATTCTTCACTGCTGCGGCTGGGAGGACGTGAGAAACCATCTTGAGGTCTGGGAGGATTATGAATCCGCAGCGGTAAACTGGGCGGCCTATATCGAACATCTGGATATCCCCCACGCCAGAGAATTTTTCCGCCGTCCTATATGGGGAGGATTCGACAATAAGGAAAAGGGCGTCCTCTATAAAGGAAGCAAAGAAGAAATTCAGGCAGAAACGATAAGCCTGATTCGTCAGGGCGGAAAAAAAGGCTTTATGCTGGGCCCGGACTGCAGCCTTCCGGGAGATATCGACCTTGACCATATTAAATGGGTGGTGGAAGCGGCAAGGAGCCTGTGACATAAGGTATCAGCAAAAACGGCGGCGTCAGGGAAAATGGCGCCGCCGTCCTGAATCAGGGGAAACGCGCAAAGGGTGTAAAGAAAACTCAGGGGAAAGGCGGTTAGGCATTATGGAGATACGACAGGAGAATCAAAACGACTATGAAGAGGTTTACACGGTGGTAAAAGAAGCGTTTGCAAACGCAAAGTTCAGCGATGGCGATGAACAGGAGCTGGTTGCCAGGCTGAGGAAAAGCAGTTCGTTTATCCCGGAACTGTCTCTTGTTGCGGTTGAAAAGGGAAAAATCGCCGGGCATATTCTTTTTACACGGGCATATGTGGGCTCTTTTGAGGTGCTTGCCCTTGCGCCGCTTTCGGTACTGCCGCAGTATCAGAATAAAGGAATAGGACTGGCACTGATAAGACAAGGGCACAGCGTTGCCGCCCGGATGGGATACGGATACTGTGTCGTTCTGGGACATGCGGCATATTATCCGAAAGCCGGATATGTTCCCGCAGGCCGTTATGGAATCCGGGCGCCTTTTGAGGTGGAAGACGAAAACTTTATGGCAATCTGTTTCAGGGAGACGAAAGAGACGATAAACGGCGTTATCCGGTACGATGAAGCCTTTGGCCTGTGATTTTTCTGTTAAATCATGTATGGCGCACAGATTGACAAGGGACCTGGTTCTGTTCATAATATAATTCAGTTGGTTTAAGAAAATCAGAAAAGAATCGGGGGGATATACGGTGGATTTGAAAGAAAAATTACAAAACGTCATGGAACGGGCGGTGGAAAACTGTGAGGTGGCCGGAGTCAGCCTGCTGGCGGAAAAAAACGGCGCGGAAATCTGCTATTGTCAGGCCGGTATGGCGGAACGGGAAACGGGACGGGCCATGGAGCGGGATACGATTTTAAGGCTTTATTCCCAGAGTAAGCCGGTGACGGCGGCCGCGGCGATGATTTTGATGGAGAGGGGACTGCTGGATTTGGGCCAGCCGGTTTCGGATTTTCTGCCGGCCTTTGCGGGACAGTCTTATTACGCGGAGAACGAAGGCATCGGGGCGGAAGCGGCCGGCGGCTTAAAGAAAGAAAGCGCCGAAAGAGCGGATGGTGTCCGGGCGCAAATAAAGCCGGTTATGCGGCCCATGCGGGTGTACGACCTTTTGCGGATGACCTCAGGGCTTGTTTATCCCGACGAGACGACGGCGGCCGGCAGGGAGGCCGGGGAAGTCTTTGCGGAAATAGACAGACGGCTTTTTTCAAAAGAGGCCATGACCACTAAAGAGGTGGCAGAGAGGATAGCCGCATGTACGCTGGCGTTTGAGCCGGGAAGCTCCTGGCGTTACGGCACCTCGGCGGATGTTTTGGGGGCGGTTATCGAGGCGGCCTGCGGCGAGCGGTTCGGGGCATTTCTGGAAAAAGAGATTTTCGGGCCCCTTGGCATGAAGGACACCGCTTTTTGGGTGCCGCCCAAAAAGCAGAGCCGTCTGGCGGCGACTTATGAAACGGTTCTGGAAAACGGAAAGAATACCCTGGTACGCTATGAGGGCCATAATCTCGCTATCTGCAACCGGATGGAGAACCCTCCGGCCTTTGAGTCCGGCGGAGCCGGTCTTGCCTCTACGCTGGATGATTATATGCGGTTTGCCCGGATGCTTTTGCAGGGCGGAGAACTGGACGGCGTCCGGATTCTGAAACCGGCGACGGTTCGCTACATGACCGGTCCTGAGCTGATGGGAAACCAGCAGTCGGCCTTTAATTACTGGATTGGCTTAGAGGGCTTTAGCTATGGGAACCTCATGCGAATCTGCCATAAGCCGTCCCGCTCGGTATTTTTCGCGGGAAAAGGCGAGTACGGCTGGGACGGATGGCTTGGCACTTATTTCGCCAATTTCCCGGAGGAGAAAATGACAATTTTAATGGGAATACAGAAAAAGGACGCCGGGACCTTTGGACTGACGAGAAAGCTGCGGAATCTGGTGCTGGCGGAGGTGGTGTGAGGCGGATGCTAACGATGCACCTGCCAGATTTCCATTCCCCAGAAGCTTTTCCGGGAGCAGACCGTGACGGTATCGCCGGGGGCGACGGATTGATACAGCTTGCGTGAAACATCCATTTTCTGTTCTCTGCCCCGCCAGACGACGAAGATATCGTAGCTTGTGGTGCGAGAGCCCTGATAGACGTCCATGTAAAGGACGGTAACGGTATCGTGAACCGGCTTGTAGGAGGTCACATAGCATGCGGCGGGCAGCAGGTAAAATGAAAGAAAAAGCAGAGCCAGAGACAGGTTCAGCAGCATAAAAGGGTGCTCCTTTATCCTGCGCAGCCAAAGCATAATGAGACAGGGAAGAAGAAGGAGGAAAAACAGGGCAGTGAAAAAGAAAAGCCACCGGTTTTCGTCCATATTAGTGATGAGGATGAAGTTTATGGAGAGAAGTATGCTGATAACGCCTGCGGCCATGGGAAAAGGAATGTGGTAACTGTCGCAGTTTTTGGCTTTTTCCAGTGTCAGCTTCGGATAGAAAAAAAGAAATACAAAATAATGGAACAGCAAAATCAGAATACATATACCCAGTTTTTCCCTGACGGGGAGGAAAACGGACACAAGGGAAAGGATTATCAAAGCGGTATGAAGGGCGCGGATAATCCTTTTCTGCTTTTGAATGGTTTCGGCATGGTAACGGGAACGGAGATAAGCGTTTTTGTCCGTGAGATTAAGACGTCTGTTCCAGTCCTTTATTCTTTGCGGGAAACCAGTACCGGAGGGCATAGTGAGGGCCGCGCCCGTTTCGTCCGGGGAATCAGGACTTTGCAGAATTATTTTTACATGTTTTTCGCAAAGGAGAAAAAGAGCCTCATAAAAAGCGGACATATTGTCCTCAAAACCCGCAAGCTTTCTGCCGTCATAGCTGTAGATAATAAACCGTTCCTTTTTTTGGACGACGGCTCCGATTTCGGAATAGGAAAAACTTCTTTTCCGTCCCAGAAACGGCGTGTAAGCGACGCGGTCATGGTAGAAAACAAGCCGCCTTCTGACACAGCAGATAAACAGCGCAAGTCCCGATAAAGTAAAGCAGCCAAACAGCAGGGCGCAGAGAATAAGAGCCGGTAAGTCCTGCTTTCCGAGACAGGACAGGGTGGAAAAAATAAGACAAAGGGAGAAAAAAACAGTGCAGATTACGCTGACAATGAGTAAAAAAAGGCTTTCTTTTATGATGACCGGCTTTTCCATAAGGTTCGCCTCCTGTGGACGCCGCCCGGGCGGCTGTTCTTTTTATATGTATTATACAACGGCGCGTCCGGTCAGGCAAGGGATGCGGAAAAAGGACAGGAACGCAGTTGACAATACGGCAGGGGCATGATAGATTATAGGTAATGAAAAGCTTCAGTGCTTTTGCGGCGATAGAGAGGAGCTACCCGTCCCGACTTTGCGGGCAATAGAAATACAAAGGTCGTCTCTTCCTATGGAATTATCATAGGACTGCTCCCAGAATAGCAATTCAAAAAGAAATGTACTGCCTGAGCCTAACCGCTCAGGCAGTTTCTTTGGTTAGGCCAAGGGCCTGTTTACCGATATG
>CAJTMZ010000039.1:31951-32190 GCA_910577445.1 uncultured Lachnospiraceae bacterium | reverse complement strand
CATGTTGCGGGGACAAACGGAAAGGGCTCTGTCAGCGCCTTTATTTTCGAGATTCTGCGGGCTGCGGGATACCGTGTGGGCCGGTACGTTTCTCCGGTGGTTTTTGATTACCGGGAAAGAATAGAGGTGGGGGGAAGGCTAATCGGGAAAAAGGATTTGTGCCGTCTGATGACGCGGATGCAGGAGATTTGCCGGGAACTTACAGCGGAGGGCAAACCCCATCCCACGGCTTTTGAGAT
>CAJTMZ010000039.1:0-31937 GCA_910577445.1 uncultured Lachnospiraceae bacterium | reverse complement strand
TAGAAACGGCAATCGCCTTTCAGTACTTTCTGGAAAAAGGATGCTATCCCGTGGTGTTGGAAACCGGGCTTGGGGGAGAGCTTGACGCCACCAATATTGTGAAAAATACGCTGGCGGCGGTGTTTACTTCCATCAGCTTTGACCATATGAAGGTTTTGGGGGATACGCTGGAAGAGATTGCCGGGAACAAGGCGGGGATTTTAAAGCCCGGAGCTTTTGCGGTGGCTCTTAAAGGAACCGACGGGGTAATGAAGATTATCGCCGACAGGGCGAAAGCGCTTGAAGTGCCGCTTATCACAGTGGACGCCGGGGAGGCTTCGGGAATCCGGAGAAGCCTTGAAAAGCAGGTGTTTTCCTATGCCGGATATAAAAATCTGACGGTTACTATGCCGGGAAACTGGCAGGTGGAAAACGCAATGGTCAGTGTGGCGGTTATAAAAAAGCTTGCGGAAACAGGCTTTTCCATACCGGAAAAGGCGGTATATCAGGGACTTCGGGATACTTTCTGGCCGGGGCGGTTCCAAATCCTTGCCACGAAGCCTTATTTCATTGCGGACGGGGCGCATAACAGGGATGCGGCGAAACGTCTGGCCGAGACCCTTCGTTTTTATTTTACAAATAAAAGAATTATTTATATAATAGGAATGTTAAGAGATAAGGAGCAGGATGAAATTTTAAGGGAGACCTGTCCTTTGGCGGAACAGGTGCTTACCATTTCCACCAGAGGGGAGAGAGGGCTTTCCGCCTATGATTTGGCCTGCGCGGCCCGGAAGTATCATTCCAATGTGACCGCGGCCGACAGCGTGGAGGAGGCGGTGGAGCTTGCCGGCCTTCTGGCGGACGAGAAAGCGGTAATCATTGCTTTCGGTTCCCTTTCGTATCTTGGAAATCTGATAAAGACAGTTGAAAAGGTATCCGCTAAAAAAGGCGGAAATCATGTGGGGAGAGATTCTCATGGTAAACAGAGAAAAAATTGAGGAAGCGGTAAGGCTTCTTTTAGAAGGCATCGGGGAGGATACCGAAAGAGAAGGACTCAGGGAAACGCCGGGCAGAGTGGCACGGATGTACGAGGAGCTGTTTGCCGGAATGGAGGCCGGAGCCGGAGAACATTTATCCAAAACCTTTGCAGTGGACAGCAACGAGATGGTGGTGGAGAAGGATATCACCTTTTATTCCACCTGCGAGCATCATATGATGCCCTTTTTCGGAAAAGTGCACATAGCCTACATCCCGGACGGAAGGGTAGTGGGCCTTAGCAAACTGGCCCGCACCGTGGAGGTGTTTGCGGGAAGGCTGCAAATCCAGGAGCGGATGACGGCGCAGATTGCGGACGCGGTTATGGAGAGTTTAAATCCCAGAGGCGTCATCGTAATGGCGGAGGCGGAACATATGTGTATGACCATGCGCGGGGTGAAAAAGCCGGGCAGCCGTACAATAACGGTTGCGGCAAGAGGCGAGTTTGAAAGGGACGAAAAGCTGAAAGACAGGTTCCTTATGCTGGTGAAATAAACGGAGATTGAAAACTGAATTTTTTAATCTGAAGATTTGTGCTGCGCGCAAAGGCTCCGGGCTTTGGAAAGGACATGGTCATAATAATGAAAATCGGAAAACAGGAGTTTGACTTTAAAAATCACACGTACATCATGGGAATCCTGAATGTGACTCCCGATTCTTTTTCGGACGGCGGCTGCTTTAACCGTCTTGACGACGCGCTTTATCATGTGGAAAAAATGGTAAACGAGGGAATGGACATTCTGGATATCGGAGGGGAATCCACCAGGCCCGGGTATGTGCTTGTCCCGGAAGAGGAGGAGGCGGAAAGGGTGCTTCCCATAATAGAGGCAGTGAAACAGCGTTTTGATGTGCCGATATCCCTTGATACTTACAAGGCGAAAGTGGCGGGAGAAGGACTTTTGGCCGGGGCGGATTTGATAAACGATATATGGGGGCTTAAATACGACGAAAAAATGGCCCGGGTGATTGCAGACGCAGGCGCCCCCTGTGTGCTGATGCATAACCGGAAGGAAGCGGTTTACCGGGATTTGATAAAAGATGTGGCGGCGGATTTGAGGGAAACGCTTGCAATCGCAAAGAAGGCGGGGATTCGGGAGGATGGAATCATTCTGGACCCGGGAATCGGCTTCGGCAAGACCTGCGAACAGAATCTTCAGATATTGTATTCGTTAAAGGAACTGTCGGCGCTGGGATATCCCTTGCTGCTTGGCGCAAGCCGCAAGTCCGTGGTGGGGCTCACCCTTGATTTGCCGGTGGCGGAACGGCTTGAGGGAACAATCGTCACCACGGTTTTCGGCGTTCTGGCGGGCTGTGCTTTCGTGAGAGTGCACGACATTAAGGAGAATGTGCGGGCGGTGAAGATGGCGGAGGCGGTTTTGCATTCCGGGAGATAACTTTGAAATCTTTATGCCATGACGCAAAAAGGAGACCGCAATGGACGAAATTCATATAAAAAACCTTGAGATATACGCAGGACACGGCGTTTACGAGAAAGAAAACAGAAACGGACAGTTGTTTGTTACGGACATTATTTTGTACGCGAATCTGCGGGAAGCCGGCCGGTCGGACGAGCTGGCGCTTTCTACAAGCTACGGAGATGTGAGCCGGTTTGTAAACCGCTACTTGCGGGAACATACCTTTCGTCTCATAGAAGCTGCCGCCGAGCATCTGGCGCGGGAACTGCTTCTGGCTTTCCCACTGGTGGAAAAGGTGTCTCTGGAGCTGAAAAAGCCGGACGCGCCTATAGGGCTTCCTTTTTCCTATGTATCTGTGAAAATAGAGCGGGGATGGAAGCGTGCTTATCTGGGGATTGGCTCCAATATGGGAAATAAGCGGGAATTTCTGGATTTTGGCCTGCAGGAAATAAGAAATCATCGGGAAATCAAAGACGTCCGGTGCTCTCAAATTATCAGGACGGCTCCCTACGGCGGTGTGGAGCAGGACGATTTTTTAAACGGCGCCGTGGCGCTTAAAACATTGCTTTCTCCGTATGAGCTTCTTGCCTTTTTGCAGGAGACGGAAAAAAAAGCGGGACGGGAGCGGAAGATACACTGGGGGCCAAGGACGCTGGATTTGGATATTTTGTTTTATCAGGATTTTGTGTCGGATGATGAAAAACTTACCGTGCCCCACCCCGATATGGCAAACCGGCGGTTCGTTCTGGAGCCTTTGATGGAATTGTGTCCCGGTTACAGAAATCCGGTGAACGGGAAAAGCGTGAGAGAGATGCTCACGGAGCTTGGGAGCAATATTTGATAAAAAGGAATAAATCACTTTGAAATGACTTTTTATTACGAAAAAATCATTTCAAAGTGATTTTTTGTTGAAAAGAAATAAAAAACAGGTATACTTAATATAAGAAAGATTACTTGCATATCATCGGATTCATGCAGTTTGAAAAGTGCAGAAAGGAAAGGCGATTTCCATATGGAAAGAAATATTATGAAGGAGCTGACAGCATGGCGCAACAAAAAAGCCGGAAGAATGCCGCTTATTTTGCATGGCGTCAGACAGGCCGGGAAAACGTATATTCTCAGAGAATTGGGCGAACGTTGCTTTAAAAACTGCGTTTATGTCAATTTTGAAAGAATGGAAGTTATCTCGGGTTTTTTTGAGGGAGAATTAAATCCGGACAGATTAATTCGTCTGCTGGAAGAATACTTTTCGGTTAAAATAGTGCCCGACGAAACGTTGATTATATTTGATGAAATACAGGCGTGTGAGAGAGCGCTTACTTCCCTTAAGTATTTTCAGGAGGAAGCGCCGGAATATCATGTAGCAGCGGCGGGAAGCCTGCTCGGCGTGGCGATAAACCGGGAAAAATATTCTTTTCCGGTAGGAAAAGTAGTGATGAAGACCCTGTATCCTTTTGGATTTGACGAATTTTTACAGGCAATGGGTCAGGGGCATCTTGTGATGTTGATACGGGAGCACTATGAAAAGCGGGAGGAAATGCCGGATATTGTCCATAAGGAACTTCTCATCTGGTATCGAAGATATCTGGCAACGGGAGGAATGCCGGCTGTTATCAAAGAGTATAGGGAGGAAAAATCCCGGATTAATGTACCGGAAGTACAGACTCTGATATTGAACGCTTACGCCGCGGACATGGCGAAATACACCAGTGACAGCGAGAGCACCAAAATCAGGAATGCATTTTATTCCATGCCCGCCCAGCTTGCAAAGGAGAACAGAAAATTCCAGTATAAGCTGATTAGAAAAGGGGCTACGGCGGGATTATTTGGGGATTCCATTGCCTGGCTTGTTTTTTCGGGCACGGTACTGCAATGCGACCGGATTACAAGAGGGGAGATACCGCTTTCGGCATTTCGGGATGTATCGGCTTTTAAGCTGTATTTATCCGATGTGGGGCTCCTTGCTGCATTTGCCAATATCCCCGCGGAAAGTATTATGAGAGATGAAATATCCGATTTGTTTAGGGGGGCGCTGGCAGAGAACTATGTGGCGCAGGCATTAAAAACAGGAGGCTATCAGTTGTACTACTGGACATCAGATACGCCGGCGGCAGAGGGGGATTTTGTAATACAAAAAGAGGGAAAGGTACTGCCGGTCGAAGTAAAGTCCGGTGAAAATACGCATGCCAGAAGTTTGAAGCATTACCGGAAACTATATGAGCCAAAGCTGGCAATCCGGTTATCGGAGAAAAACTTCGGGTATGAGGATGGAGGGTTCGCCGTACCGCTGTATGCAGCCTTTTGCATTTAAGAAAATCCCCGCTCCTGGAAGATTTCATACATTCATGCAAAAACATCCGGAAGCGGGGAAATCGCTGTTTCTATTGGTCAAGAGCCGCCTGTTCCGCGGCGATAAAAGGCGTCACGTTAATATTTCCGTATACCGGCGTGTGATAAACCGGCGTATCTTCCCCGAAAGCGTTGAAATAAGCATAGGAAGAAGTCAGATTGATATTCGTATAATTTCCTTCCGCCACAACCTCAGGGTTGCTGCCGTCAAGCTCCATCCGCATAAGGGCGGGACTGTCGGCGGAATTTTTCTGATAGTAAATGAAAAAGTCGCCTACATTAAAAGTATCCACCCTGTCGGTTGTCAGGATTTCCACGGTGTTGTCAATAAGGGAATAGCGGCAGAGCCGGTAATCGGACGAGACATCCATGTAATAAATATAGTTGTTATGGTAAGCGGGGTACCAGAGATTTCCTTTGTAAACCGTATAAATGGAGTCCGTTCTGGTGTCCAGACCGTAAAGATAGTGGTCTGTTTCCGTGCCGTTGAAATAAATGGTTCCGTTGTTGCAGGCATTGGGATTGATAACGCTGTCGGATACGAGCTGCATTTCGCTTTTGTCGGTTTTTATCTTGTACAGCTTGGTGAAATCCTTATTATTGTAGCGCTGATAATAGATATAATCGCCGGAAAGCTGCAATGTGACGGCGGCGCTTCTGTCAAGGCATTTTAAGCGGGAACCGTCAAGGCGGGAGCGGTAAAGGCCAAAGGAACGGATGACATAGCCGAAGCCTGTTCCGCCGTTGGAATTATCCATATAATAATAAAGAAATTTGCCGCCCACATTGATGGAGCTGACTCTGGAACCGGTGAGCCTTTTAACATCCGTTTCGTCCGCGTTCATGGAATAGAGACGCCCGTCGTCATAGGCGTTGGAGAAGTATACCTTTCCGTTATCCTCTGCAAAAAGACCGCTGTTGTTTAGATTGCCGGCTGTGTTTCCGGTGACGGAAATGTCGTTTGCGGGGACGCGGGACAGGAATGCGTTGACAAGGTTGGCTATTACCAGAATCAGCAGGATAGAGCCTGCAATGACAGGGATTATCCATTTCTTTTTCATTTTGAAGACTCCTTTCGTGGCAGTCTTGTAGCAGACTGTTTCTAAATACCATTATAATAAGTTGGCATTTATAACGCAACAGATTTCAGATTCAAAGCGATTCTTTTCTTGTTTTGCCCGATATATTAAAGTATAATGTTTTTAAAGACGCTGATTTTGGACACGGAGCCTATGGGAAAGACCGGAGCTATGGCGGTAAGCCGTGACGGCGGCAGAAGGAAAAGCGCAGCAGGATGGCAGAGGCGGTAAAGAGGGACGGGATATGGGAATGTTTTTAAACAGTATAGCGCCGTTTGAGGAATACAGAGATATTGCCGGAAACAGGTTTTTTGTCGACAAATCGGATATGCTTGATGAAATCATAGACATGGCTATGGCGGGGGGGGAAAAATATCTCTGTTTTACCCGCCCGCGGCGGTTCGGCAAAAGCGTTATGGCAAATATGGTTGCGGCATTTTTCGGCAGGGCGGGGAATGGTGAGGAGATTTTCAGGACGCTTAAAATTGCGCAGAGCGATAATTATCCGAAATACCTGAGCAGTTATAATGTAATATATATTGATTTCAGCAGGCTTCCTGAGCAATGCAATTCTTATGATATATACATCAACCGAATTTCTGACGGGATAAAAACAGATTTGATTCAGGAATATCCGGAAATCAATCTTGACGTTAACAGAGCCGTCTGGGATAACCTGCAGATGATATATGAGCAGGAAAGAACCAGATTTATTTTTGTAATGGACGAGTGGGACGCGATTTTTCACAGGAGTTTTGTCACGGAGGATAATAAAAAGGATTATCTGGAATTTCTGCGCAATCTGCTGAAAGGTCAGGCTTATGTAGGGCTTGCCTATATGACGGGGGTATTGCCCATTGGAAAGTACTCCAGCGGCTCGGAGATGAATATGTTTATAGAGTACGATATGGTCACCAGGGTAAAATTCAGCGAGTATTTCGGGTTTCTGGATTCGGAGGTTGACAGTCTGTTCGACGTTTACCGGAAGAATACGAAATATCCCCAAATCACACGGGAGCGCCTGACAGAATGGTATGACGGATACCACACGGCAGCCGGCGCCAGACTGTATAATCCCCGTTCCGTTATCGGCGCGCTGACTAATAATCAGATAAGCAGTTACTGGACCAGCTCGGGGCCTTATGATGAGATTTTTTACTATATTCGAAATAATATTCAGGATATCCGGGACGATTTGGTTTTGATGATATCGGGCGGACGGGTGGCAATTGAATTTTTGGGCTATGCGGCTACTTCGCAGGAGCTTTATACAAAGAATCAGATTTACTCGGCAATGGTGGTATACGGGCTTTTGACCTGTGAGGACGGCGAGGTATTTATCCCCAACAGAGAGCTGATGGATAAGTATGACGAACTGCTTTTGACGAATGAAAGTCTGGGATATGTTTATAACCTTGCAAAAGAATCCGAGAGAATGCTGAAAGCAACACTTTCAGGCGACACGGAAACAATGGCAGAGATTTTAAAACTTGCCCATGATACGGAATCACCGATTTTTTCCTATAACAGCGAGATTGAGCTGTCGGCGGTGGTTAATCTGGTGTATTTATCCGCGCGGGACAAATATCGCGTGGAACGGGAGGAAAAAGCCGGAGAAGGGTATGTGGATTTCATTTTTTATCCAGAGAGGAAAGGAGCGGATGCGCTGATTCTGGAACTGAAAGTGGATGATACGCCGGAACGGGCAATCAGGCAGATTCGGGACAGGAATTATGCGCTGCGCTTTAAAGGAAAGGTGGGAGAAAAGCCGAAATACACAGGAAGGATTCTGGCAGTAGGAATTGGGTATGACAGAAAAACGAAAGAACATGCCTGCAAGGTAGAGACGTTATAAAAAGAAGGATAAACGGGAAAGGACAAGTGAGGGGGGCTTTTGCCCTCCCATTTTCACGAAAGAAACAGTTGCCATTTATCTTTATGTTTGCTAATATAAACGGAACGAATATCAGTTCTGCCATATAATATAGAAAGCAGTCTCTGAGAATCAGTGAAACAAAAAGCAGGGAAGAAGGTGACAGATTAAAATGAATGAAGAATTGTGGAGTCTTTTAGCGGATTCCTTTTGGAAAATTCTTTTGCCGGGCCTAACCATGACTATCCCTCTTACTGTGATTGCCTTTTCGCTTGCACTGGTCATTGCCGTTGTGATGGCGCTGATACAGTTTGCAAACGTGAGAGTGATGAAGCATCTGGCAAGATTTTATATCTGGATTTTCCGGGGAACGCCGCTTTTGGTACAACTGTTTGTGGTGTTTTACGGACTTCCCAACATAGGGATTTTGATTGACCCCTTTCCGGCGGCGGTGCTTGTATTTTCCCTCAATGAGGGCGCTTACTGCGCGGAGTCCATCCGGGCGGCGCTTGAAGCGGTGCCCACGGGGCAGATGGAAGCGGGGTACTGCGCGGGAATGTCCTATATGCAGATTATGCGCCGGATAGTGCTGCCCCAGGCGATGCGCACGGCTTTTCCGCCGTTGTCAAATTCCCTGATAGCGATGGTAAAGGACACTTCCCTTGCGGCAAACATCACGGTGACGGAAATGTTTATGGTGACCCAGAGAATTGTGGCCAGAACCTATGAGCCGCTTGTTTTGTACATAGAAGTGGGACTGATTTATCTTTTATTTTCCACGGTGCTCACGGGACTGCAGAGAGCCGGGGAAAAGAAGCTTGCGACGCACAAGAAAAGGGAGGATTGACGTATGCTTGAAATAAAAAATATACGGAAATCTTTTGACGGGCTTGCGGTTTTAAAGGGAGTGAGTTTTCGGGTAGAGCAGGGGGATGTGGTGGCGGTTTTAGGCCCCAGCGGTTCAGGAAAGACCACGCTGCTCCGCTGTATGAATTTTCTTGAAACTGCCGACGGAGGCTCCATGATTTTTGACGGAGAGGAATTTTTGTTCGGGAAGGTTTCCAAAAAGGAGATTTCCATGCTGCGGCGGAAAACAGCCTTTGTCTTTCAGAATTATAACCTGTTTTTGAATAAAACGGCGCTTCAGAACGTGACGGAAGGCCTGATTGTGGCGAGAAAGGTGCCGAAAGGAAAAGCGGAGGAAATCGGCAAACGTGCGCTTGACAAAGTGGGCATGTCCGACCGCTATCATTATTACCCGGACCAGCTCTCCGGCGGCCAGCAGCAGAGGGTAGCGATTGCCCGGGCCATTGCCACGGAGCCGGAGATTATTTACTTTGACGAGCCCACCTCGGCGCTGGATCCGGAACTTACCGGGGAAGTGCTTTCCGTTATGCGCAATCTTGCAAACGAGGGCATGACAATGCTGGTGGTTACCCATGAGATGGGTTTTGCGAAAAATGTGTCCAACAAGGTCATGTTCATGGAGGACGGGGTATTGGTGGAAGCGGGAAGCTCCAGGGAGTTTTTCACGAATCCGGCGGAAGAGAGAACAAAAGTGTTTCTTCAGACCATCGGAGAAAACGGGGCCGGAGAGGAATTTTAGAAGTAAATTTATGCCGGGGCCCCGATTTGCGGGTGTTGGCAGCATGGAGGATTATGATGAAGAAAAAATATTTGACAGCTATCGCAGCAGGAACTTTATTGACGGCCCTTTTGCTGACAGGGTGCGGAAACAGCGGGAAAGCGCAGAGCACCGGAAACGGGGCTGCTTCCGGCGGGATAAGTTCGCAGGCGGAGGGAAATGAAGAAAGCGCCGGAGAGGAAGATAGGGACAAAGGCATGGCGGCAGGCGGAGATTTGCTTGCGCAGATTCAGGAGAAGGGTGAAATTATCGTTGCCATGGAGGGAACATGGGCTCCCTGGACATACCATGACGAGGAGGATAATCTGGTAGGCTACGACGTTGAGGTGGCAAAGCTGATTGCGGAAAAACTGGGCGTTACGGCATCCTTTGTGGAGGGTGAGTGGGACGGACTGCTTGCGGGGCTTGACGCCGGACGCTATGATATGATGGTAAACGGCGTGGATATCACGGAGGAAAGACAGAAAAAGTATGATTTCAGTATGCCTTATGCCTATAACCGGACTGCGGTTATTGTAAAAGGAGACTACGAGGAAATCGGGTCTTTGGAGGATTTGGACGGAAAGCACACGGCAAACACGATTTCCAGTACCTATGCGGAGCTGGCTGAAAGCTATGGAGCGGAGGTTACCGGCGTGGACGATTTGAACCAGACCTTCGAGCTGCTTCTCACCGGGCGGATTGACGCAACCCTCAATGCCGAGGTAACTTATTACGATTACATGAAGGCCCATCCTGACGTCGATATCAAAATCGCCACGCTGACAAGTGACGCGACGCAGGTAGCGATTCCGCTTCGCAAGGGGGCGGAGACGGAAACTCTGCGGACGGCTGTGAATCAGGCCATTGAGGAACTTGCGGCGGAAGGAAAGCTGACGGAACTTTCGGAAAAGTATTTCGGTACGGATATTTCAAAAGCGGAATAGGAGAAAGGAAACTGTCAGGCTTTGAAATCAACACAAAAACTTGACTTTCCACAGAAACATCCTTATAATTGTTCCTGTAATAATTATTGAAAGGCAAAATACATGTTTTGGAAAATGACGAATCTTCAACTGAAAAAAGGTAACATTTTTCCCTTTCACGGGGATAGTGCGCCCATTTTCAGGAAGATTTGTAAAGAGAAAGGCCGGGCAGACATGAACGTCTGTCGGCATATTTTGTGAAGTCTGCGGATATTCTTTTGGCGAATCTTATAAAATAGCGTACTGTCTCCTTAACATTTACTGTTTACACGAAAAGTTAAGGAGATTTTATTATGTTAAATATCAAAAAACAAATATCACGATTATACTTATCCTCTGCTCTCTGGAACCTGTCGCTGACCGGAGCGTGGGTGGCAATACTGGCGGCAAGAGGTTACAGCCTTGTAGAAATCGGCTTTGCCGAGACGGTTTTTCACATAACAAGCCTGCTTTTTGAGATTCCGTCAGGCATTCTCGCCGACCTGTTCGGCAGAAAGAACATGCTGATAGTAAGCACCGTTATGAAAATAGTCGGGAATATCATAATAATACTTTCCGGCAGTCTGTTCATGGTCAGCGCAGCCTTTGCCTTTTATGCCATGAGCTACAATTTTTCCTCAGGTTCAGAGGACGCTCTTGCCTATGATTCCCTGAAAATGGTCGGAAAGGAAGCATACTATGAAAAGTACGCGTCAAACCAGCTTATTATTCACCGCTTTTGCGGAGGCATATCGACTCTGTGCGCGGGATTTGCCTTGTTTATCGGACACAGAGCGGCATACGGGGCGGATATTCTCATGTGCGCCGTGCAGATTGGGACGCTGGTTTCGCTGCGTGAAGTATATGCGGGGGAGGATAAACAAGCTGGTGGAAAAGATGTGATTGGCTCCATAGGAAAAGAATTTATGAAATGTTTTGCGGAAAGCCTGTCATTTATCAGAAGAGAAAGAAAAACAATTATTTTAATGCTCTCAAATTCACTGGTGGGGGCTGTTGATACTTTATTATTGTTTTTCTTACAGGCAAAGCTGCCTAAGGCCGGTATGCCGGACTGGGCTCTTGGATTCGCCCTGTTTTTCATGGAAATGGGGGGCGTAATGGGAGCGAAAATCATTCTGAAATGCAAAAAGCTGCGTTATCGGAACATATTTGCAGCGACCGCGCTGTTTGTGCTTACGGGCGTGGTTTTAGAGCATTCGGGCGTATATATCATTATGGCGCTGGGCGGGTTTCTTGCCGCGTTCAGCGATGATGCGCTGCAGGTGAGGACGAATACTGTTTTGCAGGATATGTTTCCCTCCGGGCAGCGGGCGACGCTTATTTCCATTGAGTCCTTTACATTCTCCATGATAATGATTGTATTGTCGCCGCTTGCGGGAATCGTTTTTACTTACTGGTAAGTATACTTTTTAAAATGAAAATATTTCCCGGATACATATATAATTTACAGGAAGCGTCACATGGAAATATTTGTGACGTTTCCTGTTTATAATCGACAGGTTATTTTTTTAACAGAGTAGTTCTTTAGCCTGTTCCAGTACCAGGGATTCCAGTCTGGAATCGATATAAAATCCATGCTGTTTCATTTCCGACAGTAAGGGAGAAACTGTGTTTACAATTCCCTGTTGTTTTGCCCGCAGAAGGATTCCCAATGTACCGGTAGCTTCCTGATATACGGCGGTAGGGATAAAAATATCCTGATATAGTTTCTGAAGAATATCTAAATGGCCAATTTTGTAAAGTATAATTAGCGGTGTGGAATTGACAATTACTTTACGCATTGCTTAATTCCTCCAGAAATTCTTCTCTGTTATCAAAGTGGAATATGGAGACATGATTCTCTCCAAGGTATCTTATAAATTCTTCCTTTGTCATTCCGGCAATTTGAGCGCAGTATCCAATAGACACTCCGCTTTGCGTATAATATCCCAACGCTACTGCACGTCGTGCAAACTGATTGGCTTCCTTTTCATTCATCTTTGTATCAAACAGAACTTCATTTGGTATATTAATTGCAACCTGGCACATAATTTTTCCTCCTAAATTCGCTGGAATATCCAAGCTGGATTGCTGAAAGATATATCATCAGTATACCACAATATGTGCACGAAAGTATTGTTTTTATTTTTCTTTTTTCCTGAAGAAAGAGCGTCAGACACTTGCGAATCCGCGCGATTCATTATATGATAAAAAACGAAAACAGCAGAGCGTTCACGGTCATAACGCGGGAGAAGGCGTTTTCAGATTTTGACAGGGAAAAGAGGAGAAGAATGGACTTACTAAAGCTGCGCGGACAGATTGATGAAATCGACGAACAAATTGTGGATTTATATGAAAAGCGGATGGATATCAGCCGTCAGGTGGCGGAATTTAAAATAGAAACCGGAAAAAAGGTCTTTGACAAGGCGCGGGAGGAAGAAAAACTGCGCAAGGTGAAAAGCCTTACCCACAATGACTTTAACAGCCGGGGAATCGAGGAGCTCTTTGAACAGATAATGTCCATGAGCCGCAAGCTTCAGTACCGGCTTTTGTCAGAGCATGGCAGTATGGGAAATCTTCCTTTTATCGGGGTGGACGGGCTTAACGAAAAAGCCAGAGTCGTGTTCCAGGGGGCGGAAGGGGCCTATTCCCAGGCGGCCATGGTGCAGTATTTCGGGGATAAGGTGAACAGCTTTCACGTGGATACCTTCCGGGACGCCATGATTGCCATTGACGAGGGCAGCGCGGATTTTGCGGTGCTTCCCATTGAAAACTCCACGGCGGGGATTGTCAGTGAAATCTATGACCTTCTGGTGGAATTTGAAAATTATATCGTAGGCGAGCAGATTATCAAAATCGAACACTGTTTGATGGCGGTGCCGGGAACGAAAATAGAAGATATCAAAACGGTTTATTCCCACCCTCAGTCTCTGATGCAGTCGGCAAGATTTTTAAACAGTCATAGCTGGCAGCAAATCAGTATGCAGAACAATGCTTTTGCGGCAAGAAAGGTGGCGGAGGATGGGGATAAATCAAAGGCGGCCATTGCCAGCGAATACGCGGCGGGGCTTTACGGACTTTCCGTGCTTCAAAAGGGCGTCAACCAGTCCAGCACCAATTCCACACGATTTATTATCGTGACGAATCAGAAAATCTTTCTGAAAGACGCCGGAAAAGTCAGCATTTGTTTTGAGGTTCCCCATGAGAGCGGTTCCCTCTATCATATGCTGTCCCATTTCATTTATAATAATCTGAATATGAACAGAATCGAGAGCAGACCCATAGAGGGGCGGAACTGGGAATACCGTTTCTTTATTGACTTTGACGGGAATCTCTCGGACAGCGCGGTGAAAAACGCGCTGCGGGGGCTTCGGGAAGAAGCCAGAAATATGAGGATTCTGGGAAATTATTGATGCCGGAAGACGCGCAGGCGATAAAACTGCGCGCGGATAAAAAGAAGAGTGCAGACAGCAGACGCACGGAAACGGGGAGAGATGAGAGAGAAAGAACTGATTGTGTATAAGGAGTTTTCCGGGGAAGAGGGAAAACTTTTGTATGATATGGCGTGGCTGATGACGCATTACAGGGAGGAAGCAAAGAGAAAGAAGGCAACGCTTCTTTGTTACAGTTGTATGCACAGGCTTTTTGAGATGGCAGAAAACCATGGATTCTACGGGAATCTGTGGCACTGTTATCTTTCCAATCTGCTGGTGAACAATGAAAACGGCTACAGCAGGGCCTGTGAAATCAGGGGAGAGGTAGGGGGCACCATTAACCGGGCGGTACTCCATGATATTGTGATTTTCAAGGAGTTCTTTGATTTTGACTTTTCTGAAATGGCGAGGGCACTGAACCTTGAGGCGCTTGACCTGATTACCGGTTATGAAGGCTCTGACAGCGAAAGCAAGGTGTACAACAGCCGTATCAGGGACAGAATCTGCCGTCTGGCGGTGAAGTTCACGAAAGACCACATGCCGGAGGAAATGAAGGATACCCTGACGGAGTTTTACAGGGATTACGGAGTCGGGAAGTTCGGTCTCCACAAGGCTTTCCGTGTAGTCCACGGGGATAGCGGGGTGGAAATCGTTCCCATTCGGAATATCGCCCACGTTCATCTGGACGATTTGGTGGGCTACGAGATTCCAAAGAAAAAGCTGGTTGAAAACACGCTGGCCTTTGTGGAGGGGAGAAAAGCCAACAACTGTCTGCTTTTCGGGGACGCCGGCACGGGAAAGTCCTCCAGCATCAAGGGAATTGCCAACGAATATTATGAAAAAGGGCTTCGTATTATAGAAATGTACAAGCATCAGTTTCAGGATTTAAACGAGGTGATTACCCAGATTAAAAACAGAAATTACAAATTCATTATTTACATGGATGATTTGAGCTTTGAGGATTTTGAGATTGAGTATAAATATTTGAAAGCCGTTATTGAGGGCGGGCTTGAGAAAAAGCCGGAGAACGTGCTGATTTACGCCACTTCCAACAGGCGGCATCTGGTGAGGGAAAAGTTTTCCGACAAGGAGGAGAGAAGGGACGACCTTCATGCGGGAGATACGGTTCAGGAGAAGCTTTCTCTGGTGTCCCGCTTCGGCGTTACGATTTTCTTTGCCGCGCCGGATAAAAAGGAGTTTCAGAATATCGTAAGGGTACTGGCGCAAAGATACAAAGTCACGATGCCAGAGGAGGAGCTTTTGGCGGAGGCAAACAAGTGGGAGCTGGCCCATGGCGGGCTTTCGGGAAGGTGCGCCCAGCAGTTCATAGACTATCTGCTGGGTACTGGCAAACAAAACCGGTAAAGCCAGGTTCTGTTTGCCGGGCCGGTTTATCCAAAACGGCAGACCGGCGGTTATATGCGCGGAAACAGTGCGCAGGAAGGAGGAGGTATGCAGGTAAAAACATTTGCCGCAATTGACGTGGGGTCTTACGAGCTGTCCATGAAAATTTTTGAGGTTTCAAAGCTTCGGGGGATGCGGGAAATCGACCATATACGGCACAGCATTGATATGGGGACGGAGACCTACGGCGACGGTAAGCTTTCCTATGAAAGGGTGGACGAACTCTGCCATGTGCTGAGGGAATTTTCGGGCATTATGAAGTCCTATCAGGTCACGGATTACAAAGCTTACGGCACCAGCGCCATCAGGGAATCGAAAAACACGATTATCCTGTTAGACCAGATTGAGCAGAGGACGGGAATCCATATTGACGTGCTGAGCAATTCCGAGCAGCGTTTTCTGGACTATAAGTCCATCGCCTTTCAGGGGGAGGGCTTCCAGAAAATCATTGAAAGCGGGACGGCCATACTGGATATCGGCGGGGGAAGCATACAGGTTTCCCTGTTTGACAACGATACCCTTGTCTCCACCCAGAATATGCGGATTGGAGTGCTGAGGCTCCAGGAGAGGCTTTTCCATCTGGGGGTGGGATTTTCCAGATACGGGGAGCTTATCCGGGAGATGGTGGAATCCCAGATGAACGTCTACAAAAAGCTGTATCTGAAGGACAGGGAAATTAAGAGCATCATCGTGGTGGACGATTATCTTTCCAACGTGGTGCGGCGCAAAAAGGACAGTGACGTCATAAGGGGCTTTGCGGACAGACAGTCCATGGATTATTTTCTGGGAATCTACCGCACAAGGAGCCTTTCGGAAATTGCAAAAATACTGGATATGCCGGAGGAAAACGTGCCTCTGCTTTACATTTCCATGATGATACTTTATACCATTATGGACGCCATGGGAGCGGAGCAAATCTGGTCGCCGGGGGTAACCCTTAGCGACGGTATTGCCTATGAGTATGCGGAAAAGCATAAGATTATCGCCTCCACCCATGATTTTGAAAAGGATATTATCGCCTGCGCCCAGAATATCAGCAAAAGATACCGGGGCAGCAAGAAAAGGAGCGAGACGCTGGAAAAGATTGCGCTGACCATTTTCGACAGCATGAGGCGGATTCACGGGCTTGGAAAAAGAGAGCGGCTTCTGCTTCAGATTTCCACGATTCTCCACGACTGCGGAAAATATATCAGCATGGTAAACTTAGGGGAATGCTCCTACAGCATTATCATGTCAACGGAAATTATCGGCCTGTCCCATATTGAGAGGGAAATCGTGGCCAATGTGGTGCGGTACAACCATCTGGAATTTGATTATTACGGCGCGGGAAGCCTGGATACGATTGACCGGGAGGCGTACCTGAAAATCGCGAAGCTGACGGCGATACTGCGGCTTGCCAATGCCCTTGACAGGAGCCACAAGCAGAAGTTTAAGGATGTGAGAATTTCCTTGAAGGAAGAGCGGCTGATTATTTCGGTAAATACCAACGAGGATATTACCCTTGAGAGAGGACTTTTCGGAGCCAGGGCGGATTTTTTCGAGGAGGTATATAATATCAGGCCGGAAATCAAACGGAAGCGTGAATATAATTAAAGGCGATAAGGCGCTGCCCCGAAGCGGGAGGAAAGGGAGATTATTATGAGCAATACGGTAAATTATGACGACCCTAAATATTACAGCAACAGAGAGCTGAGCTGGGTGATGTTTAACAAGAGGGTATTAAGCGAGGCGAAGGATAAGAACAATCCCCTGTTTGAGAGACTGAAATTTTTGAGCATTACCTCTTCCAATCTGGCCGAGTTTTTTATGGTTCG
This sequence comes from uncultured Lachnospiraceae bacterium, assembly GCA_910577445.1. GTDB lineage: Bacteria > Bacillota > Clostridia > Lachnospirales > Lachnospiraceae > Suilimivivens. The sequence continues at coordinate 14,966 of CAJTMZ010000039.1, read as the reverse complement.
CGTCGCGTCTTTAATGGACATGGTGAACGCGGGGTATGAAAAAAGGGACATCGCGGGAATGACCGCAAGGGAACAGATATCTGCCTTAAGCCAGGTGACCCATGAGCTGGTGGCGGAGCAGTACAGCATTTATAATAAGGAAATCATTCCGGGACTTCTGGCAAACGGTCTGCGCGTGATTTCGCGCCATGAAAAGCTCACGGAAAAGGAAGCGGCGTTTGTGGACAAATATTATGAGGAAAACGTCTATCCGGTGCTGACGCCAATGGCGGTGGATTCCTCAAGGCCCTTTCCCCTTATTAGGAACAGGACGTTAAATATCGGCGCTCTTGTGAGAAAAAAGAACGGCGACGGGGATTTGGAGTTTGCCACGGTGCAGGTGCCGGGAGTGCTTGACAGAATCGTGCAGCTTCCCGTGAAAGACGCCGCCCAGCGGGGAGGCGCAAAAGGGAAAAAGAAAACCGTTATCCTGCTGGAGGAAGTGATTGAAAGAAATATTCATAAGCTGTTTATGAATTACGATATTGTGTGCTCCTGTCCTTTCCGCATTATGCGCAACGCGGACCTTTCCATTGAGGAGGACGAGGCGGAGGATTTGCTGAAGGAAATCGAAAAACAGCTCAAAAGAAGGCAGTGGGGACAGGCAATCCGCCTGGACGTGGAGGAAGGAATCGACGGGCGGCTTCTTAAGCTTATCGAGGAGAACCTTAACGTTTCGGAGGAGGAGATTTACAGGATTGACGGCCCTCTTGATTTGACTTTCCTTATGAAGATGTACGGGCTGTCCGGCTTTGAGGATTTGAAGGAAAACAGATATATGCCGCCCCAGCCGGTGCCGGAGCTGCCGGTGGACTGTGATATTTTTGAAAAAATAAGGGAAAAGGATATACTTCTTTTCCATCCGTACGAGACTTTCCGGCCGGTAGTTGATTTTATCAGACAGGCGGCAAGAGACGAGGATGTGCTTGCCATCAAGCAGACGCTTTACCGGGTAAGCGGCAATTCCCCGATTATCGCGGCCCTTGCCCAGGCGGCGGAAAACGGAAAACAGGTGTCTGTACTGGTGGAGCTGAAGGCAAGATTTGACGAGGAAAACAATATCGTGTGGGCGAAAAAGCTTGAAAAAGCGGGCTGTCACGTCATCTACGGTCTGGTGGGGTTAAAGACCCACAGTAAAATCACGCTTGTGGTGAGACGGGAAGAGGACGGCATCAGGCGGTATGTGCATTTGGGAACCGGCAATTACAACGACAGCACGGCAAAGCTGTATACCGATATCGGGCTTTTGACCTGCACCCCTTCCATCGGAGAGGACGCCACGGCGGTATTCAACATGCTTTCCGGCTACTCTGAGCCTCTTGGCTGGAACAGGCTTTCCCTTGCGCCCCTGTGGTTAAAGGACAGATTCCTTTTCTTAATTGGCAGGGAAAAGGAAAACGCTCTGGCAGGGCGGGGCGGCCATATCATAGCGAAGATGAACAGCCTGTGCGATAAGGATATCATCAGGGCTCTTTACGAGGCGGGGGCCGCCGGGGTAAAGATTGAACTGATTATCAGAGGCATCTGCTGCCTGAAAACCCATCTTCCGGGAATCGGCAAAAATATCACGGTGCGCTCCATCGTGGGAAATTATCTGGAACACGCGCGTATCTTTTATTTTGAAAACAACGGGAAGCCGGAGTATTACTGCGCGAGCGCGGACTGGATGCCAAGAAATCTGGAACGGCGTGTTGAAATTATGTTTCCCATAGAACGGCCGGAGCTTCAAAGAAGGCTGATGGATATTCTGAAAATGCAGCTTCTGGACACGGAAAAGGCCCATGTGCTGACGGAGAAGGAAACCTACGAGAAGGTGGAGAAGCGGGGGAGAGGGAGCTTTAATTCCCAGCTTGAATTTTGCAGACTGGCAGTGGAAGCGGCCGGAAAGCAGGAGGAATTTGTAAACAACAGAGTGTTTATTCCGGAGACGCACCATGAATAAAATAATACTTGCCTCCGCCTCGCCCAGGCGGCGGGAACTTTTACAGCAAATCGGAATGGAATTTGAAGTGATTCCCGCCGTGGGGGAGGAAAAACTTCCGGCAGGGAGCGGGAAATTCGGAGAAAAAGGCCCTGCGCCCTGGGAAATTGTTGAAGTACTGTCGGCTCAGAAGGCCGGGGAGATTTTTATGAGATTTCCGGAGGAAAAGGAAAAATCCACCCTGGTGATAGGGGCCGACACCGTGGTTGCCTTAGAGGGCGAGGTGATGGGAAAACCGAAAAACAGGCAGGAAGCGGTATCCATGCTTTCCCGGCTTGCGGGAAAGAGCCATCAGGTTTACACCGGGGTTACGCTGATGCTGGGAGAGGGGAAGGACAGGCCGCCCCGGGCGGTTACCTTTCACGAAAAGACGGATGTGTTTATGTATCCCATGAGCGGAGAGGAAATCAGCGCTTACGTGGATACCGGGGAGCCCATGGATAAAGCGGGAGCCTACGGGATTCAGGGAAGATGTGCCGCTTTTATCAGAGAAATCCATGGAGACTACAATAATGTGGTGGGATTGCCGGTAAGCAGGCTGTATCAGGAGATGAAGCGAATGAGAAAAGCGTAAAGAATGCCGGATGATATTTTTGGCTGATTTTCCGGTTATATGGCGATAACAGGAGAAAATGAGGAGAAGTTATGATACGATTGATAGCGTCGGATGTGGACGGAACTCTGATTAAGGATTCCACACCGGATTTATACCCGGAGATGGCTGCGGCCATCAGAGAATTGAAGAAAAGAGGGATTTTATTCTGCGCGGCCAGCGGCAGACAGTACGAAAGCCTTCGGAATGTTTTTAGGGAGGTGGCGGACGACATTGCCTATATTGCGGAAAACGGAGCCTTGATTTGTTACCAAAATAAAATTATCTCCGTCACGCCCATGAAGCGGGAGCATATTAAGGGAATCATGGAGATGCTGCGTCCCCATTACGGCCGCTGCGAGGCCGTTGTATCTACGACAAGGGGAAGTCTGATTGAGAGCAAAAATCAGGAATTTTTGGACCTGCTTACCTACGGCTACCACAATGCTTTCAGAAAAGTGGAGGATGTGCTTGAGGAGCAGGAGGAAATCATAAAGATTGCCGCCTGCCAGAGGGGCAGTATCAGAGAACTGGGCGAAAGCCTTTTTATCCCTTCATGGAAGGACCGGGTAAAGGTCTGCATGGCCGGTGAGGAATGGGTTGACTTCATGGATAAATCGGTGGATAAGGGCGTGGCGCTTAAGTTTTTGCAGGAAACCCTCGGGATTAAGAGAGAGGAAACCATGGCCTTTGGCGATAACGACAACGATATCGGCATGATGTACGCCGCCGGTGAAAGCTATGCGGTTGACACGGCCACGGAAGACGTAAAAAGCGCTGCGGGCAGCATCTGCCCCGGGTGGGCTGGAAAGGGTGTCTATCAAATAATTGATGCAAAAATTTTATCTCAGGTATTGACTGTACAGGAGCATTAACGCATAATAATATTACCAGTTGGATTGAATTTAACGGAGGAATAAAGTATGCATGAATTTGATGATGCGATATTACAATGTTTTTTAAACAATCAGGGGCAGTTATTTCCGGAGGAAGATGTGGCGTCCAACCTTGAGGAGGCCGAGGCTTTTCTTGAGGAGAGCCTTGCGGTAGTAGTAAATTCCATAGAAGAGGTATGGGATTTCTTTGAGGAAGAGGGCCTTGATGTGGACGGCGCCCGGGGGGACGAAATCCTTGAGGCGGACGAAGTATTCGACATTGGGGATGGAAGATATCTGATAGTTGAGGGTTAAAATAACATGTGACGGAAGGCTGTCATCAAAGGGATGGTGAGATTATGGAGGTATTTGGAGTATCGGATAAAGAACTAATCACAATCACAATTGACAGATTTGCGGAATTGCAGCGTATTAAAAAGGAAAACGGCAGTCAGGAGAATAAAGAACTTGATTATGCGATTAAACTGACAATTGCCAAGTTATCTTCTCTGGGTGTAAATGTAGAGGATATTACACTTTAGAAAACAAACAAAACTGACAAGCCAAAGAATCATTCATAAAAGGTGTAAAGCCCAGGCAAAATGCCGGCCAGGACTTTACACCTTTTTGCGCGAGCAATGAGCCGAGCGCGGGTGTAATTTACCGGTGCATCAGCTCATAAGCCACAAACGCGAATCGTCTGCTATCCGGCGACCAGGAATTGACATTGACAGAGCCCTGTCCGCCGAAAAAGTCAAGAAGTTTCTTTCTGTCCGTTCCGTCGGGCTTCATTGTCCAGAGGGACACCTGCATGTTGGGGAGATGCTCGTCGGCGTCAAGCCCCTCTTTGCTGTAGGAGAGATTGACGACCTTTTTTCCGTCCGGGGATACATGGGCAAACCAGTTGTTCTGCTCCTCAAAGGTCATCTGGGTCTGGTTTTCGCCGTCTCTGTCCATTTTCCAAATCTGCATCAGGCCGGTGCGGGTGCTGTTGAACCAGATATGCTTTCCGTCCGGGTCGTATTCCGGGCCGTCGTTAAAAGCGGCATGGCCTGTGAGCTGTTTTTCTTCCTGTTCCTGTCCGCTTTCGTTTCCCTTCTCCGCCGAAATACTGTAAATGTCCACGGAAAGGGCTCCGTCTTTTTCCCGGAAAGCGCAGTAGGCCAGTTCCTTTCCGTCCGGCGACCAGCCGTGAAGGTAGCTTGGCCCCTTGGGGGTGACCAGCCGGGGCGTACCGCCGGTAACGGGCAGAATATATATCTTTGACTCCCAGGTTCCCGGCTGGCTGTGGCTTACCGCTATCTGGCTGTGGTCGGGGGAAAGAACGTGGTCGTTGTTACAGTTGGTGCATTCCCCTGAGGGGATTTTGCACTCCCTGTCCTCTGAAATCCTGTAGTTCCAGATATAACCTTCAGAGTTATAAATAATGGTGTCCCCGTCCTTTAGCCAGTTGGGCGCTTCTATAATCCTGTCAAATTCCCGGAGCTTTGTCACCTCTCCCGTTTCGGAGTCACAGATACAGAGAATGCTTCTGGTATTGTCTCTGCACTGGGTCAGGGAACGGAAAAGTTGTCCTGTATTTTGTATATCCGTAAGAAAATCATTCTCACTGCCGTCCATATCCGCAAACTGGGGCAGTTCCATAGCGCGGGCAAACTGGAAGCAGGCTTTCATGTCAATCAGGCCCTTGCCGATAGCGGTTTCCGCCAGAGCACCGTCCTCTTTTTTCGCAAAATCCTTATAATGAAGAGAGAAAATCCGGTCTTTGTTCCGCCAGAGAAAGGCTTCCACATCTTCCCCGCCATAGAGAAGCCATCCCACGTCGGGTTGTGCGCCAACTATAGCCTGACAGAAGCCTGTGTCGTTGTCAGGACAAAAGCCGGAAACACAGCTTTTAGGGCTGCCGGGACGAATGCCGCTGCTGGCGCAGCAGTCAAGAAGAAATTCATAGGCGGTTTTGCCGTCGATTCTGGCAAGGCTCTCTTCCAGGCCGTTGTGGAGAAGCAGACGGATAGGAGAGGGAAGCTCTCCGGCAAGGCGCCTTAGTTTTTCCGCATAGGCAAGGCAGCCCTCTCTGGTGGTTTCCGAATGTCCGGCTATGACAAAGCTGGTGATGCCAAAATCTTCGTAAAGCTTTTGGATTTTGGCGGGCGGTAAGTCGTCTTCGGGGCCGGCAAACAAATGGCAGGAAAGAATTTTCAGGTTGTACTTCTGATAAAGGGGCTGCATGGACGTCAGTTCCTCTATGGTCCATACAGGCAGGTCTTTGGCTTCCTCCGGTCTTTCGCCCGCCCAGAGACAGGGTTCGATTAACTGATAGCAAGCTTCGGAAATTAATTTGAAAAATCGTTCGGGGTTTTCCCGGCACAGATTTCCGGGGCCGAATAATTGTACGCCAAATCGCATGGCAGTTCCTCCTTGTTGTATTAATATTGGATTTAACATCTCTTAAAACCGATTAGGAAATATGATATTCATCGTACAGCCGTTTCCGGTATTCAATATCAGAAAAGGTACGCGTAATATCTTCGTTCCGACCGTCGTTAAAAAGCGCCTGCATTAGCCGGGAGAACCGTTCTTCTCCTTCTTTTTGGCCGATTTTATGCCATTCTTCCCGCTCGCTTTTCAGATGTTTTTCTTCATTATATTCGAAAATACTCATAGCAATCGCCTCCGCACGATTCTTTGCCAGAAAATCTGCAAGGATTCCGTGATTGATACAATGCGTAACCGCATTCTCTACCGCTTCCGCAAAAGGCAGTTCCTTTGCAAAAATTCGGACCTGTTCAACATATTGTGCATATTCTTTTAAAAGGTGGCACGCTTCCAAAAGCTCTGTGTTGTGTCCCAGATTAATATTATAAACCCATACGATTAATTCCAGTTCCGGCAGTTCCTGCTTTCGTTCAAATGCGTCCGAGAGTTTTAAAACCTGTTGTTCCGGCTGAAAATCCACACCATTGTAAAAGACGACAAATTTCGGAGAAGGAATCCGAACCAGAGATGAACCATACAGATTGCAGTTTCTGATTCTCCCCTGTAGCACCTTAGTGACGTAAATTAAATCGCGTAATGGCATGTTGGGATTGACAGTGGACTGATGCTCATAAATCATCATCCTGAAATCAAAGACAAAGGAAATATCGTTCTTATAATTCATATAGACGGCATTCTCCAGCGTCGTAATCTCCAGATTTTTCACATCCGTGTAAGTGGTTTTGTTAAGTGCGTTATACAGGCTTAACAGATTTTCTTTTTTCCGGAAAAGCATACGGAACACAGTATCTTTTTGGCCGCGCAGCACATTTGTTTTACTCATATGATGTCCTCCCTGTTATGTCTGACAGCTTTTCTCATAAAGAAGATTCTTTCAATAATAAAAACAGGCTGTCATGGCAGGAGAACCGTTTCAGCATCTCCCGCTTTGGTAAAATATTGGCTGGATTCAAAGCATGGATTTCCTGAAACATAGAATATAGAATGTATCTGAACTGTATTTAGAGAAAATATGCTTTTAATTATCATAACATATTTTTGACTGAATTGTAAATTGATTTTTCGCATAATACGAAAAGTACAGATAGCTATTGAACATGTGTGGCGGATATCATATGATATTTGTGACATAAAGGAAGGCTTTTTTTGAACCGGAATAAAAAAAATTATGAAATTGGGAATTGGGGAGGATATTCTATGATTATCACAGTGACAATGAACCCTGCAATAGATAAGACAATTGAGATAGAAAGACTTAGTCCCGGCGTTCTCCACCGCATTAAAAAGGTGGCGTGGGACGCGGGCGGGAAAGGCATCAATGTCTCAAAGACCATTCGGGAGCTGGGGGAAAAGAGCATTGCCACGGGATTTCTGGGCGGAAGCGCCGGCAAGGCCATAGCGGATTCGCTGACGGAGAGAGGAATCGAGCACGACTTCATATGGTTAAACGGCGAGACCAGGACCAACACAAAGGTGCTGGAAGACGACGGAAGAATGACGGAGCTTAACGAGCCGGGGCCCAAAGTGAGCGAAGCGCAGATGGAGGAGCTTCTTCAGAAGCTGGCGGGATACGCGGGTTATGCCGGGAAAGGGACGCTGTTTGTCTTATCGGGCTCCCTTCCAGCGGGAGCGGACAAAAGGACCTATGCCGGAATCATCCGTATGGCCCACGAAAAAGGAGCGGAGGTGCTTCTTGACGCGGACGGCGAGGCTTTCCGGCACGGGCTTTTGGAGGGGCCGGATATCATAAAACCCAATCAGGCGGAACTGGCGCAATGCGCCGGATTCTTTGGCTGGCTGCCGGAAATGCCGGACGGGTACGGCAAAGACGGCCGGGCGCCGGAGGAAGAGCCCGGGAAAAATGACAGGGCTTTGGAAACATCGCTTCAGCCGCTTTTGACAGCCGCGGAAAAATGCCGGGAAAGGGGAGCGGGCACGGTTGTGGTTTCCATGGGAGAAAAGGGCGCTTTGGTTGTAAAGGACGGATACAAAGCGTATGTTCCGGCAATTCCCGTAAAGGCCCGCTCCACCGTGGGGGCGGGAGACGCTATGGTGGCGGCCCTTGCCTTTGCATGGAACAGGAGGCTTGGAGACGAGGAAACGGCGCGCCTTTGCATAGCGGTTTCGGCGGGAGCGGTGACCACGGCGGGGACCAGGCCGCCGGATAGAGCGCTGGTGGAGAAATTGGCGGAAAAGGTTTTGCGAATAAGGGAGATTTGAGTTATAATAAAAAGCGTGTGTCTGTCGAAATAGAAAAGAGAAAGTGAGTGTTGTGCCATGTCTCAGACAAAACGATATGCGCAGGTTGATTTGTTAAACGGCCCGATTTTTCTGTCAATGCTCCGGTTTGCCGTTCCGGTCTTTTTTTCCAGCGTGTTCCAGCAGCTTTATAACACCATGGACACGGTAATCGTGGGCCATGTGCTGGGAGATACGTCGTTAGCGGCGATTGGCGCGGTAACGCCTGTTTATGATTTGCTGATTGGCTTTGCGCTGGGGCTTGGAAACGGTCTGTCCATTGTGACGGCCAGAAGCTACGGAATGAGCTACGGGACGGGGGGAAGAGGCGGCAGCGGCAAAAGCGGCGCAGCTACCTTCAGGCCGGATAAAAACCCGGGAGGAGACGGGCTTCTTAAGCGTTCGGTGGCGGTTTCCATGGTAATCGGCGCGGGAATCAGCCTTTTTATTATGCTGCTGACGAGAATAGCCCTCTATCCTTTTTTGCAGCTTTTACATACGCCGGAGGAAATTATCAAGGAATCCTACAGCTATATTTCTGTGATTACACTGTTTACGGGAGTCATGTTTGCCTATAATCTCTGCGCCGGGGTGCTGCAGGCTGTGGGAAACAGCTTTATGCCGCTTTTGTTTTTGATTTTTTCCTCCCTTGTGAACATCGGCCTTGACTTTCTGTTTATCGCCAGGTTTGGCATGGGAATACAGGGGGCGGCGGTGGCCACGGTGATTTCACAGGCGGTTTCCGTTGTCCTGTGCGTGCTTTATATTCTGAAGAGGGTTTCGATTCTGGTGCCGGGAAAGGAGCACTTTAAGGTGGATAAGGCGCTTTATAAGGAAATGGCGGCCCAGGGCTTTTCCATGGGATTCATGCATTGTCTTGTGTCGGCGGGGAGCGCGATTTTGCAGGTGGGAATTAACGGGCTTGGCTATCTGACCATAGCGGGACACACGGCGGCCAGAAAGCTGTGCCAGTTCTGCCTGATGCCTTTTTCGGCAATGATTTCTGCGGTGAACACCTTTGTTTCCCAGAATTACGGAGCCGGAGAGAAGGCGCGGATTCGGAAGGCAATGAAATGCGCTTATCTGTACAATGGCTGCATGACGGTGGGGGCTGTAATCGTGCTCCTTCTTTTTGCCCCCGACATGGTGCGGATTATCTCAGGCTCCAGTGAGCCGGTGATTTTAGAAAACGGCGCGAGGTATCTTCGGGTGGTGGCGCCCTTTTTCTTTGTATTAGGGCTGATTAACGATACCAGAACGGCGCTGCAGGCTATCGGCCAGAAGATTCTTCCCATCATATCAAGTATCATGGAGCTGTTTGGAAAGATTCTGTTTGTGGCCATATTTATTCCAAAATTTCAGTATATGGCGGGTTATATTCTGCGAGCCGATTATCTGGTGTTTTATGGTGCTGGAACTTCTGGCGGCGTTTTGGCTGAATCCTTATATAAGAGTAACAAAAAGTAATTCGGCTTATTGACAGAGGTTGAACGGATTGTTAGAATAATAATGTTGCATATTATTCATGTACAGGAGGAACGACATGTATCATTGTCAAATTCATTTCTATCTATTGGGGAATCAAAGCGGTGCATTTGAAACAATAAAGGGAATGTCTCCCCTCGCACACTTTACTCATCAATTTTCTGAAAGTGCAAAACCGGACAGAGAGCTTGCAGCTTCGGCTGATGTTATTTTGATGAATTTACAGGGCATGGATGTAACGGAAGCAATGCCGGCAGTCAGGGAGAGCAGAAAGGAAGATTCCGAACTGATTGTACTTGCCGGGAATGACCAGGCTGCGCTTATAGAAGAGAGCCTGGATGAAATAAAGGATATATGGCCGATGCCGATGTCGGAGAAGGAGACGGCGTTCCGGTTTCTGCGGTGGCAGCAGGGCTTAAAGATGAGCAGGGAGTTCTGGGAGACGAGACAGTTTCTTGATGCTGCCATTGACAACAGTCCCAATCTTATATGGTTTAAGGATAAGGACGGCGTTCACGAGAAAGTAAACAGCAGTTTCTGTGACACGGTAGGAAAGACGAAAGAACAGGTACAGGGGCAGAGACATGCTTATATCTGGGACGTGGAGGAAGACGACCCGGCCTGCATCGAGTCGGAAAACGAGGTTATGCGGAAACGGGAAACCTGTATTTCCGAAGAAATCATAAAGACGGGAGAGGGGCTTAGGACGCTGTCCACCTATAAGTCCCCGCTTTATAATATCGACGGAAGCGTTATGGGAACCGTAGGGGTTGCCATTGACGTGACCTTAGAGCGCGAGTATAAGCAGGAGATTCTGCGCAAGAACCAGAGCCTTGAGACGATTTTCACCACCATAGACTGCGGGGTGATGCGTCATACGCTGGACGGGAAGCGGATTATAAGCGCGAACAGGGCGGCTCTTGAAATACTGGGTTACGGTTCCCTGGAGGAACTGGTGCACGACGGGTTTGATTTGGTTGCGCCTACCGTACTGGAAGAGGACCGAAGCAAGATTGAGGAAAGCATAAAGGGGCTTCAGCAGGCAGGAGACGTGGCCAGCGTGGAATACAGAGTATGCCATAAAAACGGTGAGATTGTGTATGTGGTGGGCAACGCCAGAATCGTGGAGGATAACGGCGAGCTGGTATACCAGAGGTTCCTTTTAGACTGCACGAAGCAAAAGCTCCAGGAAAGAAGAATCGAAAAGCGTCAGATGGAGCTGATACACGCCCTCAGTGTGGATTATAAGATTGTATGCTATTTTGACCTTGATACGGGAAAAGGGTACGCGCTCCGAAGCGCGAAACAGAAAGGGGAACAGTCAAAGAGTTCCTTCGCGGAGCAGGAAATGTCTCTGGAAGAGGCAATGAATACATATATAGAGAGCTATGTGCATGAAGACGACAGGGAAATGATGCGGCATGCGTCTTCGGTGGACGGCCTGAAAGAAGAACTGGAGAAAAAGAGCGTATACAGTGTGAATTACCGCCGGGTATGGAAGGGCGAAACGGTTTACTTCCAGATGAAAGCGGTGCGGGCCGGGGTGTGGGAGGAAAGCCACGGCATCGTGCTTGGTTTCCACAGCGTAAATGAGGAAATACGCAGGGAGATGGAGAAGAAGAACCTTCTGGAGGACGCGCTTTTGCAGGCGAACCGGGCCAGCAAGGCGAAGAGCGTGTTCCTTTCCAACATGTCCCACGATATCCGTACGCCCATGAACGCTATTGTGGGCTTTACGGCGTTGGCAATCACACATATTAACCAGAAGGAACAGGTGGAGGAATATCTGAAAAAGATTATGACCTCAGGCAATCATCTGCTCAGTCTGATTAACGACGTTCTGGATATGAGCCGTATCGAAAGCGGCAAGATGCATCTGGACGATAAGCCCTGCGGCCTGCCGGATATTCTCCACGGGCTTCGCAATATTCTGCAGGCAGACATTCACGCGAAACAACTTGAGCTTTATATCGACGCCGTGGATGTGAAAAACGAGGAAATTATCTGCGATAAGCTGCGGCTGAACCAGGTGCTGCTCAATCTGCTGGGCAATTCCGTAAAATATACGGAACCGGGCGGAATCGTGAGCCTGCGTATTACGGAAAGAGGCGGCGCTCTGCCGGGCTATGCCAACTATGAATTTCATATCAAGGATACCGGCATCGGCATGAGCAAGGAATTTGTGGACCACATTTTCGAGCCTTTTGAGAGAGAAAGCAGTACCACAAACAGCGGTATTCCGGGAACCGGCCTGGGAATGGCGATTACCAAGAATATTGTGGATATGATGAACGGAACCATTAAGGTGCTCAGCGAGCCGGGGGTAGGAACGGAATTTATAGTTTCTTTCACCTTCCGCGTCAATACGGAAGTGAGAGGGCCTCAGGATATACCGGAGCTTAAAAACTGCCGTGCGCTTGTGGTTGACGACGATTTTAATACCTGTGACAGCGTGTCCTATATGTTACAGCAGATTGGACTGCGGGCGGAATGGACGTTGTCCGGCAAGGAAGCGGTGCTGCGCACAAGGCAGGCCGTCAGCCGGGGAGATTATTACAGCGTCTATGTAATAGACTGGATGCTGCCCGACTTAAACGGAGTTGAGGTCACAAGGAGAATCCGCAAAGAGGTGGGAGAAGAGGTGCCTGTAATCGTACTTACGGCCTACGACTGGGCGGATATCGAGGAGGAGGCAAAGGAAGCTGGCGTTACGGCCTTCTGCAGCAAGCCGCTGTTCTTATCGGAACTCCGCGACTGTCTGTACTCTATTATCAACGGAGAGAAGATAGAGGAAAAAACAGTCGCGAATGAAATGCCAAAGCTGGAAAAAGGACGTATCCTTTTGGCGGAAGACAATGAACTGAATCAGGAAATCGCCGTGGAAATACTATCCGACGCCGGTTTTATAACGGAGGTGGCTTCCAACGGGCAGATTGCCGTGGATATGCTGAAAAAATCCGGTCCGGGTTACTATCAGATAATCCTTATGGACGTGCAGATGCCGGTAATGGGAGGCTATGAGGCGACCAGGAAAATCAGGGAGCTTTCCAATAAGGAACTGGCCTCCATACCCATTCTGGCCATGACGGCAAACGCCTTTGAGGAAGATAAAAAAGAGGCTTTGGCATGCGGCATGAACGGCCACATAGCAAAGCCCATAAATGCAAAATATTTATTTGAAACGCTGGGAAGAGTTCTGGCATAAGTTGTCAGCTTAAGTCCATCCATACCCGCATCTGGTTTTCACCCCTGTTTCCCCATGTATAATAGGGAATGGCAGTCACCCGGCAGGGGGTTACACCGGGGCGGGTATTTGTGTACAGGCTGTCGGTGCCGGCCTTTCGCTCCGCGTCCAGAGAGAGGACGACGGCGTTTTCGGGAAGCCCTTCTTTTAAAGCGGCCTTTTCGCTTTCCGGCACCGGGACAGGAATTTTGCCGTCCCTTTGGGCGTTTCCGATGGAAAGGGAAAGCACGTCGCCGCCGTTGTCCGTCCCCTCAAAGCAATAGACCAGAGGACCCCGGCAAAGGGCCGCTTTTCCGGTAAGCTGAGGGATTTTGGAAGATGCGTAAACAAAATACGGGGCATCGTCAAGAGTCAGGGTGATGACGTCGTTGTCTTTGACCTTCAGCCATACATAGCCGCGTTCCAGGCGGTAAGACGGGGAACCCTCCGGCAGAGCCGCCCCGTTGATTTCAAGCTGAAAGTCCGGGCTGTAGGCAGGAATCCTTATGGCCAGATTTCCCCCTTTTTCTATTTCATATCTGACGGTAAAGCCATAAGGGTATTCGGTTTTACAGAAGAAACGCATACCGTTGGAAAGAGCCACTTTCCCTGCCGCAAAGAGATGACAGAAAGCGGTATCTTTGTTTTCGCCATAAGCATATTTTCCCAGAGAGGAAATAAGCCTTGCCGCGTTGGGCGGACAGCAGGCGCAGGCATACCATCCGGGCCTTGCGGGCAGGTCGTGAAGGTGAGTGGGGGAGACGCCTGAAATTCCCGGCGTCACTTCAAGGGGATTGACGTAAAAGAACCGTTTTCCGTCAAGCTGCATTCCCGCGAGGACCGTGTTGTAAAAGGCCCGCTCCATCACGTCGGCGTATCTGCCGTCGATTTCGTTTTCCAGCATTTTGGAGGCGAAAAACATAAGCCCGATGGAAGCGCAGGTTTCCGCATAAGCGGTATCGCAGGGCAAATCGTAGTCTACGGTGAAAGCCTCTCCGATAACGGTGGAGCCGATGCCGCCGGTTATGTACATGCGGCGTTCGGTTATGCTTTCCCAGAGCCTTTTACAGGCGGCAAAAAGCTCCTTATCGCCGGTCATGGAAGCCAAATCCGCCATGCCGGTATACAGATAAACGGCGCGGACGGCGTGTCCCACGGCGTCTGACTGGCTGCGCACAGGCAGATGGCATTGGGTGTACTCCCTGTTGGAGGGATTGGAGTTCCAGATGTTCCATCCCCGCCGAGCGGCTTCTTTTTCGTAAAAATGAGAGTCCACCCCTCTTATATTGATGAAGTGCTCCGCTAGGGCGAAACAATGTTCATTTCCTGTGGCGCGGTAGAGCCGTAACAGGGCCAGTTCTATCTCAGGATGGCCGGGATATCCCTCATGGCCCTCCACAATAAAATGGCTGTAAATATGTTCCGCGTTTTTCTCCATCACATGAAGGAGCTTCTTCTTGCCGGTGGCTTCATAGTAAGCGCAGGCAGCCTCCATCATATGGCCGCTGCAGTAAAGCTCATGGCCTTCCTGAAGATTGCTCCAGCGCCGGTTTTTGTCTTTTAAGGTGTAGTAAGTGTTCAGATAGCCGTCCTCGTCCTGGGCCGCGGCAATCAAATCAATTACCTCGTCCGCCGTCTTTTCCAGTTCTTTATCCGGAAAAAGGGAAAGCAGGTAAGCGGCAGCCTCCAGCCATTTGGCGGCGTCGCTGTCCTGAAAAACCATTCCGTAGAAGCCGTCCGCCGCCCCTTCGCCCCGAAGAAGAGCGCCGGCGTTTTTAAAGTTCTGGATTACATGGCTTTTTTCCGTATCGGGCGCCTTATCGCAAAGAACGCTGTACTGATAGGGAACGACCGTATCTCTTACAAGCCGCTGATAATCCCCGATAAAGCCTTCGGCCTGATAAGCAAAAATCCCGGCGGGAGACAAAAGGGGAGGATTGGTTGCATGTGATTTGTTTTTCTGCATAGCGTTTTCCTTTCTGCACGGAAATCAATTTTCAGATTTCGGTGAAATGAATACTGCCAAAGAGGCTGTCA
>CAJTMZ010000038.1:25561-32537 GCA_910577445.1 uncultured Lachnospiraceae bacterium | reverse complement strand
AATATTGATTTCTATAGATAGTTTTAAGCACATGACAGAGTTTATGGATACTGCGCTTTCCACCCTCAAAATATAAACTAAGAATTACATACCAATGCCTGACAGAAACCAGCGCAGAAAAAAGTAATCGTCCTTAAGGAGCCCTTATAAAAACGTCGGTGGTTAGCGAGGTAACGAGCTGCCATGCAGCTCGCGAGCTTATCACCGCTACGTTTTTATAGAGCGGGAGCGCGGCGACGAAGGACGATTACTTTTTTCTGCGCGTGGCTGCTCTATTTCACGTAAAAAGAGCAGGCCCGGGAAATCTCCTCAAACCTGCTCTTAATATTCATTTGCAACACATCTGCCGCTACATCACAGACCAGTCAGCCTGCTTACACATCCGCCTTATTCAGCAGCTTCAGCTTCTGCGTCAGCAGCGTCTGCCTCTGCACCGCCTTCAACAATGTCTGCGTACATGAAGTACCAGTAGCCGTAAGCTGAATGCCAGGAACCTGTAATCTTATCGCTCTGGAGCCAGAAGTCATTGTAGTAAGCTACAGGGATACAAGCTGCTTCTTCCATCAGAATATCCTCTGCTTCATGGAGAGCCTGTGAACGCTCTGCCGCGTCAAGAGTTGTTCTGGAAGTAGTCATAGCCGCATCATAATCTGCATTATTGAACTTACCGTCATTGTTTCCGTTTGTGGAGAACAACAAATCTAACATGTTGGAAGGGTCACTGTAATCGCCAACCCAGCCGTTACGGGAAGCATCATAATCGCCGTTACGACGCATAGGTGTGAAGCTTGCCCACTCAACGATATCTACAGAAAGCTCAACGCCAATTTCTGCCCATGCCTGCTGTAAATACTCAGCAACTACTTTGTGATAGCCTGCATCATTTGTAGAATAAGTAATGGCAGGAAGTCCCTCACCATCCGGATAGCCGGCATCTGCAAGGAGCTGCTTTGCTTCTTCTACGTTTGCATCGTGATTTGTGGTATCAATGTAGGGCTTGCCGCCGTTTGCCTTGTCCATGAACTGGCTTCCGTCGGTATCAATCCAGCCGGGTCCCATGAAATTGCTGGCCGGTGAATAGGTTCCCTGCATCAGGGTATTTGCCACATACTCACGGTCGATTGCAAGGCTTAATGCCTTACGAACCCTTGCGTCTGTAAAAGGCTCTCTCTGTGTGTTAAGACTCAGATAATAAGTACCGATAATCGGGTCTACATGGAACTCCGGATTTCCGCTTAAGGAAGGAATTTCTTCTGTAGGAACGTCCTTGATGAAAAGAACTTCGCCTGTCTGATATGCACTGTAGGAAGCGTTTGCATCTTCAATCAGGTTGAATTTGATGCCGTCAAGCTTAACAGCGCTGGCATTCCAGTAGTTAGGGTTCTTGCTCATAAGGATATGAGAACCGGGTACCCACTCTGAAATGTAGAAAGGACCATTGGAAATATAGGTCTCTGCTGCGGTTGCCCATGCATCACCGTTCGCCTCAATTGTTGCCTGCTGTACAGGACTTAAAGTAGCGAATGCCGCAAGGCTTCCGAAGTAAGAGCAGGGAGCGTTCAGGGTAACAACCAGTGTCTTGTCATCCTGTGCAACTACCTGGAGAGCATCCAGATTTCCGCCGATAGCGTCTTCATAACCTGCTACCATGGAAAGAACTGTCTCTGCGTAAGGAGCAGCTACGTTAGGGTCGCATACTCTCTTCCAGCTATATACGAAATCGTTGGCTGTAAGGTCGGAACCGTCGGACCACTTAAGGCCGTCCCTCAAATGGAATGTCCATGTAAGGCCGTCTTCACTTGTCTCATAGCTTTCTGCCTGTCCGGGAGCCAGCTTGCCCTCCTGGTCAACTGTCAGCAGACACTCGAAAGAGTGCAGTAACATGTTTCCGCCGTCTACCGCGCTGTTAAGAGCGGGGTCGATTGTCTCGGGGTCGGGACCAATCTGAACGGATAAAATCTTTTCTCCTGTGCCTGTCGTGTCTGCAGCGGCAGCATCGTCTGTGCCTGCTGCATCATCTGTTCCCTCATCTCCTGCAGCATTGTCTGCAGAAGCGTTGCCATTACTTTCAGTTCCATTGGTGCTGCCAGCGTTATCGCCGCCGCCACAGGCGGTCATTCCGATAACCATGGTAACTGCAAGTAAAAGCGCAATTACTTTCTTTTTCATACTTTTTCCTCCTCTTAGAGATTTCTGAGCAGATTAACTGCCCGGTTACCGCGATATTCATCCCTGAATAAAACAGGTCTCCTATTCGCATTTATTAAACAATATGGATACGTGTATACGCATCTATATTTGTTTACCACATTTAATTCAACTTGTCAATATGGTGACATGCGGCAAAATGGCCTTTTTCCACTTCTTTCCACTCCGGAGCCTGTGCTGCGCACCTCTCGTCCGCGTAGGGACATCTGGTACGGAACCGGCATCCTGAAGGGGGATTTAAGGGACTTGGCACGTCGCCCTCGAGCACAATCCGCTTGCTTTCCCTCGCCGCCTTGGGGTCCGCAATGGGAATCGCGGATATCAGGCTTTTCGTATAAGGATGAAGGGGACGGGTAATCAGCTCGTAACTATCCGCAAGTTCCACCATTCTGCCAAGGTACATAACGCCGATTCTGTTGGAAATGTGCTTCACCGCCGAAAGGTCATGGGCGATAAAAAGGTAGGTAAGCCCCATTTCCGACTGCAAATCCTCAAACATATTGATTACCTGCGCCTGAATGGACACGTCCAGCGCCGAAATCGGCTCGTCGCAGACGATAAATTCCGGCCTTACCGCCAGGGCTCTTGCAATCCCCACCCTCTGGCGCTGACCGCCGGAAAACTCATGGGGATACCTGTTGGCATGCTCGGAGTTCAAGCCCACTCTCTGCAGCATCTCTATAATAATGTCATATCTTTCCTGTTTACTGGCCGCCATCTTATGGACGTCAATGGCCTCGCCCACAATATCGCCCACCGTCATTCGGGGGTCAAGGCTCGCGTAAGGGTCCTGAAAAACAATCTGCATTTTTTTGCGGTAGGGAAGCATATCCACAAAGGTTTTCTTCTCCACATCAAAAATCACGTTTCCGTCATAGACAAATCTTCCGCCTGTAGGCTCGTAAAGCCGCAGCAGAGTACGTCCCGTGGTGGTCTTGCCGCATCCGGATTCTCCTACCAGTCCCAGCGTTTCTCCCTTTTCAATGGTAAAAGAAACGTCGTCCACCGCCTGGATATATTTTTTCTTTTTACCGAAACCGCCGGCCGGGAAATATTGTTGTAAATGTTCTACCTGAACCAGTTTTTCACTCATTTGCGGCTCCTTTCTCCGTGCTATGCTGCATTTCCTCTTTTTGATTCAGCCAGCACTGGGTATAGTGGACTCTTCCAAAATTTGTGACGGGAGGCATCTCCCGAAGGCAAATCTTCATACACGCCTCACATCTTGGCGCAAAAGGGCATCCTTTCGGAGGATTGAGCATATCCACCGGCGTTCCTTCAATGGGAATCAGCCGCTCGTGCTCTTTCGTGTCAATTCTTGGAATGGAACGGATAAGCCCCTTTGTGTACTGGTGTCTGGGATTGTAAAAAATGTCGTCCGCGGTGCCGTATTCCACAACCTTTCCCGCGTACATAACCGCAATCCTCTCGCACATGCTGGCTACCACGCCAAGGTCATGGGTAATCATAATAATTGCCATGCCCAGCTTATTTTTCAGCTCCATCATCAGCTCTAAAATCTGAGCCTGAATCGTCACGTCAAGAGCCGTGGTAGGCTCATCCGCAATCAGAAGCTTCGGCTCGCAGGCAAGCGCCATTGCAATCATAACACGCTGCCTCATACCGCCGGACAGCTCGTGAGGATACTGCCGGAGCCGCTTTTCCGGCTCATTGATTCCTACCAGCTCAAGAAGCTCCTTTGCCCGCTCTTTAGCCTGCGCTTTCTTTTTGTCCGTATGGAGCAGAACCGCTTCCATAATCTGATTGCCGATTGTATAAACCGGGTTCAGACTGGTCATAGGGTCCTGGAAAATAATGGATATTTCATTTCCCCGGATTTTCCTCATTTCCTTTTCCGTCATCTTCTCAATCTGATGGCCGTTAAACTCCAGATTCCCGCCAATCAGCTTGCCGGGATGGGCGGTAAGGCCCATAAGGCTGTAGGCCGTAACCGACTTTCCGGAACCACTCTCGCCTACGATTCCCAGCACTTCGCCTTCCCTTAAATGGATAGACACATCATTTAATGCTTTCACCTCTCCCGCAGGAGTGAAAAAGGAAAGCCGTTCATTTTTTATATCAACAAGATATTCTGACATAAATCCCTCATTTCCGCACTGCATGCGTGCCGTTTTCGTTTTCCGTTAGTTTTTCAGCTTGGGGTCAAAAGCGTCCCGAAGTCCGTCGCCAAACAGGTTAAAGCTCAAAATAATCAGACTGATTAAAACCGACGGTATAAATAACAGGTACGGATAAGTATTCATACCGTTAATGGCACTGCTGGCAAGGCTTCCAAGGGAAGGCAGCGGAACCGCCACACCCAGTCCTAAAAAGCTTAAGAAGCTCTCCGTAAAGATAGAGGACGGAATCTGCAGGGTCGTGGTTACAATCAGCGTTCCGATACAGTTGGTCAGCAGATGCTTTCTGATGATTTTGCCGTTACCCACGCCAAGGGCTCTGGCCGCCGTTACATACTCGCTTTCCTTGAGCATCAGCACCTGGCTTCTGACCATTCTGGCCATTCCTACCCAGTATAAAAGCGCGAACACAATAAAAATACTAATCAGATTCTCTCCCACGACACTTACCCAGCTAAACCCCGGCACTTCCGTTAACCGGGCGAGCGACGCTTTCAACGAAAAGGACAGAAGCACTATCAGAAGAATATCCGGTATCGTGTAGATAATATCCACAATCCGCATCATAATCAGGTCTACCTTACCTCCGAAGAAAGCCGCAATGGAACCATAGGCGGAACCAATGATAAAGATAATGCCTGTGGCAATGAGACCTACCAAAAGGGAAATACGGCTTCCCATCATAACTCTGATGGCGTAATCCCTGCCCAAGTTATCGGTTCCGAAAATATGAGGGAACACCTTTTCCCCGGCATCGATTCTCGCCTGCTCCTCCTCGGAATACTCCATGGGCGCCAGATTGTTTGCCCCCTTTGCCTGCTCCTTATAGCTGTAAGGATAAAAGCCCGGAACGATAAAAGAAAAAATCATAACCACAATAATCACTACAAGGCTTACCATAGCCACTTTATTTCTTACCAGACGGCGCATACCGTCTTTCCAGAAGCTCACGCTCTCCCGCATGATAATCTGGCTCTGCTTTTCCTCTTCGGTTGCCGGCAGGAAATCCTCAGGATTAAGTTTTAATTGAAAACTGACTGGATTCTGTTTCATACGTATTGCTCCTTATTTTAAATTGATTCTCGGGTCTACCAGCTTGTAGACAATATCCACAACAACGTTCATTACAATAATCAGGGTAGCAAGGAAAATCGTTGTTCCCATAATCAACGTATAGTCACGGCCGCTGATGGCGCTGATAAACTCGCCGCCAAGTCCCGGGATGGTAAAAATTTTTTCAACTACGAAGCTCCCCGTCATCGTGTAGGCAAGCATAGGACCCACATAGGTCACAACCGGAAGGATTGCGTTTCGGAGCGCGTGCTTAAAGAGAATGAAAAATCCCGAAACGCCCTTCGCCTTCGCCGTACGCATATAGTCCTGCCCCATAACGTCCAGCATGGAGGAACGCATTAATCTCATAATGTAAGCCGTAGGATAAAAGGAAAGCGCTATAACCGGCATTATATAGTGCTTCCAGGAAGACAGCCCGAGTGTGGGCAGAATCATCAGCTTAACGCCCAGAAAATATAAAAGCACCGTACAGGTTACAAAGCTGGGAACCGCAATGCCGCAGGTAGCCACCACGCTGATTAGGCTGTCCGCAAATTTGCCTCTCTTAAGAGCCGCTATACTGCCCAGCGGGATTCCAAGGCAAAGCGCTACAATCACCGAAATGCCGCCCACTCTGGCGGAAACCGGAAACTTCATCTGAATAATTTTCATAACGGTACGTCCGCGCTGTTTTAAGCTGTCACCGAAATCGCCGTGCAAAGCGTCCCACATATATGTAAGATATTGCTGCGATAGAGGTTTATCGAGTCCGTATTTGGCCTCCAGCGCTGCCGTCGCCTGCGGGCTGATTGCCTTTTCTGAAAGAAACGGTCCGCCCGGAACCATATTCATCAGAAAAAATGTAATGGTTGCAACCGCCCATATAGTTACAATCGCAAGACCGATTCGTTTCGCAATATACTTTAACATTTTTACAACTCCTTACCTGAATTTTAAAGAGAGAACCATGAAGCCTTTCCCAGAGACCCCCGTCATTCCCCACAATGTTAATATTCTACCTATAAAACGGTACGTTTGTCAATTCTTTTACCGCATTTTTTTCGTATTTTTCAATGTTTATGCATAAAATTATCAATATTATGCAAACTAAATACAACCGTTTCCGACGGAATCAAGTGTATGCGTAGGAAAACCAACTGTATGCGCCGGAAAGTCAGAAAGCCGTGTAGTATTCGGAATTACGTGCACTTTCCACAATTCCCGCGGAACTTATGTGATAAGGAGGTCTATTATGAGCGAACCGAAAAGCGAAGAACAACTGAATCTGGAAAAAGACTACGAAGAATATGTCAAAAAAATCACTCCCACCCACAATCTGTACCTTCAGATGCTGAAAGCCTTTATCACCGGCGGCGTCATATGCACGGCCGGGCAGCTTCTGCTGAATTTTGCGGGAAGCACACTCGGCATGGACAAGGAAATGGCCGGAAGCTTCTGTTCCCTTGTGCTCGTGCTTATCAGCGTCCTTTTAACCGGCTTTAACATCTATCCTTCCATCGTGAAATTCGGCGGCGCAGGGGCCCTTGTTCCCATCACCGGATTTGCAAACTCCGTGG
>CAJTMZ010000038.1:15902-25551 GCA_910577445.1 uncultured Lachnospiraceae bacterium | reverse complement strand
CTCCCGCCGTGGAATTTAAAAAGGAGGGCCAGGTGTTCGGTATCGGATGCAAAATCTTTACCATCGCCGGGCCGGTTATCCTTTACGGTATATTTACAAGCTGGCTTCTTGGGCTTCTTTACTGGGCGGGAAAAGCAATGGGGCTGTTTTAACTGACAGCCCCACACAATGACCAAACCGGTCAAACATATTTACTTATTCATTTTATAAACCGGGTCGGCCGGATAGCCGCCCTTAAGCTTCTGCATGCCCCTTTGAATGGCGTCCTTTGAATTTTTCCAGTCCGCGTCCTTATTCCGGTAGTCAAATTTATCCACCAGCCAGGTCACGTCCTCCTGCAGCCTTGCCATATTTTTTTCCATCAAATCAAACATGGCGGGGTAAAATTCTTTCTTTTCCTTATCGCTTAACCTGTTTTCCGCCCCCTCGCACAAATCCCCGAAATGATGCAGGCAAAAGCCCTTGCTCTCATGGATTCTCCTGCGGAAGTCCCCGTCCGTCTTATACATATGGAAAAAGGTATCCAGATACCTTTCGTATGTATCCGCAAACCGGTTGCAGATATAGCAGGATTTTTCCTTTTCCTGCACCCACATGCCGATTGGATTGACCCTCTCGGTATTTTTTTTGAATTTGCCCATAAGGGTGGATTTGGAGGGCGTAAACTTCTTAAACTCCTCTTTCATTTCCCTGTTTACCTGCATATAGTGGGTCTTTAAAATCCATCCGTTGCCCAGGGTGTTTCCGTAATCAAACATTTTTTTGAAATGCTCCCGGCAAAAGCCCGCCTTATCGGTGGCCTCCCGCACGTCGCTTTCCATATAAGACGAGCCGCTTCCCAGCACAAAATCAATGGCGTCCTGCTCCACCGCCCGCTCTATAAAGCAAAAGGGGCATTCGTCCCCTGCGTTCACCGCGTCATTTAAAGGTATGGTGTAAAGTTTCTCTTTCACTGCGTTTCCTCCCGTTCAAAACACCGTTTTTTGATTGACCAAACCGGTCGCCACGCATCCGGCCGGTTCTATGTGTAGCAGAGCTTTTTCATCATATCCAGATATTGCCTTACCTCGCCAAAATAAAGTTCCGGCTGGAAAGAACTGTTCCTGAAATTCTCCTCCATAAGCCCGTCCATGGTAAATTCCATCATTTTGGTTACGGCTCTGACATCCACATCCTTCCTGAAGCGTTCAAGGCTTGCCCTTTCCATAATTTCCCCGTATCTTGCCGGAAGAACGTCTCTGCGTTCCTGTGTTTCCAAAAGCGCCTCTCCCACCTTTTCCTCTCTGCTTTTGTTGATAAAACGCAGTATGTACGGATAGTTTTTCATTGCCTGGAGATGGGAATGCTTTATCTGAAGGAGCAGTTCAAAAAAATCCGTCTCCTGCGGCGATACCCCGGTGGAAAGTTCAAGCATGATATACCTGACGCTGTAGTCGTAGATAAAGCTGTAAAGTCCCAGCTTGCTGATGAAATAGTGGAACAAAAGACCCTTGCTTATCCCCGCCTCCTTTACGATTTCGTCCGTGCTGGCATGGGCGTATCCGCCCGACGCGAACACCTTAAGGGCGGCGTTAATCATACGGTCCTGTTTTTCTTTTTTCAGGTCGAAAAATTTCTCATTCATGGAGAGCTCCTGTAGCGGGCAGTTGAACCGGCCAAGCCGCGTCCCCGCAGATATTGTTTATTGTATTGACTTTTAAGGTCAGTAACCAGAATATAGCACATTTCCCCACTCTCTTCAATCGGTTTGCCGAAACTGGTATTCACAATTTTTCCCGCTACCATATCTTGTACACGCCTGAGATTTTTTCCGGAAATATTATGCCGAAAAATTTAATGGATTTTTTATACATAATCTCTTTTCAATTCCACAGAATAGTATTAAGATATTCCTATATGATGATTAACTGAAAGGAGTACTTTTATGTCCAAAAAATTTGGTAAATTTTTACTTTTCTCCGCAATTGCCGGTGCTTCTGCTTACGGCGCTTATCACTATCTGAAAACCAAAGAAAATTCTACTTCCCAGGGAAATACTGACGATACCGACGACGACTTTGATGATTTCAGCGAGGACCTTGACGACGAGCCGGAACCCGCAAAGGAGCGCTCCTATGTATCCTTGAATCTGGACAAGGCGGAGGCCATCGCCACGGAAGCCTTCCACAAGGCCAAAGAGGTTATCGTCGATTCCGTTCAGCAGGTAAAGGAAACCGTAAAATCCGTTACCGAAAGCCAGACCGTTTCCGAAAGCAATTTCACGGATTTAACAGCCTTAAATAAAGAAAAGGAATCGGAAACAAGGACGGAAGATTTTTTTGACGACGAGGTTAAGACTCCCGAAGCGGCAAAACCCACCGAGGCGGCTCCCGCTCCGGAAAACGCGGAAACCAATGACGCTCCCCCCGCAGGCGAGAACGCAAACGGTAAGGTAGAAGAATTTTTTGATGACTGACGCAAAACAGACAAATGCTGAATCTGCTTTGTTTTAGAGGCTGCTTTTTTGCAGCCTCTTTTTGCACGGAATCAGACCGCGGACTTTGCTCCCTGTCCCTGCTCCCACGGCCTTGTTACGCGCTGCTATTCCGACAGCCAGGGTCGCCAGGCCCTTTTAAGCCTTTCGATTCCCTGCGCCAGCTCCCGCTCTTCCAGCGCCCCGTAACCAAGCAGCACAGTACTCTCAAAGGGGGACCCTAAAAGGCTTCCCTCTCCCATACAGTCCTTCGATATTCCGTACAGTTTAATTCCCTCTCCGGCGGCGGCTTCAATCAACGTCTTTTCCGGTATCCGCTTTTTGCTGGTAAGCAGAATGTGCAGGCCCGCGTTTTCCCCGGAAATCCGAAAGTCCTTTTCAAAATCTGCCATCTGTCCCAGAAGAAAATCATGCCTTCCCCTGTAAATCTTTCTCATTTTATTTAAATACCGCTCAAAATGGCCGTTCCTGATAAATTCGTTTAGTATACGCTGGTCGATTCTTGACACCGTACAGGCATAGAACCCGCAGTTTTCCTGATAAGCCGGAAGAAGCCTCTCCGGCAGCACCATATAGCCTACACGAATCGCCGGGGCTATAGCCTTGGAAAAGGTTCCCATATAAATTACCCGGCCGCTCCCGTCAGACGCCTGCAGGGCCGGAACCGGCTTTCCCTTATACCGGAACTCGCTGTCGTAATCGTCTTCTATCAGATACCGGTCGCCGGCCTCCTTCGCCCATTTTAAAAGCTCCATTCTCCTGCCAATGGGCATCACTATCCCCGTGGGATATTGGTGGCTCGGCATCACATAGGCCGCCCTTGCTCCGCTCTCCCGCAGCTTTTCCACTATCATCCCGCCAAAGTCCATGGGGATTGCCCTTATATCGTAGGCAAAGGACTGAAACATTCTGTAAGCCCGCTTGTAGGTAGGCTCTTCCATGGCAAGAGGCACGTGCCGCCCCAGAATCTTTTCCAGCAGCATCAGCAGATAATCCGTTCCCGCGCCCACGATAATCTGTTCCGGCCGGCAGTTCACCCCTCTGGAGGAATGCAGGTATTTCCCGATTGTCTCCCGAAGCTGCGCATCCCCTTTCGCGTCCCCAAGGGCAAACATTTCGCTGTTGGCGTCCACTAGAATATCCCTGGTAATCTTCTTCCAGGTCGCAAAAGGAAAATTTTTCAGGCTCAGGGCATGGGGCGAGAAATCATACAGTACCTTATGGCTCTCTTTACGGCATTTCTCCCCTCCTTTGCCGTCGCTTCCGTCCCCTCTTATCTCCCCGTTTCCCCGGGGCCTGGCGGCCTCTTCCCTTCTGCCCAAAATGTGTGTTTCCTCCTCATCCTCCCCCGGGAAATGAAACAGTTCCTCCGCCCGGCTTACGAAATAGCCCCTGCAGGGCCTTGCCTCCAGGTAGCCTTCCGCCACAAGCTGCCCGTAGGCAAAGTCAACGGTGCTTCTTGCCACCTGAAGATATTCCGCCAGTGAACGAGTTGAGGGAAGCTTTTCGCCCGCGAAAAGCTTCCCCTTTCTGATTTCCTCTTTAATATACTCGTAAATCTGCTGATACAGATACTTTTCCCCCGTATCTTTCAGCTCTATTGTCAAATCGCTCATAACCGCTTACCGCTTCTCCTTAAGCCGTGCAATCAGCTCATCCTTCGCGTCCCTGGCCTTTTCCTTCATCCTGTGGGATACGGTGGTGTTTGTCAGGATTGCCGATATCAGTTTTGAAGAAATATCAAACTGGCCGTTATACATGGCAAGAACGGCAATAATGTAGTCCAGCGTGTGTTCGTCCATACCGCACATGGGATAATTTTCGCTTTGCTTTGCCGTGATGAATCCTTCGAGAGCATTTTTGAGAAATTCGTCCTCCTGCTTTTTCAAATCCTTCATCCTGGCCTCAAAATCCGGCCCTACGCCGTCCATATTTTCCTGCATACTGCGCAGGAGCCATCCGGTTTTCAGGCAGATGTAAGCCTTTTCGCTGGCCTTGGCCCGCTTGACAATGGCGTTTGCTAGGCTCAGCTTATATCTCTCCAGTGCATCCTCGTAAGTATAGGTTACCTTTTTTAAATTGGTCGGCTGATAAGATGCCGAAATCAATTCCCGGATTGCCTTAATCTGAAACGGCATAAGTCCCTTAAAATAACGACCAAGAGCCGCGAATCCGCAGTGGGGGCAAATCACCACGTCGTACTTAAGCGGTTCAAAGTTTTCATAAACCGGACGTAAATCCAAATCCGTCCTCACAAGCTTTGCCTTTGCCACTTTAAGCGTTCTTTCCTTGATGGTGGCATAACATACCGGACATTCATGGGTTTTATCGTACAGATAATCCTCCTCTTTCATTTTGGGAGGAGCCTCTTTGGGTTTTTCGGCTTCTTTTTCTTTTTTTTCTTCCTCGTACAGCCCTGCGGCTTCCAAATAGTGGAGTCCAAACTTTTCCAATCCAGATAATAACCCCGCCATTTCAACCCCTCCTAACCTTCCGGAACTGCGCTATGCCTTTGGCAGCACAAACGAACTTTTCAGTGATACAATTCTGTTAAATACCAAAGCGTCCTCCTTCGAATCCTTTGCGTCCACACAGAAATATCCCTGACGGACAAACTGAAATTTATCATACGGCCTGGCATCCTTAAGAGCCGGCTCCAAATAGCAATCCCTGAGAACTGTCAGCGAGTCGGGATTTAAGTTCAGGCTCCCGTCCTCGTTATAAACGCCTTTTTCTTCATCAATAATATTCTCGTACAGTCTGATTTCCGCCTTAACGGCCTCCTTTGCGGGCACCCAGTGAATCGTCCCCTTCACCTTTCTTCCGTTAAAGCCGGAACCGCTCCTTGTCTCCGGGTCGTAGGTACAGTGAACTTCCGTCACCCTGCCGTTTTCATCTTTCACGCAGCCGGTACAGGTTACGAAATACGCGTTCATAAGACGCACCTCGTTTCCGGGAAACAGACGGAAGTATTTTTTAGGAGGCTCCTCCATAAAATCTGCGCGGTCAATATAAAGTTCCCTGCCAAAGGGCACCTGTCTTACTCCCATTTCCTCGTTTTCAAGATTATTGGCGACCTCCAAAAGCTCGCTCTTATCCTCCGGATAATTGTCAATAATCAGTTTTACAGGGTCAATGGCCGCCATCATCCGGGGACGTTTCAGTTTCAAATCCTCCCGGATACAGTACTCCAGCATTGCGTAATCCACGGAAGAATTGCTTTTGGACACGCCACACAGCTCCACAAACATCCTGATGGATTCCGGTGTAAACCCTCTTCTGCGGAGCGCGGCAATCGACACGAGTCTTGGGTCATCCCAGCCGTCCACAATGCCGTCCTCCACCAGTTTTTTGATATATCTCTTACCGGTGACCACATTGGTCAAATACATTTTTGCAAACTCAATCTGTTTGGGCGGATGGGGGTATTCAAGCTCCCTCACTACCCAGTCGTATAAAGGTCTGTGGTCTTCAAACTCAAGGGTACAGATAGAATGCGTCACCCCTTCAATCGCGTCTTCAATCGGATGGGCAAAATCATACATCGGATAAATGCACCATTTGTCCCCTGTGTTGTGATGGGTCATACGGGCCACACGGTAAATCACCGGGTCACGCATGTTGATATTGGGAGAGGACATGTCTATTTTGGCGCGAAGCGTCTTTTCTCCGTCCGCAAATTCACCCTGCTTCATTTTTTCAAACAAATCAAGGTTTTCCTCCACACTGCGCTCCCTGTTCGGGTCGTTTTTCCCCGGCTCGGTGAGCGTGCCGCGGTACGCTCTCATTTCCTCGGCCGTCAGGTCGGACACATAGGCCTTACCCTTTTGAATCAGCTTTACCGCTCCCTCGTACATCTGTTCAAAGTAGTTGGAGGCAAAAAACAATCTGTCCTCCCAGTCCGCCCCCAGCCATTTGATATCCTCTAAAATGGATTCCACGAACTCCGTTTTTTCCTTGGTGGGATTGGTATCGTCGAAACGCATGTTAAACTTCCCGCCGTACTCTTTTGCCAGTCCGTAGTTTAAAAGGATACTTTTTGCATGGCCTATATGAAGATAGCCGTTGGGCTCCGGCGGAAATCTTGTGCATACCTCGTCGCATACGCCCTCCGCCAAATCCTTATCGATAATCTGCTCTATAAAATTTCTGGAAACGGCTCCCTTTTCTTCTTCGGAGCTCCTTACGTTAGCATTTTCTTTACACATAGAATAAACTTCCCCTCATTTCAAAATCATTTGCTTAAAACTCTCTGTAATATTTTCACACAGTCCCGAAGGAACCTGATTTCTTCTAGCTTCCAGACTCTCTCCCTCAGCGTTTCGCCAAAGCAGACATGGATTCCCTTTACCCCGGGAATGGACACAGGCATTACCACCAGCGCACGGAATCCCAGATTTTCCATCCCTTCCTTTTCGCTGACGCCTATGGAAGAACTTTGGGACAAAATCAGCGTCTTTTCCCCTCTCAGAAGAGAGAGACCCATTCCCTCGGCGTCAGGCTCCCATTCAACATCCTTCCTGCACCATTTCGTCCCAATCTCAGGAAACGGCATGCCTTTCTGCACCCGGTAAATTACCGCGACGCTTAAATCCAGCACGCTTCCGGCAATTTCAAGAAGCTTACCGGCTTTCTGTTCCACGCCCTCGTCGCCGTCAAGAATCCATACCGCTTCCGTCAGCGCCTCGGCCCGTTTCAAATTTTCTTCCATTTCCGATTCCATGCGGCGCGCCCTTGCATACTCGGCATTGGCGGTTAACACGGAAAGCTTATATTCAAATAGAGAGCTTGTGATATCCCTTAAAGTATCAACTGCCCTTAAAAATTGTTTTTCCGTTATCTGGTTCTCGAAGCCCTCAAGAGGCGGATTTTCATAATCCTGCATATTCTCCGCATCGGAAAGAATCCCGCAGACAAGCCAGCTTACAACGGGCTTGCCGTTTGCCCTTGACACAATTACCGCCAGACGCATATTGGGATAAGCCGTTGTTTCAACCGTCTGGTCCTCCAATACGCTCTCCGATAACCGTGAAAGCATATCCAGAAGCTGATTCTCATCAATCAGACGTTTGATTCTTCCGGCCTCCTCCTTCTCTCTGTCAGATTTCACAAGAGGGGTTCCCTCGTCGTCCACGCACCACGCAAACACATTGGCAATATCGCAGAAATGCTTTTGCCACTTTTCCAGTTCCCCGCCCTCAATAAGACTTTTTAAGAGAGGGTCTTCCTCCTGTCCCCGGACAATGTTTTCCAGTTTGCTCACGGCAGATGTACTCCTTCTTGTCAACTATTCATCCACGCTGTAATTCGGTGCTTCCTTCGTGATATGGATATCGTGCGGATGACTTTCTTTCAGAGATGCCGCGGAGATTTTTATGAATCTCCCTCTCTCCTTCAGTTCCTCAATGGTCGCGGTTCCGCAGTATCCCATGCCGGAGCGCAATCCGCCCATAAGCTGATACACGGTATCTTCCACCGTTCCCTTATATGCTACGCGGCCTTCCACGCCTTCCGGAACAAGTTTCTTGGCGTTTTCCTGAAAATAACGGTCCTTGCTTCCGTTTTCCATTGCGGAAATGGAGCCCATACCTCTGTAAACCTTATATTTACGTCCCTGATAGAGTTCGAAAGTTCCCGGGCTTTCATCACAGCCGGCAAAGATGCTTCCCATCATGCATACGTTTCCGCCGGCGGCAATCGCCTTTGTCATATCGCCGGAGTATTTGATGCCGCCGTCCGCGATAATCGGAATATTGTATTCCTTCGCCACCTCGTAGGCGTCCATAATCGCGGAAATCTGAGGCACACCAATTCCCGCAACCACACGGGTGGTACAGATAGAACCGGGCCCGATTCCCACCTTGACCGCATCCGCGCCGGCTTTAATCAAATCTCTCGTTCCCTCTCCTGTCGCGACGTTGCCGGCAATCACCTGCAAATCCGGATACTTTTCCTTAATCATGCTAAGGCACCGAATCACGTTTCCGGAATGTCCGTGGGCGCTGTCAAGCACCACCACGTCAACCTTGGCGTCCACCAGAGCGCCCACGCGCTCAAGCACGTTTGCGGTAATGCCCACGCCCGCTCCGCACAGAAGCCTTCCCTGGCTGTCCTTCGCGGACAGGGGGTATTTAATCGTCTTTTCTATATCCTTAATGGTGATAAGTCCCACCAGATTGTAATCGTCGTCTACAATAGGAAGCTTCTCCTTCCTTGCCTTTGCAAGAATCTTCTTGGCTTCCTCCAATGTGGTTCCGGCCTTTGCTGTGATTAAGCCTTCGGCTGTCATGGATTCCTTGATTTTCTTCGTAAAATCCGTCTCGAATTTAAGGTCCCTGTTGGTAATGATTCCCACCAGCTTACGGCCTTCGGTAACGGGTACGCCGGAAATTCTGAATTTTGCCATGAGGGCGTCGGCGTCGCCTAACGTATGCTCGGGTGTCAGCGAAAAGGGGTCGGTAATAACGCCGTTTTCGGAGCGTTTCACCTTGTCAACCTCTTCAGCCTGGGCTTCAATGGACATATTCTTATGAATAATGCCGATTCCTCCCTGCCTTGCCATTGCAATCGCCATCCTGTTTTCCGTAACCGTGTCCATTCCCGCGCTCATCATGGGAATATTCAGCCTGATTTTGGGGGTTAACCAGGTTGACAAATCAACCTCGTTGGGAACCACTCCCGAATAAGACGGTACAAGCAGCACATCGTCAAAAGTAATGCCTTCGCCAATTATCTGACCCATATTTCATCCTCCATTCCAGTTACGCATCTGTCCGGTCAGATGCTGTCTCTTATGTTTCTGTGCATCTAGTCCATGAATACTTTACGGGGGGCCACAAGCTGCATGGCCTTAAGCATTTCCTTGTTCGGCTCGAAAATGACTTTCTGTTTTCCGTCATAATAGAACAGATATCTTGTGTCGGGCTGTTTTTCCTCTCCGGAACTGTAGTCGGTCACCTTGTCATTTCTGTTTTTGTACTGGTCCAGATGCCAGGATTTAACCGGCGCTACGATTTCCATTTTGCCCAAATCAAAAGTGGCGGCTTTCTTACGCCTTGATTTCGCCATAATCTTATCTATTGAAAGCTCTTTATCCACATAAAGATACTCATATTCAACGTCTGCGTTCAAATAAACAAAGTAAGCGGCAGCGGCAAACAGACCGCCGATAATACG
>CAJTMZ010000038.1:14597-15748 GCA_910577445.1 uncultured Lachnospiraceae bacterium | reverse complement strand
ATAAACAGACAGCCGGTATCCGCTTCAGCCCTTTTTCGTTTCCGCGCCGTATCCCGGCGCATAAGTATATTTATAATATGATATTATATTTTTGACAAACTTTCAAGTGATATAGCGTTCCTTTTCCTTTTTTCTATTTTTAATGAAAACTTTATTGTTTTTTTACAGATTAACATCTTCTCTTCATTGACACCCCTTTTTTTAATCGCTATGATAGTTGTTATGGATAAAATATTTACGAAAAACAACCGGGGAGGAATTTATTATGCCCAAAAAAGAAAAAAAGCCCAGAGAGTACAGAGGCGTCGTTGACGAAATCAGACAGCAGCAGATGAAGACAAAGGAAATGTCCACGAAAGGAAAGCTGGAATATTTCTGGGATTACTATAAGGTTCACACCATTGCCGCCGTTCTCATTATTATTTTTGTTACCATGTTCATCCGTGACGTTGCCACCTCAAAGGATTATAATTTTTACGCCATCCTGTTCAACGCAAGACAGTTATCCGGCGACAGTCTGGAAAGCGCTTTTTCGGAATACGCGAATCTGGACACGGAAAATTATGAGTGCTATATTGACGCTTCCACCAATCTTTCCCTGACTTCCTTCACGGAATATGATATGGCGACCGTCCAGAAACTCATGGCCACCATTCAGATTGGCGATTTGGATACGGTGGTTTTTAATTCCGAACTCTTCAATAATTATGCCGGCAATGAAATGTTTACGGACCTTCGGACACTTTTATCGGAAGAAGAACTTGACGTCTGGAAAGATTATCTCTACTACATTGATTACGCCGAGGTTGAGGCCAACAGGGAAAATATGGATATGGATACGGAAGAGACGTCCGCTTTGGGCGGCGGGGCCGATGAGGAAGCGCGCAGCCAGGAAATTCTGGAAGAAACGAACCGGCACCGGAGCCCGGACGGCATGGAAAAACCCGTGCCTGTCGGTATCTTTCTGGAGGATTCGCCCTTTGCCGAAAAAAGCGGCGCTTATTCTTCACTGGTTCCCGTGTTTGGGTTCGTGTCCACCTCCAAACGGACCGATACCGGAAAACAATTTCTGGAATTTTTGTGGGATGAATCCGCTGATTTTACGCAGATGATTGACACTTCCACCGGCTTTTAACTCCGCCGCGGCTGGC
>CAJTMZ010000038.1:0-14555 GCA_910577445.1 uncultured Lachnospiraceae bacterium | reverse complement strand
TTAAAGACGCCGCTGCTGGCGGTATCAGTACCGGTAATAGGGGATACCGCCGCAGCAAAGTCCGCCGCCTCCGCAGCAGATATTGCAAATCAGATTGGCGATGCACAGCTTCATACAAAGGCCGTCGCCGCTCATATAAGGCTGGCTGTAGGTTCTCTGTCTCTGGCGGTACCAGGTTCCCCCGTTTTCAAACTGATAAACCAGATTGCTGTAATCCCGGTTGTCCGGCTCTAAGGCCGCCGCCCGTCTGGCATGTTCTAAGGCAGACACCTGATTGCCAAGTCCCGCATGGGCCAAAGCGCTGTAGTAATACCATCTGGCGCTTCTTGTATTCCCCTCCATGCCGTCCAGCACGGTTCTTGCTTCCTTATAATACCCATTTCTTATATAATTTCCGGCCGCGCGAAGATGCCCGTCTTCCTCATAGCCGGTTCCTCCTCCGTTGCCGTAAAAACCCCGAAAGCTTCCGAAACCGCCAAAGTCCCAGCCGTCAAAACCGCCGAAGCCGCCGTAATTTCCGCCGCCACCGCCGCCCTGATAGCTGTATCCTTCCGTTCTTTCCTTCATAACCTGCTGATAAGCCTGCTGAATTTCCTTAAACTTCTCCTCCGCCTCTTCCTTACGCGGATTGTTGATATTCGCGTCAGGGTGATATTTTCTGCTTAAAGACTTGTATGCTTTTTTTATTTCTTCCTCTGTGGCGCTCCTTGAAACGCCCAGTACTTCATATGGGTCCCGCATTTTCCACCCCCTGCCTGCCGTCCTTGCGGCCTGCCTGTTTCTCTTCCCGTTTTTTTCTCACCATTTCATAGCGGTACCAGATTCCGGAATAGAGTATATTTCTTAAAATCTCCACGTTGTCTATGACGGGAAGTTTTTCAAATTCCTTACAGCAGTTCGCCATAATCATCGTGAGGACCGTCTTTATTTCTTCCTCGAAATCAGGATTTTCGTATCTTTTAACCAGAGGATTGTACCTGCCGCACCTTATATCCTCCTCGATATCCTCATAGGCGTCCATAAGATAAATAAATTTTCCCAGACAGATTCCCATGGCTCTTAAATTATCATGCCATTCGTCCTTACGGACCGCCATAATTTCACCCATGATTTCCCCGAACAGCCCCGCCATGTAATCCACGTCCCGGTTCTGCTTTCTCTCCTCCTGGGAAATAACTCTCATAAGATTGTCTATCCGCCTTGCCTTTTCCCCATAGCGGGAGCATATTCTCCGGTAAGCCTTTTTCAGCAGCTTTCCGTAGGCCAGACGGGACATCTTATACTCGTCCACCCAGTCGTCCCTGCACTTATAATAGGTAAAAAGCAGGTTCATATCAGCCGCGTAAAGGGTAAACTCACTGCTTCTTGCCATGTGCTTTTCAAACGGGTGGGCAATGCACTTTATCTTTTCCTCTTTCGTCTCCGGCTCATACAGACTGCCGAGAAGCATGGCGAGAAACGTCATGTCATAAGACAGGCTCATCTGGCCGGCCTTTCCGTATTTTTTCCGCAGAGCCTGACACAATCCGCAGTAGTAGGAATGATAGACGTCAAACTCTTTAAATTTCATATCCCCCTTATTAACGATAACATATCCGAACATAAAATTCTCCTGTTTTTACAGACACATTTACCAGCTTTTCTTAATAAAGGTTTGACCGCATTTGGGGCATCTGATTTCGATTTTCCCTTTGCCTCTGGGAATCCTGATTTTCTGTCGGCAGGAAGGGCATCTGTATATATGATGGGTTTTCCGCTGACGCATATCCCGTTTCCATGTGGTGAAAAAATGTCTGACCCGATATTCGTATTTCATATACGCAGTGTTTTCAGTTCTCCGCTTATAGATATTTCTGGAAAACATTCTGAAATAAGCATACGCAAGGCAGATAATTCCCAATGCGTAAAAGAGCCTTATTCCAAGCAGGGACAGCGCAAAACAGATGAGGACCAGAATCATAAGAAAACGGTTGAACTGGTCATTTCCATACCTTCCCTGCATAAATCGGTAAAACTTTTCTTTCATAGCGGTCACGCCTTTCTCTTTTATAATTCCCGCCTGCAAAAGGATATGGGAACGTATCTTCACGTATCTCAGACAAATGCCGCGGCTCTGACTTCTATCCTACTTCTTTCTTTGCCATAAATCAATAAACGTAATATAAATGAATCTAAATAATTTCTAAAAAAAGAACCGGCAAAAAACCGGTTCCTTTCCTGCTTTCCCGTTATCCTTTTAATCTTCTACATCCTGGTCAGCCGCCACAGCGGATACTACAGAAGATACTACCGACACTACCACTGCAAAAATAATCACTAAAAACCCACCGGCTAACAACATAAATCCCATTTTGGCATCTCCTTTGACAATTTATTTACAACTGTATTTATTGTAGTGGATACGGAGGAATTTTTCAAGTAGAAAATCATTAAGAAAATTCCCGTATTTTACTTGTTTTCCCGCCGGAACTGCACCGGGGTTATGTCATAGGTCTTTTTGAAAAGCCTGTTGAAATGTTCCACTGTCTCGTACCCCACGCTGGCGGCAATGCTCTCCACCGTCTGGTTTGTTTCCTTCAGGAGCGCCCTTGCCTTTTTCATTCTGGCCTTTTTCACCGCGTCCTGAAACGTTGCGCCGGTGTGTTCCTTGATGTATTTGGAAAGATAAGGTGCGGAGAGGTGGAACTGGCCTGCCAGCTCTTCCAGCGTCACGTCCTTGTAATGGTTCTGGATGTAGCGCATGATATCCATTATCCGCTCCTCCCGGCCCTCCTTCACATTCTCGCCCCGGGCCATCTTATTCCCGGCGGAAACCAACGCCGCAATGGAACTCTTGATAATATCCTCGTCAATTCCCACGCCCCAGTACATTTTGCCGTTGCACAAAATCCCCACATAGGCCGCCGCCTTTGAGGAGGAGCCTCTTGACACCGCATGTTCCTCATAAACCGAAAGCTCGTAACTGATGCCGAAAAACAGCTTCACGGCGTTGCTCACTGCATCCAGACGTCCGTTGCCCGATGTCTCAATCACTCTTCTTTCCCGGTTCTGCTCAATGGTCACCTCCGCCGTAATTCCGTCCTTGTGCTGTTTAAAATGACACTCGGGAACGTCAAAAATTTCTCTTTCATTGATATAATTATCCTCAAATATCCGGTACACATCCTCGGGAACAAGCTCCTGATGCCTCTGGTCCGAAATACCTTTCATCAGATAGCCCACTTCCTCTTTCATCTTATCCGGCAGGGAGATGCCGAAATTCTGTTTTAAGATAAAGGCAATGCCGCCCTTGCCCGACTGGCTGTTAATCCGAATCACGTCCGACTCGTACTCCCGTCCCAAATCCTCCGGGTCAATGGGAAGATAAGGCACATCCCAGCGCCTGCCGCTTTTTCCCTCTTTCCACCAGGCCATTCCCTTTGAAATGGCGTCCTGATGGGAGCCGGAAAAGGCGGTGAACACCAAATCCCCCGCATAAGGCGCCCTCTCGTATACCCTCATGCCTGTGAGCAGCTCATAGGTTTCCCTTATCTTGCTGATATTACTGAAATCCAGTCCCGGCTCCACCCCATGGCAGACCATGTTCATGGCAAGGGTCACGATATCCACGTTGCCCGTTCTCTCGCCGTTTCCGAAAAGGGTTCCCTCCACCCGGTCCGCGCCGGCTAAAACGCCGAACTCCGCGTCGCTGATACCGCACCCTCTGTCGTTATGGGGATGAACGCTTAAAACCACCGCGTCCCGGTATTTCAGATTTTTGTGAAGATACTCCACCTGACAGGCAAACACATGGGGCATTGCAATCTGCACCGTGGTGGGAATATTGATGATAACCTTGTGGTCCTCATCCGGCTGCCACACGTCAAGCACCGCGTTGCATACCTCTAAAGCGTAGTCCACCTCCGTCCCCGGAAAGCTTTCCGGGCTGTATTCAAAGGTAAAATTCCCCTCCGTCTCCTGTGCAATTTCCTTAAGCAGCTTCGCGCCGTCCACCGCAAGCTGCCTTACCTCTTCCTTGGATTTCTTAAACACCTGCTCCCGCTGGGCCACGGAAGTGGAATTGTAAAGATGCACCACGGCCGAGGGAGCGCCCTTTATGGATTCAAAGGTTTTCCTTATGATATGCTCCCTTGCCTGGGTCAGCACCTGAATCGTCACGTCATCCGGTATCATATCCCGCTCAATCAGCGCGCGCACAAACTGATACTCCGTATCTGAAGCTGCCGGAAATCCCACCTCAATTTCCTTAAAGCCCACTTCCACAAGCATTCTGAAAAACTCAAGCTTTTCCTCAAGCCCCATAGGCTCAATCAGCGCCTGGTTTCCATCTCTTAAATCCACGCTGCACCACACGGGCGCGGCGGTAAGCGTATCCTTTTTTACCCAGTCATATGTAACCACCGGCGGCATAAAATAAGATTTTCCGTACTTTTCCACTGCATTCATAACTTCTCCTCCAAAAATTTAAGACATATGATACCTTGCGGAAACAACAAAATCCCCGCAAAGCACCCTTAAGGGACACTTTACAGGGACGCATCTTCATCACATTTCAGTCTTTTATTTAATTCCTATGAATTTTAACATAGCCATAAAACGTGTGCAAGGCGTATATTTAATCAATTTTATTGATTTATTTTAACCATCCCATGCTGCATTCATATTTCTCTGTCCGTAGGGTTTAATACAAATTGTCTTCTGGTATTTAACAGTGCGCCCAAATAGCAAAAAGCGCTGTTTGACATAATCATATACTTACAATGGCTCATAAGCTGTAAGTCCCTGTAGTTTAATCCGTTGCTGTTGCCTTCCACAAAATACGTATGGGCAAAGCGGTTTAATCCTATTTGTTCCTGATATTCCCTGCACCATTCTATATCATCCGAAAACACAAAAAGCGAGCCCTTATCGGACTGTCTCCTCACAAATGCATCGACAAGCACTTGCAGCACTTCGAGAGAATTCGCCCATCCGAGGGTTACATAATCGCCTCTTCTGATATGCACGGATACCGAATCGGAGGTCAGGATTTTCTCCATATAGTATTTATTGTGTTCCTCCGTAATCGGCGGAAAACGAAATTCTTCCAGAAAAATATTCTTATACCGCGCAAACCAGAGCTTATTAATCCAGTAGCCATGATAATATATGTCCCCTGAGACATCCAGTATTTGCGGGAAATATTTATTGCACGCAATGGAAACCACATTTCCGTCAAAAGGATTAAAGGTCTGGTGGCCTTTTCCAACCTCGGATATCATGGAAAAGGGCGTTCCGTTTTCACATAAAATCTGAGGAACGCTTTTCCCCTCCCGGCGCTGGTCCAAAATGAACTGCCATACCTCTTCATCAAAGCATTCGCTTAACATGTGGGGCTTAATGCCGAACACCTTCTCCAACTCATAACCATTGTGGACGGTATGAAGAGCAAAATAAGAATCGTCCATGAACATAATTTCCCCCGGATGGGATAACTCAAAATATCTTGCGAATATATACTGGAAAGCCTGATTTGCCAGACCTCCGTTTAAAAACTGAATTTTCATTTTTTATGAACTGCCTTTCTTTGAGGGCGTAACCGGCTTAAAGTTTTTAACTCAGCGACTGCTTTAAAATTCTTCCACCTTCATTAAAGCCTTACCGCTTCGCTGACAAAAGGCTGTTCCGCCTCAAAACAGGATGCCTCTGCACTGATTTCTGCCGGCGTCTTAGAATTAAAATACTCCCTCTGCCATTTTGTATAATCAAACTTTTCCCGAATAATCGCAGAAATATAATGTTCCGCTTCAACAATACCCATCTGTTCCGTTAAGCATCTCATTCCCCGGTTCAAAATTTCAACAGTACTTATCGCCATTTATTCATCCCCTTCCATCTGTGTGATAAACTCTATCGGCGTCACCATTTTATTTCTTTTCGAAGCTAACCTCAAATGCCAAAAAACCAGTAAAGAAAGGAGGTTGCGCCATCTTCCCTCGATGAGTGTAACAAAAGTGTAACTGATTGAAAGGCCGGGCAGTAAGCCATATTCCGACATGCAAAAGACAACATGGTTTGTCTTACTTACTGTGTGCCTAATTACAATATAAAGCCGCCTTGCTGATTATGCCAACTGTCTGCCCCCGGTTTTAAGTTCTTTTGACTTGGCGGCCTCTTTAAGATTCGGCTGCCATATGCTGTTTTCTCTTATTCATCTCCGCCCAAAAGGCTCTTCCGCCTTCATTATAGAATGCAATTTTTTCCTGTACTGTCATATCTTTTGTAAGTTCATAATGATATTCCCGAATCTTATGAATATCTTCAATCGTAAAATCAGGACTGATAATTGGTTCTGCAATCATAACTACCCCTCACTTTCCAATAATACAGAAGGATTCCATATCTCGACATCCTTATAGCCCTCTAAATTTGTAATTGCCCTTACGCCTCTGATTGTCTTTACATTGACAATATGTTTAAAGTTCCATGAAATGATACAGTCACATTCATTTAAAACTGCAACTCCTATATGCTGACAATCATCAAAGCTCTTTTGTGTCAGTATTCCCATTTCAATAATTTTTTTTGCTATCGTTATAATATCTTCCGTGATATCTAATATTGTAAACTGTATCTCATTCAGACAGTTAATTA
Organism: uncultured Lachnospiraceae bacterium; assembly: GCA_910577445.1. Classification (GTDB taxonomy): domain Bacteria; phylum Bacillota; class Clostridia; order Lachnospirales; family Lachnospiraceae; genus Suilimivivens. The sequence continues at coordinate 7,922 of CAJTMZ010000038.1, read as the reverse complement.
GCTTTGTTTTCTTTGGCTCTGAACACTTTTCTATCTCCCTTAATGTCACCGTAGACAAATATACATCATATTTCCCTGCCTTGAACATTTCCCATAATCGTCTTGTATCTGCCATCTTCTCAGGCACATCCTCCTGAAGCAAATGACTTACAACCGATGTGTCTAAGTATACCTTTAATTTTCGCATAACGCATCACTCCTGCTATTCTGGTGAATCCTTTTCAGCATTAATTTCACAACCCCATCTTAGTTTCTACCTACTGATTCTAAAATCTGCTTTCATGTGTTCAAGCCTTACCGCTCCACTAAAAAAGGCTGTGCCGCTTCAACGATTATTATATTTATATTATACCCCGATAAAAACTTGTTAGCAAATAAAACTTCTCTGAACAAAACAACGGGCAGCTTTTCTTTTCCTCATACCCCTGGAATAAATGGCGCAAATACGCGCTTTTCCAGGCAAAAGCAAGTACCCCAGAGCAACCCATCATAATCGACTGAGCCGGAAGACTACCTGAGACGCGCTGCATGGCGCTGGCCGCGTCGCCTCACCCCCCATACTGGTCTGAACCTGCCTGCAAAAACCTCTTTTATCAGCCGACAATACGATTGAAAGATGTCGCAAAAATGTCGAAACAGACTATATTTATTGATGAGACAAAGTTGGAAGCCTGTGCAAGCAAATATACCTTTGTCTGGAAAAGTCTGTAGGAAAATGGAAAGAAAAAATGTTCCAGAAGATGCTGGATGCCATACAACTTCTGACCAAGGAATACCTACAGAAGTTTTCGGCTGCTTTGGAAACAAGGACACAGGACTTGCAGCAAATCGTCCGGTTTTTAGAAGAACGCTGTCAGACAGACAGCACGGTTTTTGTTCATGGACGTGGAAAAAGGAAAAGCAAAAACCAAATGAACCGTCCCATCCAGGTAGAGGGAACTTTTGGAGTTCTGAAACAACGGATTTCTTCTGGATTTTTTTGTAACATAGAACGAGAGTATCGCCCTGTCATCTAATTGGATGATTTTGCGACACCCTCTTTTTACCCCAAAAATGAAAGAAAAAAGGGCGGAAATGCCTATTTTACAAACATTTCCGCCTCTCAAAAAAGTCCCGTGCGCTAGAGGATTCGAACCCCCGACCTTTTGGTCCGTAGCCAAACGCTCTATCCAGCTGAGCTAAGCGCACATCTGTTGCTTTGTCTGCAACAACAAGTATTTTATTACAATTTTAAAGCTTTGTCAAGACCATGAAAAACTTTTTGAAAATTCTTTTTTAAGACATTCCAAAGCCTTACCGCCCCACCGGTATAATTCTATAGCTGCGCAATCACAAAAATCGTATAAATCGCCTTAATCGCCGCCTCGAAATCCTCATTCGCCACACCGATAATGATATTCAGCTCGCTGGAGCCCTGGTCAATCATCTTGACATTCACATTCGCATGGGCCAGCGCGGAAAAAATCCGTCCCGCCGTTCCTCTGGTGGACTTCATCCCCCGTCCCACCACAGCCACAAGGGCAAGGTCGGCCTCGATGTCTATGCTGTCCGGGTCGGCCAGTCTGTGAATGGCAGACACCACCTTCTGCTCTTTATCAACAAACTCGTCCTGATGCACGAACACCGTCATGGTATCAATGCCGGAAGGCACATGCTCAAAGGAAATTCCGTTGTCCTCGAATGCCTGAAGCACCTTTCTCCCGAAACCAATCTCTGAATTCATCATGGCCTTTTCAATATTTACGGAACAGAACCCTTTCTTTCCCGCGATGCCGGTAATCACATATTTTGACTTCTGGCAGGTGCTCTCCACAATCCAGGTTCCCGCATCGTCGGGTCTGTTGGTGTTGCGGATATTAATCGGTATCCCTTCGCGCCTTACGGGAAAAATGGCGTCCTCGTGCAGCACGCTTGCGCCCATATAAGAAAGCTCCCGCAGTTCTCTGTATGTAATGGTGTCAATTCCCTCCGGCTCTTCGATAATTCTCGGGTCGGCAATCAGAAAGCCCGACACGTCCGTCCAGTTTTCATACACGTCCGCTTTTACCGCCCTCGCCACAATAGAGCCTGTAATGTCGGAGCCGCCCCTTGAAAAGGTCTTAATCCGCCCGTCCCCGAAAGCGCCGTAAAATCCCGGAATTACCGCATGTTCCGTCTTTTCAAGGCGTTCGCATAAAATCCGGTTGGTAAGCTCCGCGTCAAACTCGCCGGCATCCGTGAAACGGATAACCCCGGCGGCGTCAATAAACTCAAAATTCAGATAAGCCGCCATGATGATGCCGTTTAAGTACTCTCCACGGGAGGCAGCATAGTTTTCTCCGGCTTTTTCCTGAAAATTCTTTTCAATGGCCTTAAATTCCTCTTTCAGTGACAAAGGCAGAGAAAGCCCCTCTATGATTTCCTGATAGCGGGCGGCGATTTCGGAAAGCAGCATATGGAAATCCTGCCCCGATTCGGCCATATGATAACACTCATAAAGCATATCCGTGACCTTGGTATCCTCGGGAAATCTTTTCCCCGGCGCTGACGGTACTACATAACGTCTTTCCGCGTCCGCAAGAATGATGTCGCCCACTTTTGCAAACTGCTCCGCACTGGCCAAAGAACTGCCGCCAAATTTCACTACCTTCTTCATAACAACTATCTCCTCACAAAAATCTATTTTATTTTTCAAACAGCTTATCTATTATTTTATGTCCCAGAGGAACAAAGTTTCCGCTTGCGGCCGCTGCCTCCTCGTTATAATTCGATGCGCCGGCTGCCGGACGGCTGCTGTCATACAAAAGATAAGGAACCGGCTCCGCCGTGTGGGTCCGCACCCTGATTGGCGTAGGGTGGTCGGGCATCACCAGAAGCCGGTAGGACATCCCGTCCTCGTCCAGCATCTTTTTCAAAGGCCCGATAACCCGCTTATCCAGGTATTCAATCGCCTGTACCTTCTTTTCCACACTGCCCTGATGTCCCATCTCGTCAGGCGCTTCCACATGAATATAGACAAAGTCGTAATCTTTCTGCAGCGCCTCGTAAGCCGCCAGAACCTTTCCCTCGTAATTGGTGTGCAGGCCGCCGTTCGCTCCCTCCACATGGGCCACGCCCATTCCGGCTCCCACCGCTATTCCCTTTAAAAGGTCCACCGCCGACACCATCAGTCCTCTGTGGCCGGTTTTTTCCTCAAAGGAGGAAAGGGCGGGCTTTGTTCCAGCTCCCCAGAACCAGCAGCAGTTTGCCGGACGGAGTCCTTTTTTCTTTCTTTCTATATTTATTGGATGATTCACAAGAATATCATAACTACGCTCCATCATGCAACGAAAATTTTCATTTTCCGGAAGATAAGGGCCTATTATCTGTCCAAGCACGTCGTGGGGCTGGGATAATTCAATCACTTTTCCCTCATTCCAAATCATGCAGTGGCGGTAGCTGGTTCCCACATAAAACTGATAATATTCGTTTTCCAGCTCCGCTTTTACCGCCTCTAAAAGGGCGGCGCACTCCTCTGTTTCGATTTCCCCCGAGCTGTGGTCGATAATCGTCCTTTTTTCAAAAGGAACGTCATCCTCGGAGAGCGTGACAATATTGCAGCGGAAAGCCACGTCTGTATCCTTCATGGGCACGCCGATGCTGAGTGCCTCAAGAGGCGAACGCCCCGAATAATAAATCTTAGGGTCGTATCCGAGAACAGCCAGATTGGCCGTGTCAGACCCCGGTTTCATTCCCTCCGGAATTGTCAAAACCATACCGATTTCCGATTGTCCGGCAAGTCCGTCCATGGCAGGCGTCTTCGCATACGCAAGCGGCGTCTTTTTGCCCAACGCCTCAATAGGCTCATCCGCCATACCATCTCCAAGCACTACGATATATTTTTTTCCTGACATAGCTTCCCTTTTCCTTATCCCGCACTCTTATTCCACTCTGATTCGGCTGATAATTCCCGCTTTTTCAGCCTTCTCGTTAAATTCCGCTTCCGTCATCGGATTCGTGATAAATCCGACCTCTCCCGGCACCTGCGCCTCGATAACGCTGACGCCTCCAAATATCCGCAGCGCCTCCGCTTCCTTTTCCGCCGGCACTCTCACAAAAAATCTCCGGCTCGTCTTTTCAATCCCCGTAAGGGCCACCTCTTCCGCGTCCCAGAAACACATAATCACCTTGCCAATATGCCTTGCGCAGTCAACCACATCGGACACCACCGCGCTTGCAGTGGGCAGCTTGCCTGCTCCCCGTCCGTAATACATGGAATCTCCCAGCATATTGCCGTGGACGCAGACCGCGTTGAACACCCCGTTTACCATATAAAGGGGATGAGACTTGCTAATCATAAAAGGCGCCACCATAGCGTAATATTCTCCGTTTTCCTCTCTGCTGAGGGCAAGGAGCTTGATGGTCTTTCCGCAGGCATGAGCGTACGCAAAATCCGTCGTGGTGATTTTCGTGATTCCCTCCGTGTAAATATTCTCATATTTCATGGTCTTTCCGCACATAAGGGAGGACAAAATCGCAATTTTGCGGCAGGCGTCGTATCCTTCCACATCCGCTTCCGGGTTCCGCTCCGCATAGCCCTTTTCCTGGGCTTCCTTCAGCACTTCTTCATAACGGGCGCCGTCTTTTTCCATCTTGGATAAAATGTAATTGGTGGTTCCGTTCAATATACCTGTGATTGCGTCTATTTTTTCCGCCGTCAGGGAATAATTCAGCGGACGGATAATCGGAATCCCGCCTCCCACACTGGCTTCAAATAAATAATTGCAGTTATTTTCGTGGGCCACCTGAATCAGCTCCGGCCCGTAGGCAGCCACCAGCTCCTTGTTGGAGGTGCAGACGCTTTTCCCTGAAAGGAGCGCCCTTTTGGTAAAATCATAGGCTGGCTTTAGGCCTCCCATGGTCTCGCAGATAATCTTTACCTCCGAATCGTTTAAAATCTGCTCCACGTCGTGGGTGATTTTGTTTTCGTAAGGGTCGCCGGGAAAATCCCTTAAATCCAGTATATATTTAATGTTAATCGGCTCGCCGGACTTTTTATTGATTTCTTCTTTGTTCTTTTCAATTACCTCCACGACACCGCTTCCTACCGTGCCGTAGCCCATTACCGCTACCTGAATCATCTTTTATCCTCCTATTTAAAGTTCCGCATCTGCTGTTTTTTAGTTCCGCAGATACTGTTATGCTTTTGCAAGTATTTTGACATTGCGGACGCCTCTGTGCCTCTCCATTGTCTCGAGCATCTCCGACACGTTCCCTGTGGTGGGAAGCACCTGTACGCTCAGGCTTAACGAGGCAACCCCGTTAATCGGTATGCTCTGATGAATGGTCAGAATGTTCGCATGAAACTCGGCAATAATTTTCAGCACGTCCGATAGCAGTCCCGGTTCATCTTTCATCTGAAACGTAAGCGTAATCGTGATTCCCTGAGAATTGTCATGGAACTGAAAAATATCATCCTTATACTTATAAAAGGAACTGCGGCTGATGCCAACCTGGTCCGCCGCCTCGTTAATCGTATGTACTTTTCCCGTGTCAAGAAGCTTCTTGGCCTCCACCACCTTTAAAAGCACCTCAGGAACAGCCTGTTCCTTTACCACAAAATACCTGCTTCCCATAATTTGCACCCTGTAAGGCTAATTACCGGCCCGCTGACGCGCCTCACCGCCTTATTCCACAAAATGAATTAGTTTACAGCTAAAATCCACAACATGCAAAACTCGTTTTTGTTCTCTTTGCGTGGACATTTGTTTGCCAACGGAAGATATTTTATCACAGGGTAAAATCTATGGCAAGCAAATTTTTTATTTTTGCATCAGAATATCGCTGTCATGCCATTCCCATTTTTCGACCGGCGGACGATATGCTTTCAACATCTGTGTCACGAATTGCCGATAACTGCTATTTATAACAGTGTATAATATTTTGCCATCTGCACACTCTAATCCTGTCGAAAAATTTTGATGGAGGACATTATATGAAAGATATAGATAAAAACTCACTGGACGAAGCTTTGGCCAGAAACACTCTGGACGATATCCCCCAGCCTAAAAGCGATGCAAAGGAAATTGTCGGCCTGACCAAAAGCAGCGGGCGGATTACAGGATACCAGTTGTCCGACGGCTCCACGGTTTCCAAAAAGGAAGGCGTTGCCATGGCGAAAGACGGAGATATCAAAGGCGTCGGCATTGCCCACCGCAGAGACACCGAATATTTAAAGTCCCTGCCTGACGGCTCGGAAAATAATAATCTGGGAAATCTTCCCTCTGTATCCGGCTGATAATCAACATATCGCCCAATCAAAGAACCGGCTCTTTACAAAAGCTGCCGGTTCTTTCTTATTCCAATTTATTCCATTTTTGATAAATATTTTTTTAATTTTCCGATTTTTAAAAAAATTTATAATTTTGAGTTGACAAAGTAAAAAACATATTGTATAGTATTATTTGTCCGTTGGACATAACAAAAAAACGCGCGAGTGGCTCAGTTGGTGGAGCGCGACCTTGCCAAGGTCGAGGCCGCGGGTTCGAGTCCCGTCTCGCGCTCTTTGAAAAAGTGCGGAAACGTTGATAAATACAGCGTTTCCGTTTTTTCTTTGTGTGTGAATTTTGAATCACTTTGAATCAACTTTTATCAGCGTCCTATAATGCACCGGATATTAAGGAATATGTCTCCTTTTCTGTCAGCGGATTATAAATATAAGATAACGTAGTTGCCAAATCCGCGTGTCCTAACTGCTCCCTGATTGCGTCCAGCGGAACGCCGTTGGCATTGAGCCTTGAAGCGTATGTTTTCCGTATTTTGTGACTGCTCTTTGTGCCGATGCCCTGACTCTGTGCATATTTTTCCAGTACATATGCTATCTGCCGGGCTGTTAGCCGTTCCCCATTGCGTTCAAATAAATAGGTTCCATTCATTTCCAGCTTGTCAAGTAATGCTTTTGCTTTTGGCACCAGAGCAACGAAACGGTCATCACTTGTTTTCGTATGCTCTACAACATAGCACCGATTTGTCTCCTGGTCTCGGATTTCCTCTCTCACCACATGAATCTGATTTTCCAGAATATCCTCCGGTTTCAGTGCGACAAGCTCACCCACTCTTAAGCCAAGGAAAAAATTTAACCTTACTGCAACAAATGAACTGTCGTTTGTTTCCTGATACATTTTGTCAAGATAGCTGTTAAGTTCTTGTAACTCATCTGTATTATAAGTTTGGGTAGTGCCTGTTTTTTTAACAATCTGCCGATACCGCACAGATATTTTCATATCAATTAATGGGTTGTCCGCAATATATTTCTTTCGTTTCGCATAATCAAACATCCCATTTAAAATTGTTTTGGCATTTACCCACTCTTTACGGGATAAGTTAAAGGTCTTGACAATCCGGTTACATTCTTCTTCAAGAATCAATGTGTCAATATCTGACAATTTTATGCCATGCAGTTTTGTAGGCTCAAAGTATTTTTTATAATGCTGTTTGTGTCTTTTGATAGTATTCGCACTGTTTGCCAAGGGGGTCTTGTATTCCAACCATTCCAGATAGAGCTGATAAAATGTTCTGTTGTCAAGGTTCTGGTCAGCTTCATACAGCTTAATCAATTTATTCAGAAGTTCTTCTTCTGAATGTCCCCGAATTAATTTCCTGCTTTCATTTTCCCTCTTATAATAGGTAGTCCAATACCTGTTACTTTTTTTTGGAGGAGTTATTGCATATCCATGTACTTTTTTGATTTTTTCTCTCTTATTTGCCATGATTAATTCGAGTACGTTACCCATATTCAGAATATCATCCAGAAAGGCATCTTGCAAGAGTGCATCTTTTATTAAGGATAAATTATCTCTGATTTTTTGTTCTTTCATATCACACCACATTTTATAGTGGTGTAAGGAATTAATAATTGTTGGGATTTATTTTGATAGGATTAAAAGTGTATTTTTAATTTTTGA
>CAJTMZ010000037.1:25768-32713 GCA_910577445.1 uncultured Lachnospiraceae bacterium | reverse complement strand
TTTTTGTTGGGGCGTCATAAAGACACTTCTCAGGGCAAACCATCCGTTGGCCGTCATAACCCACAAGGCATTTCGGGTTAAGAATACAGGAACAATATGTATAATTTTCAAGTTATGGATACATCGGATATTAGTATTGGACTATATCAGGCGGTTCGTATAGTATTTAATCAGAAATTAACGGGAAATATAAAAAGTGTCCACAGATATAGGGCGCAAAAGAAAAAAGTATCTAAAAAGAGGGAGGAAAACAAAGGAAAAAAAGGAATATTTATGAAAAATATTGTGAGAAAGGAAAGAAAGAGGAATGGTTAGATACATAGTAAAAAGAGTATTGATGATGATTCCTGTATTGTTGGGCGTAACGCTTTTAATTTTTACACTGCTGTATTTTGCAGACGGAGACCCGGCACGCAACCTGATGGGAGCTGACGCCACGGAGGAAGAAATACAGGAGCTCAGAGCGGAATGGGGACTGGACGACCCTTATCTTGTGCGGTATGGCAGATATTTGAAGCAACTGCTGATAGACCGTGATTTAGGAACTTCTTATGTGACAAAACAAAATATTTCAACAGAAATTATATCGAGATTTAAAGTGACATTTCTGGTTGCAATTGAAAGCACGGTGCTGGCGCTGCTGTTTGGAACAGTTCTTGGAATTATAGCCGCCACTCATCAGAATACCTGGATGGATAACTCTTCAATGGTGGCCGCGCTGGTGGGAGCGTCCATGCCGGGCTTCTGGATTGGTCTTGTACTTTCCATTGTTTTTGCGTTAAAGCTCAGGCTGCTTCCGGCCAGTGGGTGGGGAACCTTCGCACAGACGATTCTGCCGTCTCTGTCGCTTGCGATTACCAGTGCCGGAACCCTTGCCAGACAGACCCGCTCAAGTATGCTGGAGGTAATTCGGCAGGATTATATTGTAACTGCCAAGGCAAAGGGAGTATCCCGGTTCAAAGTGGTCTATGTACATGCGCTGCGCAATGCTCTGATTCCCATAGTTACCTCGGCGGGAATGCAGCTTAGCTGGCTGATTGGAGGCGCGGTTGTGACGGAAACGGTGTTTTCCATTCCGGGGCTTGGCATGTATATGGTGACTGCTATTAACCAGAGGGATTATCCGGTAATTCAGGGAAGCGTGCTTTATATGGCATTTGCATTCAGTATCGTAATGCTTTTGGTGGATATCCTGTATGCCTTTATTGACCCCAGAATTAAAGCAAAATATAAAAATGCAAAAAAGGCGTAGAAAGGAGGCGTGAAATGAAGGAAAGAAATGACAGAAACAACAGTTCCGGCAAGGAAAGCATGTTTTTGACGACGATGAGCAGACTTGCAAAAAATAAACTGGCAGTAGCCGGCCTGATTGTCATTGTGACTATGATTCTGATGGCGGTATTTGCGCCTTTGATTGCGCCTTACGGCTATGAAGAGCAGGATTTGTACAATACGCTGAAAGGCCCCAGCGCAGAGCACTGGTTCGGAACGGACGATTTGGGAAGAGATATTTTCAGCCGTATCATATACGGAGGAAGAAATTCCCTGTCTATCGGGCTTGTATCCGTATTCTTTTCGGCAATCATCGGCATAGCGCTGGGTTCGGCGTCGGGATACTACGGTGGAAAGGTTGATATGATTATCATGCGGCTTCTGGACGTGCTTCAGGCCATGCCTGCCATTTTGCTGGCAATTGCAATATCGGCCACGCTGGGGCCAGGTTTTATCAATTGTATAATTGCGCTTTGCATTTCCCAGATTCCGGGTTTTGCAAGGATGTCCAGAGCCTCCTGCCTGAATGTTCAGGGAATGGAGTATATAGAGGCGGCAACATCAATTAATGCGCGGGATTTCCGTATTATTTTCCGCCATGTTCTGCCTAATGCCATATCCCCTATTTTTGTGCAGGCAACCATGAGCGTGGCCACGGCAATTCTTACGTCGGCGAGTCTGAGCTTTATCGGGCTTGGCGTTCAGCCGCCTCAGGCGGAGTGGGGCGCGATGCTCTCAGCGGGAAGAAATTATATCAGAGGTTATTCCCATATCGTAATGTTTCCGGGGCTTACCATTGTGCTTGCGGTATTGTCTTTGAATATGCTGGGAGACGGACTGCGGGACGCCTTAGACCCCAGATTAAAGAATTAGAGGAGGGGCCAGATGGAAAATAATTATAAGGAAAAAGAACCTTTAATCACAGTCAGGGATTTGGAGGTTCAGTATACCTCGGGAAAAGAAGTTGTACAGGCGGTAAACCATGTATCCTTTCAGATTATGGAAAGTGAAACGCTTGGACTGGTGGGCGAGACGGGAGCCGGAAAAACAACAATTGCTAAGGCAATCATGTCAATTCTTCCCGACCCTCCCGCAAAGGTAAAAAAGGGAGAAATCCTTTTTGAGGGCCAGGATATTTTAAGAATGCATGAAAACGAAGTGAGGAAAATCAGAGGGAAAAGAATTTCCATGATTTTTCAGGACCCCATGACAGCGCTGAACCCTGTTTTTGTAGTGGGAGACCAGATTGCGGAGGTAATCAGAACCCATGAAAAGATTTCCAAAAAGGAAGCGGCTGGGAAAGCAATAGAAATGCTGGAGATGGTCGGGATTCCGGGAGAACGATACGGGGAATATCCGCACCAGTTTTCCGGCGGCATGAAGCAGAGAGTGGTAATCGCCATGGCGCTTGCGTGCAATCCGAAGCTTTTGATTGCAGACGAACCTACTACGGCGCTTGATGTTACAATTCAGGCTCAGGTGCTGGAAATGATGCAGGGACTGAAAGAAAAATATCAGACAGCTATGATTATGATTACCCATGACCTTGGCATCGTGGCGGATGTGTGCGATAAGGTTGCCATCGTATATGCGGGAGAAATTGTGGAAATCGGAACAAGGGAACATATTTTTGACGATGCAAGGCATCCGTATACGGTAGGACTGTTTAATGCACTGCCAAGCCTTGCGGAGGACCAGGACAGATTAAAGCCTATTGAGGGGCTGATGCCGAATCCGGCCGATTTGCCAAAGGGCTGTAAATTCCATCCGAGATGTCCCTATGCCACAAAGGAATGTGAAAAGCGGATACCTGAACTGACAGAGGTCGCGCCCGGACATTTTTCAAGATGCTGCAGAAAGGAGAAAGGCTGATATGAGTCAGATATTAGAGGTAAAGAATCTAAAAAAATATTTCAAAACGCCTCGCGGGATGCTTCATGCCGTGGATGATGTCAGCTTTTCCATTGAGCAGGGAAAGACAGTCGGAGTGGTGGGAGAATCCGGCTGCGGAAAATCCACCTTAGGAAGAACGTTAATTCATCTTCTGGAAAGCACGGACGGCAAAATATTTTTTCATGGGGAGGATATCACCCATGCCGATAAGAAAAAGCTGCGGGAACTGCGTGAAAACATGCAGATAATTTTTCAGGACCCGTTTTCATCGCTGAATCCCCGTATGACGGCCTTTGAGACAGTTAAAGAACCCCTTACCCTGGCAGGAAAATGGTCGAAGGAGGAGATTGGGCAGAGGGCGGAGGCCATTATGGAGACAGTGGGCCTGGACGCGCGGCTTCGTAATTCCTATCCCCACGAGCTGGATGGGGGAAGAAGGCAGAGAATCGGAATTGCCAGAGCGCTTGCGCTTAACCCGGAATTTGTGGTGTGCGACGAGCCGGTATCGGCGCTGGACGTTTCCATTCAGGCGCAGATTTTGAACCTGATGCAGGATTTGCAGGAGCAAAGAGGACTGACATATGTATTTATCACCCATGATTTGTCGGTTGTCCGCCATATTTCGGACGAAATCTGCGTGATGTACCTGGGGCAGATGGTGGAAAAGTCTCCGGCAAAAGAGCTGTTTAAAAAGCCCATGCATCCCTACACAAAGGCTTTGCTGTCGGCAATTCCCATACCGGATATTCATGTGAAGAAGGAGAGGATTCTGCTGACAGGCGAAGTTACCTCTCCCATAGAGCCAAAGCCCGGATGCCGGTTTGCGGCCAGATGTCCCTATGCCTCAGAAGCGTGCAGAGAGCCTCAGAAGCTTTCGGAAATCAGTAAAGGACATTTTGTTTCCTGTGTAAGGGTGAATGAAATCAATGAATAGAAGAAATACAGAAAATAAAAATGAAAAAGGAGAAGAAAGAATGAAAAAAAGATGGAAAAAGGCAGCAACAGTTATGATGACGGCAGTAATGACAATAGCTATGCTATTTACTGCGGCAGGATGCGGCGGACAGGATGAGGGAAGCGGAAAAACAGCCGCCGGTAAGGATGCCGGGGCAGGTTCGGAAACCACAGGCGAAGAAGCGCAGGGAATGTCTACCGTTTATGTGCAGGTAGCCAGTGAACCGGGGAATTATCAGCCCTCCACAAGAAATTCAGGTTCCACACAGGTATTTTTGCTTAATGTATATGAGAGTCTGTTTGAGAGAGCTTACAGCGGGGAATATGAACCGCTTCTGGCAGAAAGCTATGAATGGACAGACGATACGCATATGACGATTAAGCTGCACGATAACATTGTGACGCACGCCGGGGACCCGGTGAAAGCACAGGACGTGCTCTGGAGCATACAGTGGGCGGCGGAATCCGCAGAGTACAGCCGCCATACTACCAATATCGACTTTGAAAACACAAAAGTGATAGATGATTTAACGTTGGAGATTGTCATTTTTGAGCCTAATGTGTTTTTCTTAAACGACCTTGACCGCATTCAGATTACGGCTAAGAAAACGTTTGATGAGAGTCCGGACAACTTAATCAGCATTGCCAATGGGACAGGCCCCTATAAGATGGTAAGCCACACGGAAGGCGTGGACGTTGTTCTGGAGAAGTTTGACGGTTACTGGGATAAGGATAATACAGAACGAGACAGACAGTTACAGAATTTTGACAGAATTGTATTCAAGTTTATCCCGGAAGCGGCTCAGAGGACGATTGAGCTGGAAAGCGGCGGCGTGGATATCCTTTATGATACGCCCACAAACGATTTGGAAAATTTGTATAACAGCGATGAATTTGACGTATTTGAATATGTAACGGCGCAGACAGTCACCATGTATTTTAACAGCTCAGACAATTCTGCCTGCAATAATCAGACCCTGCGTCAGGCAATACGCAGCGCTATAGACAATCAGGCTATCGTAGCAGCGGTGTACGGCGGCAATGCGCGCGCGGCGACATCTATTGTGTCTCCCGATAACAAGGAATGGAGCGACGATATACAGAACCTGTATCCCTATGACCCGGAAAAAGCAAAGCAGTTATTAACGGATGCCGGTTATGGCGAGGGCGAACTGACCCTGAAGCTGGCAACGGACGATTCCAACGAAAGGAAGGCCATTGCGGAAATTATTCAGGCACAACTGGGACAAATCGGAATCACCGTTGATATCAATACTTACGACGCCGGAAGTTTCAACTCCCTCTGGGGCGACAATCAGTCCTAGGATATGCAGATTAATCAGTTTTCCGCACTTGGAAGCGTGCTCTTTTACTTTAATAATCAGGTTAACCGCGCAAAGAACGTACGGGGATTCTGGGAGGATGACGCGTTTCAGGAACTGCTGATTCCCACAATCAGAGACGGAAATGAAGAAAATGTCAAAACGCTTGTGGGCATGTTTGAGGAAGCAAGTCCGGTATGCCCTCTGGTCAATAGAACCGTATATTACACTTTACGAAAAGGACTTTCAGACTACAGAACGAAAAAGGACTCGAACTTAATAGTAAACGACCTGACCGTAACGGATAAGGCATCCTGGTTATATGACTGACGGTAGGAAATCTTCATATAAATTGGATTTCAGGGCAGCGCTGACATAATCAAGGAAAGCCTGTTCCGCCGGAGAAAGAATAAAATTCTGCGGCCAGTACAGGAGAATGTTACTGAAATTATCAAATCCCGTGAGGGGAATGACAGAAATATTTTCCTGACTGGCCAGCAGAGGATACCATCCTGTTGGGAAAAATCCGAGCGCCGAACCGTTGCAGACATAACGGTATTTATAAAAAGCATTGTTCGTTGAAAAAATGCATTTGGGTACAAAGCCGCTTTCTATGCAGAGCTGATAGGCATACTCAAAGTTTCCGTGCCCTTCCCGCAGAAAGCAGAAAGCATCGTCTTTAATCTCCGCCATGGAAAGTGATTTTCGGTCGGACAAAGGATGATTTTTGGGCAGGGCAACATAAAAGCTGCGCGCCTCAACCAATAGCTTGTTTGTGGGAAAAGGAAGTTTTAAATCGGAATTTCCTACGATAAAGCTAAAGGATTTGGTGGAAAAGGGAGCGTTTAAGGTACTTCCGTAAACATTAAATTCCACCTGGGGAAAAGCCTGTTGAAAATGTTCTATCAGGGAAAGTATTTTTTCATTGTAATTTTGAAATCCAATGGAAATCCGGTCAGGCATGTCGGAAGTAAATGAAAGCCTGCTGGTATTGATAAGCTCTAACACCCTGCGGGTAGTAGAAAGAAAGTATTCGCCGTAGCTGGTTAAAATCATTTTTCGGTTTTTGCGCTCAAATAAAGCCATGCCAAGCTCTTTTTCCAGACGCAAAACAGAACCGCTCAAGGATGGCTGAGAAATGCGAAGCTCTTCTGCGGCTCTGGTGACACTTTCATGCCTTGCAATACATTCAAAATATTGAAGCTGAAGCAGTTCCATGACAGTCCTCCCAGCATGGGTCAGTACAGATTAATAAAAATAAGTGTATAAATTATTATATATTATTTTAGAGAAAAGACAAGAGAGAAAAAATGGAAGGATATAACTATGAAGAAGTCCTTATTTACTTTTCCGTTTATAACAATCACGATATTGTCAGGACTGATGACGGTATGTCTGCAGATGACGGTGTCGGCCATGCCGCTTTTTGTGGTGGATATGGGGGTGGCAAAGTCTCTGGCCGGAAGCGCGACAACGGTCTGCACATTGGCTTCCTTGTTTTTCC
>CAJTMZ010000037.1:0-25758 GCA_910577445.1 uncultured Lachnospiraceae bacterium | reverse complement strand
GGCGGCAGCCGGAATTACTGACCGGACGGGAGGAAGAAAGTCGGCAGTCGGAGGCACATTGATTTATACAGTAGTATTTATAGCCTATCAGTTTTGCGATAAAATTACCGTGCTGTTTATCCTGCGCATGCTTCAGGGAATTGCAATGAGCCTTATTACAACGGCGCTTGGAACCGTAGCGACGGCAATGGTGCCGAGGGAGCAGATTACAAAGGGGATGAGTTATTTCAGTCTTGGAAATGCCGCTGCGCTCTCCGTGGGACCGGCCATAGGACTTTGGATTGTGCAAAATTACAGTTTTTCCCTGCTGTTTTCTTTTGGAGCTGCGGTTACACTACTGACATTTATAATGCTGATGATTATTCGCACTGATTCTGGCCAGAAAACGGAAAAAAGGGAATCTGAAAAAAAGCGGAAAGATTTCTTTACGCGTGCAAAAGAAAGCGGGGCAATATTCCCTTCGGCTTTAATGGCATTGATGATTTTATGCCAGACTTCTCTTTCTACCTATCTGTCCTTTTTTACTTCCAGTCTTTCTATTGGCGGAGCCAGCGCTTTCTTTTCCCTGAATGTGTTTGGGATGATAGTATCAAAGTTTATTTTGGGGAAAGCCTGCGAGCGTTTTGGAGAAAGCAGAGTTGCGGCAGTGTGCGGCGGTCTACTGACTATGGCTTACGGCCTGATTGCCATAGCGGGAGTAGTGCATGAACCCGGAATTTATCTGGCGGGACTTATGTACGGTTTTGGCTATGGAGGATTTTATACGCTCTTAAATGTGGCGGCTGTCCGCAAAGCGGATAACGGGAACAGAGGCGTTGCGAACTCTATTTTCTTCGGTTCAAAGGATGTGGGAACATCTGTCGGTTCTCTGGCATGGGGGGCCGTAATGATGGCGGGGTATCCTGTGATGTACGGCATGGCGGCGGCGGTGATTTTACTGTTGGCGGTTCTCTATATCCGCCGGGGAGCGGCCGGAAAATCGGAAGATATTAAAAAAATGACAGTTTCTAGAGCAGAAAGAGGTAATATATGAGAAAAGTAAAAGCAGTGCATGTGATTCCGGATTGTGGCAATTCCATGCTGAGAAAGGACCAGACAGGTGAGTTTGACTACAGCAATGGTTTTTGCGTACAGTTATTTACCCGTACCCCGGATGCGAGAATTTATTATTCTCTGTACAGAGAAGGCGCGTTAGAAACGCCTTTTCAATTATATAACAGACAAGACGGGATTTCGATAACGCCTCCGCCTGTGGACGAAACACAGGAAACGGCACTGGAATATTGTCTGAAAGCCTTTGCGGCCTGTCCGGGGATGGAGAACAGCGAACTTCTGGAACGGCATTATGTCATAAGAAAAAAGCCATACTGCAAAACCCTTGTGACGCCCCTTTTAACTTCCGGCGGCCTGGAAGTTAAAGACGCTTACCGGATTCGTGACTACGAAAACGATAACATGTTTCTTTTTAACGGTAAGAGAGCGGCGCTGCTGTACGATACAGGTTATTACGCTAAAGGCGGTGACTTGCGCGGGGAAGTACTGGCCATAACGGGGGAGGATAAGCCCCTGTATGTGGTGCTTTCCCATAATGGGCCGGACCATATCCAGATGGCGTGGCAGTTTGTGGACCAGCCCCATACGCGTATTTATATTAACGCCAGGGACCGGTACATGCTGGAGAAGCATGTGCGGGAGAAGCTGGGACTTCCCGATAACGAGGAAAGCGCGGAATATCTGGCCAGATTTATTTTTAATGTAAAAGAAGGGGATATTTTTGATATTGGAGACAGACAGTTTAGGGCGTTCGAGGTGCCGGGGCATACCTTTGGATGTGTGGCGCTTCTGGACGCAGGCTACGGAGACTTTCTGGTGGGAGACTGCATCGGCGCGAATATTCCTTTGAACAGAGGCTCTCTGTGGATGTGGAATATTGTTCCGCGGGTTCCTCTGAATGATTATCTGACCGTTTTACACTTTTTCAGGGACAGGATAAGGCCGTATAAAATCAGGGAAATTTACGGGGGACATTACAACCGTCCCATGAAAGGAGAGCATCTTTTCACCTATCTGGATAATCTGCAGACTGCCGTGGAAAGGCTGATAGACTACGGCCTTTCGGATACGGAGACTGCCGACGGATATCCGCCTTTTGCTTATGTGGCAAGATGCCAGGAGGGAAGTCAGTTTACCAATCCTTATTATGCGGCGGTGGTAAGCAGTGAAAACCTGATGTATGAGCCGGAATATTTAAACGGAAATGAGGAGAAAAATGCAGAGCTTTGTTATTTGAAGGTATCGCTTCCTGGAGAAGAGGAAAATCTTCTGGTGTCCCAGAAAGGAAGCGGATTGGGAATCAGCATGAACTTTGTTTATCATAATATTTCACCGGAGCCCTCTGCGCTTCTTGACAGGGCCAGAAGCAGAATAGAATCCCCCGGCTTTAAAATAAGCGTTGCGGCGGAAACGGAAAAGCTGTGGGTGCTTGCCGTGACCGGGAGCCATTTTGCGGGGCTTTTTATGGACGGAAAGGAGATTGCATCGGACTATATTCAGGAAGTGGATGTGAATGAAACGGAAAAGAATATAGAGCTTAAGGTGGTTTCGGAGGACGGCACGGCACAGAGATTTTACCGGTTGTGCATTCAAAGAGAGGAAAGGTAAAGATTGAAAATTAAAATTTTCAATCTGGAGATTTGTGCTATGCACAAAGTCTCCGGACTTTGGAAAGGAGCATGGTTATAGATATGGCAATTATGAGATTGACTTTTCAGTCGGAAAAGCTGCGGGCGTCTACGGATGTCCATGTGGTATTTCCCTTAAAGCGAAACAGCTTTGGAGACCCGGAGGGGAGAGAGCCGCAGTATTTTGTAAGTGAGAAGAAGTATAAGGTGCTTTGGCTGATTCATGGCGGAGGTGATAATTACAGCGACTGGGTATATCGCACCAGAATTTCCGAGCTGGCAGAGGCGGGAAATCTGGTGACAGTGATGCCAAGCATCAGGGACTTTACGGATTCAAGAGGCGATACCTGTTACTTTGAATATCTGACAGAGGAGCTGCCGTCTTATATCCGCCGAATTTTACCTGTCTCCGAAAGGCGGGAGGATAATTTTATCGCCGGTCTGTCAATGGGAGGGTATATTTCTTACCGCGCGGCGTTAAATTACCCGGAAAGGTATGCCTGTGTGGGAAGTCTTTCCAGTCCTCTTGATATTGTGGAGGATTATCGCGTACGTCATGGGAACAGCAAGACGTTGGCAAGCGCGGACTCCCTGATTGGTACCGATAAGGACATTTACGCGCTGGTGGAGAAAAATCTGGCGGAAAACAGGGCAATTCCCAGAATGTTTCAGGCTTGCGGCACCGAAGATTTTGCATGGGATATCAATGAAAAGATGAGAGACTATTTTTATTCAAAAAATCTCGATTTGACCTGGGAGCAGGGGCCGGGAATACACTGCTGGGAGTTTTGGAGTATTTATATTAAGAAACTCATTGACTGGCTTCCCCTTGACAGGGGAGGCGAAGAGAGGCATAAGTTTCAGTGAAAATTGATATGCGCTTAAGTGCTGCGCGGAAATGAGGTGAAAATGGCAAGAATACAGATGAATTATCCGGGAGTCGGGAGCGCCAGCATGGATATCTGCATTCCACAGTATTCCATGGCAGAAAAACAGGCCGGCATTACAGAAGACGAGTTTTACGGAAAGAAATTTCCTGTGCTGTGGCTTTTGCACGGAGAAGGAGAAAGCTGCGGCGACTGGTTTCGGTTCACTCTTTTGGAGGAATATGCACAGCAGGCAGGTATTGCGGTAGTCTGCCCGACGATAGAGAACAGTTTCGGCGTAAATGTGAAAAAAGGCGACCCCTGGGAGAACTTCCTGACAGGGAATCTGAGAACCGCGGTGTACAGTATGTTTCCGTTTTCTGAGAAAAGAGAGGATAATTATATCGCAGGTGTTTCCATGGGAGGCTATGCGGCGCTGCGCCTGGGGCTGCGTCATCCGGAACTTTACTCCGCGGCTGGCAGCATAGACGGGATCGTATCGCTGTCGGAGGAAATGCTTGCTTATTGGTGGGATAAAAAACAACTGACATATGTTTTCGGGGAAGACGAAGGCTGGCTGTCGGAGGATTACCGGATTTTACCGGAATCGGTGAAAGGGACGGAAAAGCCGGAAGTTTATTTATTCTGCCGTCAGGACGACAGGCAGTTTGAACAGAACAAACGGCTGAAAGAGGCGCTTGACAGAAACGGCTTTGTATCGACATTCAGGGAGGAAACTTCAAAGGGACTGAAGTATGAGGTCAGAAACCGGCAGCTTAAGGAATTAATATTAATTAGCATTTCACCAAAGCCTGTGGTAAGATAGAAAAAAATACCTCAGGAGGTGCAAGCATGAACGAAAGCCCGGAGTCTGTTTCAATTATAGGAGGTGCGGACGGCCCCACCGCAGTTTTTCTGGCGGGAAAGATGGGGGACGGTTTTAAAACAGGAATCATTATCTTTGTGACAGCCATGCTGATACTGGCGGCGGTGATGGTTCTGTGGAAACCTGGCGTGAAAACGAAATACCGGTTTATCAGGCTGTCTGCGGGGAATCTTTTAATCCACCTCATGGACGGCCTTGTGACCTTTGTGAATACGCCGGATTTGGCGAGGGAGGGAAACATTCTGGTGAGCAGATTCGGCTTTGGATGGGGAGCGCTGTTTACGGCCAATCTTTTGGGATTTTTGCTGGTGGTACTGATGGCGTGGAATTTTAACAGGTATGAATATCCCAGGATTCCCTCAAAAAGCGTTTTTGATTATTACATGAAGCTGTTTTACGGGGAGAACTATAAGCCCTCCTGGTTCTGGTTCAAATTTTGCAAAAGGTTCCGGCCCATGTTTGCTCTTGTAAGTTATGCCGCTTACTGGGGACTTACTGCGGGAGCGCCGGTGTTTGTGATTGGATGGCTGCTCCATATGGCGGGCATTTATCCTTTCTGGTTCAGCAGTACCAAAATAGCAGGTGTGGTTTATGTGGCGGTGGCATTCGGATGTATTTATAAGTGGGCAAGGGACGGATATAAATTGAGCGGCGGCTGTGTGCCGGAGGCGGAAAAAGGAGGAGGCAGATGAGATATCAGGTTTACGCGGGGGCTTATACGGATAAGGAAAATCAGGACGGTATTTTCCAGTTGGAGCTTGATACAGAGAAAGAAACGCTGCGGATTGTTCGGACTTACCGGGAATGCGACAGCCCGTCCTTTCTTGCGGTGACGCCGGATTATCTGTATGCGGTCAGCGAGAGGGAGGACAGCGGGGAAGGAATGGTCAGCGCCTACCAAAGAAACCGTGAAAACGGGGAACTGCATTTTATCAATTCTATTGTTACCCGGGGGACTGCCATGTGCCATATCAATGTGTGGCCGGACGGCCGGTATTTTTCCGCGGCAAATTATATGAGCGGAAGCGTCTTTACAGGAGCGATTCGGGAGGACGGTTCCCTTGGCGGAGTATGCGCGTTCTGCCAGCATGAGAGCACAGGAGCGGGGGCAAATCCCGTCAGACAGGACGGGCCTCACGTGCACTGTACGCAGTTGTCAGAGAACGGCAGACGGCTATATGTGGCGGACCTTGGGCTTGACAGGGTATTTTGCTACGATATCGGGAAAGACGCCTCGTTGACGCCGGCAAAAGAGAGCGCGCAGATTCATCTTCCGGCGGGGGAAGGGCCCCGGCATCTGGTTTTCAGAAATCAGGGGAGATTTTTATATCTGACGGCGGAGCTTGGAAATAAGGTGTTTGTGTATGAGACAAAAGACGGCGGAGAGACTTATGAAAATATTCAAACGGTGAGCACTCTGCCGGACGGGTATAAGGGAGAGAATACTGCGGCGGATATTCATTTTTCCAGGGACGGGAGATTTCTCTATGTCTCCAACCGGGGAATGGACAGCATCGCGCTGTACGAGGCAGACTGTGCTGCCGGGGTGCTGAAAGAAAAAGGACACTACGGGGCCTTTGGACGCTGTCCCAGAAATTTTTGCGTTACGCCGGATAACGGCTATCTGCTGATTGCCAATCAGGAGAGCGGCAATATCGTTCTTTGTAAAAGGAATGCGGATACCGGGGAGCTGTGCGGGAAAAAGGACGAGATTGAAATGAAGCGGGTGGCGTTTGTGACGGTGCCTCAGATATAGAAGAAATAAAAAAGAGACTCATCCGGCAAGGAACAGTCTCTTTTTCTGATTCATATTTAATTTTTTCTGGCTTCTTTTTTTGCCGCCTTGATGTCGGTAATGCCGTTGGCGGAGTTCACCTCCCGCATCAGCGCCTGAGAGAACTGCGCGAAAGCTTCCGCCTCTTCTTTCTGCTGGATATTTACCGGATGGTACTTATCGTCTTTGGTATTGCTCTCCACCACGTAAAGGGTCATAATGTCTTTTCTGTCTTTATCATAGAAAATGGTGTATCCCTTTTTCGCCTCCACCATGCCGAGGTCATTTTTTCCCAGATGAACAGGCTCGCCGTAGCTTAAGTCCCCGCCGTCAAAGGATAAAGGAACCAGATATAAATCCCCGGGCTTAAAAGCAACCGCATAATACCAGTAGCTTGTGGTAGTGGTTACGGTTCTGCCGCCGCCTCCCAGGGCAAGTTCCTCCCGGGTGCCGTAGGCCGCCGTGTAGGATTCGCCGCCGGGAACCACTTTCTTTACGATATCCTGTATTTTCTGCTTTTCCGGGCTGTTGGCGCCTTTTTTTTCATCGATGGACATTTTGATATAGACAATAACAAATAAAACAACGACTGCGATTACTCCGATAACAATATACTGGGTCATAATGGATTCTCCTTTTTCTTATATTTCGTTAAAATAAGCGCGGTTAAAATTTTTCTTTGCGTCCTTTATGTACGTGACGTTAAACCTCCTTATCTCTGTGCACATGTAAGTCTGTCCAAACAGAGAATAATTGTTTTTAACGTCCATAAAAGAAATTTTTCCGAGCTGATTAAGGGGCCAGGGCCGCTTCCCGATTACGATGCCCGTTTCGTAGAACGCCAGTTGGTCCCCGCAGTGGACAAGCGGAAAAAATACCCATGCCAGCGCGATTAAGGCAATGAGAGTCGCCAGTAATACGGCCAGGATGCTTACGGGCTTTCCGGGCGGGTTTCCTCTGATTCCGGCGAAAACGATTACGCCGGCCAATGTAAGGCGGATTGCTGTCCGGAACAGAATTTTGCCCATATTGGCATGGGCCTGCGCCAGTTTCCGTCCCATGTTTGTTTTATCTGGCATCTTATCCGTCACCTCCTTTGCGTCAGTGTAATTTGCCCTATCCGCATTTTTACATTTTCTTTCTATATATCGGTTTTATGAAAGGCTCTTTACAGCGTTCTGCAGATTTGGAAATTTTATTGCAGATTTGGAAAAGTCTGGATTTTTCTACGCTTTTGGGTTCGGCAGTATGATGGAAAATAAAAATCCGTCCTTATCAAAGTCGATTGAATATTTACCGCCATAATTTTTCACGGTTTCAATCACGTTGCGGACGCCCATTCCATGCTCCGGCGCGTTGGCTGTTTTGGAGGTCAGAAATTTCCCGTTTTCCATAACAGGCATATATGCCAGGCTGTTTTTGACGGAAATTACTGTCTGCCCGTCCTCCCATATAAATTTAAGCTTTATCACTTTCTCCCGGGCCTGCTCGCATGCTTCCATGGCGTTGTTTAGCAGGTTGGAAAGAATCAGCACGACGTCCTCATCGCGAAGATGGAGCTTTGACAAATCGTTTGCCTTAAGGACGAATACCATGCCTTTGGACGTGGCTTCCCGGTACTTTGTATTTAAAACGGCGTTGACAATCACATGGTTTGTGTCAATGGCGTCCAGGCCAAGGCACAGACGCTCGTCCGCTTTCTCCACGTAGGAGAGCAGCTTCTGATACTGCCCTTTTGCCGCGAGGGCGCGGATTACCGCAATCTGGTTTTTATATTCGTGAGTCCTTTTTCTTTGGGAATCCAGATTTTCGGATATGGAATGGTACATTGCCGTCTCGTATTTCACCCGCTCCCGGAATACCTCGTCTTCCTTCCGCCTGATTTCCCTGTCCATGATTTCATCAATCAGATAATATACCACATAATCAATGACCAATATGGTCAATGCAAAGAGCAGAAGCGAATCGTCATAAGGGCGCACACCCGCCGCAATACCCGTAAAGGATACCAAGGTAATAAAGGTGCTGATGAACAGGATTCCCCACTCTCTGTTCGTAAGCACATGGAAGGGTTTGCCTTTCATTATCTTTCCCATCAGCAAAATCCCGACAAATAACATTGCCCTGCTTATCAGAAGGATAAGGGCGTATTTGGGGGAAGTCCGGATATCGCCGCGCGCAAAGGGCATAAACCAGCCCGCCGCAATCATGGACAGATATTCCATGACGGCCTCCAGTCCCAGAAAAAACATTGCCAGTACAAGGGAAGTCAGATAACGTACCTGAAACAGGTAAAGCATGACGAGGGAAATGGTGAGACTCACCGCCGCGACCCGGACATAGAACCGTCCCGGCGCGCAATATTCGCTTATCATGCAGAAAAACACCTGAAATCCTATGACTGCCCATACTTTAACGCGGCTTCCCACGGACCGCATGGGGGTAAAGGCGCGGAAAAAGAGGATACAGCATAAGGTTTCCCATCCGTTTACGGCTGCCGCCGCGACATATCCGGCCATCACAGTTCCCCCTTCATTCTGATATAAGCCCGCTCCACGTCCTTATAATATTTTTTGGAAATGCTCAGCGCAATTCCGTTTTCGAGAGAAGCCGTGTACCGCTCGACATTTTTCACATACCGGATATTGACGAGGTAGCTCTGATGGATGCGGAAAAATCCGTAGGGCGTAAGCTCCTGCGCAACCCGGTCAAGTCTGTCATATTTACTGTACTCTTTTATTTCCTCTTCCATTGAAAAAAAGTGGACCTTGTGCAGACGGCTTTCCGCGTAAACAAGACTGTCTGCCGGGATACTTTTCCTGCCGTTCGGAATATTGATTTCATATTGTTTTTTTCCGGCGTCCATCTGGGCGGTAACGGTATCCAGACATTCTTTCAGAGCGTTTTCCAGACCGCTTTCTTCTTTCAGGAGATAGCGGACGGCGTTGACCTTGTACCCCTCCAGAGCATAGGTGATATATGCCGTTACAAAAACGATAAATACTTTGCGGGATATCTGCCGGATACTCCGGGCCGTTTCTATCCCGTCCATATCTTCCATATTAATATCCAGGAAAATGATATCGTAAGATATGGCGTCCGCCGCGGCCAGCATTTCCTTTCCGGAGGCGTATACGGCAATGCGGCATGAAATTCCCCGTTTTTCCATATATTCCGTCACCAGCTTTTCTTCCCGCAGCCGGAAGTATTCTTCATCATCACATATGGCTATATGAATCATCGCGCCATTCTCCCTGCCCTCTGTCATTTTCCATCTTAAAGTATACTAATGAAAGCGTCCGTTTGCAAGATAAAGACGGCGGAGGGCCGGGGTTTTCCTTAAGAGGTCAAAATCAACATATAAGAAAGTCAAAAACAGGATTGCCCCCGAAAGCGGAAACAGTTACAATGAAAGTAACTAAAATGCGAAGAGGCATGGCAATGTCTTAAGCGGAACGAAATCAGGAGGATAAGAACATGGAGAAATGGACACGCGCCTTATATCAGCCGGGACTTCCTTTAGGGGAAAACGGGGAAAGGCTCACAGGCTCAAAGGGGCATATCGAGCTTTCAAAGGAAGCGGCAAAGGAAGGTATGGTGCTGCTTAAAAACAGAGGGAACATTCTGCCTCTTAAGAGGGGAGCGAAGGTTGCGCTCTTTGGCAAGGGCACTTTTGACTATGTAAAGGGCGGCGGCGGAAGCGGCGATGTGACGGTGGCTTATATCCGTAATCTGTACGAGGGATTGAAGCTGCAAAAAGATAATATCAGCATATTTGAGCCGTTATGCGATTATTACAGAAAAGATGTGGAGAAGCAGTATGCCGATGGGAACGTTCCGGGTATGACCGTGGAGCCGGAAGTGCCGGAGGATTTGCTTGCCCTTGCAAAGGCTTATACGGACACGGCAATCATTTCCATCTGCCGTTTTTCCGGGGAAGGCTGGGACAGAAAGAGCGTCATCGACACGGAAAACAAGAACATGTGGGACGACGAGCGGCGCATGACGGAGCTTTCCGCAAAGATTTTTGCCGACGGCGACTTCTGCCTTTCCAGGGAAGAGGCGGCTATGGTAGATGCCGTGAAGAAGAATTTTGCACATGTGATTGTGGTTATGAACGTTGGCGGCATGGTTGACACCTCATGGTTTGTGGACGAGGACGCTATCGGAGCGGTTTTAATGGCATGGCAGGGCGGTATGGAAGGCGGTCTGGCGGCTGCGGAACTGCTTGTGGGAAAAGGAAACCCTTCAGGAAAGCTTTCCGATACCTTTGCAAAGACGCTGGAGGATTATCCGTCCACCTACAATTTCCATGAGTCCAGAGACTATGTGGATTACACGGACGACATTTACGTGGGGTACCGTTACTTTGAAACCGTACCCGGCGCTGCGGAAAAGGTAAATTATCCCTTTGGTTTCGGCCTGTCCTACACCACTTTTAAAGTAAAGGCAAAAGACGCCAAAGTGAAAAAGGGAAATGTCAGTGTGGAAGTGCATGTGACCAATACCGGAAACGTTGCGGGAAAAGAAGTGGTACAGGTTTACTTCGAGGCTCCTCAAGGAAAACTCGGAAAGCCCAAAAAGCAGCTCATTGCCTTTGCAAAGACAAGACTTCTTGCGCCGGGAGAGACGCAGAGAGTTTATTTAAGCTTCCCTGTGGAGGAAATGGCCTCCTATGACGACCTGGGCAAGGTGCAGAAGGCCGCCTTTGTACTGGAAAAGGGAGAGTATCTTTTCCATGTGGGAACCTCGGTCCGGGATACAAAGGAGTTGGATTTGACCTATACGGCGGAGGAAGACGTTGTGGTGCGGCAGCTTGAAAGCCGACTGGTTCCGTCTTCCCTTGCAAAGAGAATGCTTTCCGACGGAAGCTATGAGGAACTGCCTGTGACTGAGGCAAACGACCCCGATTCGGGGGAACTGGAAAGAATGCCCAAGGATTTGCTGGAAGGCTACGCGCCGGCTGTCAGGGAAAGAGAACGCTTCCAGCTCTGGAAAGAGCCCTATAAAGCCGGGGTACATACTTTGATGGAGGTTGTGGAAGGAAAGCTTTCCGTGGATGAATTTCTGGCGCAGTTAACGGATGAGGAAATGGCGCATATTCTGGGCGGCCAGCCCAATATGGGGGTTGCCAATACTTTCGGATACGGCAATCTGCCCGAGTACGGGGTGCCCTCCATTATGACGGCCGACGGCCCCGCAGGACTTCGTATCGCGCCCCAGTGCGGCGTGAACACCACATGCTGGCCCTGCTCCACCCTTCTCGCATGCAGTTGGAACGCGGAAGTGATTGAAGCCGTAGGCGCGGCAGGCGGAGCGGAAGTGAAGGAAAATAATATTGCCATGTGGCTGACTCCGGCAGTCAATATTCACAGAAGCCCTCTGTGCGGCAGAAACTTTGAATATTATTCGGAAGACCCTTATCTTGCCGGAAAACTGGCAAGCGCAATGGTAAAGGGCATTCAGTCCAACCATGTGGGCGCGACCGTAAAACATTTTGCTTTCAACAATAAAGAGACCAACCGTAAAAACAGCGATTCCAGAGTATCGGAACGCGCGGCAAGGGAGATTTATCTGAAAGCCTTTGAGATTATTGTGAAGGAATCCGACCCCTGGTCGATTATGACTTCCTACAACATTATCAACGGCCACAGGGCTTCCGAAAGCGCGGACCTGCTGGAAGGGATTCTTCGAAAGGAATGGGGATATGAAGGCTGCGTGACTACGGACTGGTGGACCTGCGGCGAGCATTACAAGGAAGTAAAGGCCGGAAATGACGTGAAGATGGGGTGCGGTTATCCCGAGCGTCTGCTCATGGCTCTTGAGAAAGGCTGCCTTACCAGAGAGGAAATGCACGCCTGCGCAAAGAGGATTATCAATCTGATTCTGAAAATAGACTGAGAATGTCTGCGGATGTCTGAAACGGACAGGAATTTTGTGAAAGAGCAAGCACATGTCTGAACAGGATTATTTTAAAAGCGCGCTGGCCGACTTTACCTTTGAGGCGGCCAGCGGCGGAGCAATCCGTCATCTGGCGGATTTGGGATACACGGTAAAACAGATTACGGAGCAGCTCTCGTTTCCCACCCCTTACCTGCGGGTGCAGAAAGCGGTCCGGGAGCGGCTCCTTGAAACCGGCGTTCTGCTTTCACAGGAGCCGGGAAGCGGCAGGGGGAATGCCCCGTCTCCGGTTTACGTGGTGGATTACGACAAATACGGCCGAACCAGCTTCCGGCGGGCAAAGGCATCGGAGGAAACGCCGGAAAAGATACTCTGGCGGGAGCGGGCCTTTGATGATAAAAAAGACGGGAGGCTGGCCGGGTATCTTGCGGAAAAGTGCGGGGAAAACGGGGAGGAGAAGTCCTTTGTTTTCTGCGATTTCGGGTTAAAGATGGAAAAAGAGCCGGCCTTGTTTGAAAGGACCGTGCAGGTTCTTGACGAGAGGGCAAGAGATTATATTTACGGGCTTTTTCAGGGGCAAAGAGCCTGCTACCACAGACTGAACGGGCGTATGCGGGAGATTGTGGCGGCGCTGTATGAGAAAGAAGAATATCACAGTACATGTTATTTTATAAAGACACAGGAGAAGGTTGTCTTTTGAGAAAGAAACATGGTTATAAAAATGGAGGAAAAAGCAATGAGCAGAGTAATAAAAGAGAGAAGCTTTACGGGAACTAAGAGTCCGGAGCCTCAGCCCTACGAGGCGCCTCACCGGGAGCTGGCGAGGAAGGCGGCCCGCGAGGGAATTGTTCTTCTGAAAAATGAAGGCCATGTGCTTCCCTTAAAGGAAGGAAGCAGGGTGGCTCTTTTCGGCGCGGGCGCGGGAAAGACCATGAAGGGCGGCACCGGTTCCGGCGATGTGAACGAAAGGGAGGCTGTTTCCATTTATCAGGGAATGGTGAACGCGGGATTTCAGATTACCACGGCGGACTGGGTAAAAGCATATGATAAAATTTATGACGACGCGCGGATTGCATGGCGTGACGAGATAGTTGCAAAGGCAGCCGGCAACGCCATGAAGTTTTTCAATGTTTATTCGTCGATTCCTTTCTATCCTCCCACGGGACCGAAGGCGGAAAAGACAGATACGGATACCGCAATTTATGTCATCAGCCGGATTGCCGGAGAAGGCAGCGACCGCTTCAATAAGGCGGGAGATTATTATCTGACAGATGAAGAAAAGGAAATGCTGAAGGATATCTGTGAGAATTATGAAAAAGTTATTGTTGCGGTAAACACCGGCGGTCTGGTTGATTTATCCTTTATGGACGAGTATGACAACATCCGCGGACTGCTTTATATTGTGCAGCCGGGTATGGAGGGCGGAAACGCGTTTGCCGATGTGATAAGCGGAAAGGTAAGCCCGGGCGGAAAGCTTACGGACAGTTGGGCTTTTTCCTATGAGGATTATCCCAATTCCGGGACATTTTCCCATAATAACGGCAATGTGGACGACGAATATTATGAGGAAGGCATTTATGTAGGCTATCGCTATTTTGACGCTTTCGACGTGCCGGTGCGCTACGGATTCGGCTATGGAATTTCCTATACGGATTTTCAGGTGGAAACATTGAGCGTTTCCGTGGAAGGCAAGGAAAAGCCGGAAGTAAACGTGCTGGTTAAAGTGACGAATACGGGGAAAGAATACAGCGGCCGGGAAGTGGTTCAGGTTTATGTGTCTGCTCCGGAAGGAAAACTGGAAAAGGAATACCGCAGACTTTGCGGCTTTGCCAAGACAAAAGAACTCGCGCCGGGAGAGAGCGGAGAGCTGACGGTCAGCTTCCCCGTCTACCGGATGGCTTCTTACGAGGAAAGCACGGCGGAATGGGTATTGGAAGCAGGCGCTTACGGCGTTTGGGTGGGCAATTCCCTTGGAGAAAGCAGGCTTTCGGGAATGCTGCAGCTTGCAGAGAGAAAGACGCTTGTAAAGGTGGACAATATCTGCCCGCTGAAGGCCGAACTGAAAGAACTTTCCCTTTCGGAGGAGAAACGCAAAGCCCGCTATGAGGCATGGGTACAGGAAGGAAAAGAAAAAGGGCTTTCTATGACGGAACTTAATCTGTCGGCGGTTACAACCGAGGTGATTGATTATGCGGACGCGCCGGAAGACGCGGAGGAAGAGGCCGTTAAATTAGTGGATAAGCTGACCGTGGAACAGATGATTCTGCTTGCCACCGGCGACCCGGGGAAGGGACAGGGAAGCAACCTGGGAGCCGCGGGTATTTCCGTTCCGGGCTCGGCGGGGGAAACCAGTTCCTGCGCAAGAGAGCAGGGCATTGCAAGTATTGTCCTGACAGACGGACCGGCAGGACTCCGTTTGAACTCCACCTACTACGTAAAGGACGGACAGATTGTGAAGCTGCCTTTTGAGGCAAGCGTGGAGCATGGAATTTTCGCGCCGGATAAAGAATATGAAGGTGAGAAATATTATCAGTACTGCACGGCGATTCCCGTGGGAGCCCTGCTGGCACAGAGCTGGGACGAGGAGCTGATTGAGGAAGTGGGAAAAATCATGGGCGACGAGATGATTCGCTTCAGCACCGATTTGTGGCTGGCGCCGGGAATGAATATCCACAGAAATCCTCTCTGCGGCAGAAACTTTGAATATTATTCGGAAGACCCGTTGGTAAGCGGAAAGATTGCGGCGGCCATGACGAGAGGCGTCCAGAGCGTGGCCGGATGCGGAACGACGATTAAGCATTTTGCCTGCAACAATCAGGAGGACAACAGAAAGGGAAGCAACAGCATCCTTTCCGAGCGTGCGCTGCGTGAGATTTACTTAAAAGGCTTTGAAATCGCGATTAAGGAATCCCATCCGCTGTCCATTATGACAAGCTACAACCTGATTAACGGCGTCCATGCCGCGAACAATTACGATATCTGCACGAAAGCGGCAAGAAAAGAGTGGGGATTCGACGGCGCGATTATGACCGACTGGACCACCACCGAGAACGATAAGGACTGTACGGCAGCAGGCTGTATGAGAGCAGGAAACGATTTGGTTATGCCGGGACAGCCCGCCGACCATGAGAATATCCGCAAGGAGCTGGCGGAAGGAACCCTTTCGGAGAAAGAGCTCAGAGACTGTATTGTGAGACTGGTTCGGGTGATTTTAAAGTCAAATAAATATGAGTGATTCTGAGTAGATGATGGAAACGTTGGAAGCCCGTGTTTATGCGGGCTTTCTGGCGTTTGGCATTATATGTGGTTTTATTTGTATTTTTCATAAATTGGGTGGACAAATTTGCTTTGAGGAGTAGAGAAGCAGGAATTTTTAAGAATCGGAGAATGGAGAAATATCCGCTTGCCAATCCGGATTATCTGTGTTGAATGCGACTGACAGTCAACAACCTCGCAGCAAGCTGACGGTTGTCGATATTGTAGACGGGGCAGCCTGTTTGTTTGGGGAAAAAAGTCCGACAGACCGGAGGAGCTGGAATTAGAGCAGTATCCTCATACGCTGGAAATGGATGTAGAGTGGACGGACATAATTGAAAAAGAGAATAGGCCGTGATATGATGTTAATGAATAGGCAGGTGATTTAATGGGGATGGAAAGTCAGAAGCAATTAGAAAGGCAAGAAACATTAGAAGCAATAAGGAAATTAAATCTTTTAGATGATAATCTGATGACACTGGTATTTGACAGAAATATCGAAGCTACAGAATTACTGTTAAATGTTATCCTTCAGCGCAATGATTTAAAGGTGCTGGAAGTGATTGCACAGAGAAAGTATAAAAATTCGATGCCAGGTGGGCGCTCTGTTACAATAGATATTTACGCTAAGGATGGGGATAATAAAGTCTATGATGTCGAGGTGCAGCGTGCTTCGGCTGGAGCAGATGTCCATAGGGCGAGATTTCATAGTAGCATGATTGATACAAAAATGTTGAAGGCTGGACAGGAATTTAACGAAATCCATGATTCTTATGTAATTTTCATAACGGCAAGTGACGTTATGGGAGCAGGGCGCTCACTGTATCATATTGACAGGGTGATTGAGGAAACGGGCGCATACTTTGGCGATGGCGCCCATATTATATATGTTAATGGCAGCTATGAGGATGATAGCGAGCCGGTCGGAAAGCTGATGCATGACTTTAGATGTTTGAGTTCAGTAGATATGTTTTATCCGATATTGGCAAAACAGCTAAAATATTTTAAGGAGACGGAAGGAGGTCAGGATATTATGTGTCAGGTATTTGAAGATTTAGCGGAGAAGAGAGCGGAGAAGAAAGCGGAGGAGGCACGAATAGAAGAGAAAAAGGCACTTGCCCGACGCCTGATTGCAAGAGGAAAGTTGACTATTGAAGAAATTGCGGAGGATGCTGATTTGCCGATTGAAGTGGTGAGGGATTTGGCCGGTTTGCAGTTGGCATGAAAAAGTGTTGGTTCTATTGATATCCTTTTGAAACGATATGGAAACGACATGTTTTAGTAGATTTGAGAGATAAGAAGGTCGAAAGAAGACGGGAATATGAGAAAGAAAGGACTCTCATGTGAGACAAGTTCAAGTAAAAAATGCCAATTGACAAATTATTTTCATGGTGATATTATGCAGATAAGTTAAAAAAACCGCTGTAAGCAGCCATCCGGCTCGTTGCCTGCGGGAATAAAAGAAAAGCTGTGACGGAAATAAGTAGCGTTTGGGAAGCATCCAGAGAGAGCGGCGTCTGGTGGAAGCCGTTTATGCGGAAAATACGTGAAAACCATTCCGTAGCTGCGCCGCCTAAGGCATATGCCAAAGGCTCATGCAAAAACATGAGCCGGAGCATAAAAAGCTGTTAAGCGCCGCCGTGTGCCCACGTTACAGGGATAGGATTTGCCGATAGGCTGTGCAGGCATGTTTGCTGCCGGTAAAGCGGAGCGTCAGGCGGAATCTGAAGTGAAAAATTAAGGTGGAACCGTGCGTAAGGCACCCTTAGATATACGTTTAAGTGTATCTTGGGGTGCTTTTTTTGCGCGGGCAGAGAGCCGGGCGCGGGTGCTTGCACACGCATCCGGCGAACGCCGCGGCAGCGAGGCGAAGCCGGGCGGTGAGAACTGAGAGCCGAAGCGGAACTAAAATCAGGAGGGATTGTTTATGAAAGTGTTACAGAGAAACGGACAGGTAATTGAAGGAAATTTTGAGCAAAAGGAAGTCAGGGAGGCGTTCTGGCATACCAGCGCCCACGTGCTGGCGCAGGCGGTAAAGCGTCTGTACCCGGATACGCAGTGCGCCATAGGGCCGGCTATTGAAAACGGTTTTTATTATGATTTCGACTTCGGTTTTCCTTTTACGGAAGAAAATTTAGGGGATGTGGAGAAGGAAATGCGGAAAATCGTAAAGGAATCACTGACGCTGGAGGTTTATGAGGTTTCTAAAGAGGAAGCCATAGCTTATATGAAAGAAAACGGCGAAAACTGGAAGCTGGAACTGATAGAAGGTCTACCGGAGGGCGAGAGCATCAGCTTTTACCGTCAGGGGGACTATGCGGAATTTTGCGCCGGGCCTCATATCACGAATACGTCGCTGATTAAGGCATTTAAGCTTCTGTCTATTGCCGGGGCTTACTGGCGGGGAGACGAACACAATAAAATGCTGACAAGAATTTACGGGATATCATTTCCGAAAGCTTCAGAACTGGAAACATACCTTACGCAGTTGGCGGAGGCGAAGGCCAGGGACCACAGGAAGCTGGGAAAAGAGCTGGGGCTGTTTGCGCTTATGGAAGAGGGGCCGGGATTTCCTTTTTTCCTTCCGAAGGGGATGGTGCTGAAAAATCTGCTCATTGATTACTGGAGAAAAATCCATGAGCGGGAAGGCTATATGGAAATTTCCACGCCCGTTATGCTGAGCAGGGAGCTGTGGGAGACTTCCGGGCACTGGGAGCATTACCGGGAAAATATGTATACCTCGGTGATTGACGGGGAGGATTTTGCCATCAAGCCCATGAACTGCCCCGGCGGAATGCTGGTGTATAAGATGGAGCCCCGTTCCTACAGGGAATTGCCCATGCGGCTGGGAGAGCTGGGCGTGGTTCACCGGCATGAAAAGTCCGGGCAGCTTCACGGCCTCATGCGTGTGAGAAGCTTTACGCAGGACGACGCCCACATTTTTATGACGCAGGAGCAGATTGTAGGGGAGATACAAAACGTTGCAAGGCTGATTGACGAGTTTTATACGAAATTCGGTTTTACTTATTATGTGGAACTGTCCACGAAGCCGGAGGACAGCATCGGCAGCGAGGAGGAATGGGAGCTGGCAACGGCGGCGTTGGAAAACGCCATTAAGGGAATGGGGATTCCCTACACGGTGAACGAGGGGGACGGAGCCTTTTACGGGCCCAAGCTTGATTTTCATCTGAAGGATTCCATTGGCCGTACCTGGCAGTGCGGAACCATTCAGCTTGATTTTCAGCTTCCTCAGCGTTTTGAAGCGGAGTATGTGGGAGCGGACGGGGAAAAGCACCGGCCCATTATGATTCACCGGGTGGTGTTTGGCTCCATCGAACGGTTTATCGGCATTTTAATCGAGCATTACGCGGGTAAGTTCCCTGTGTGGCTCTCGCCGGTTCAGGTAAAAATTCTCCCTGTGTCGGATAAGTATCTGGCTTATGGGGAAAAGGTGATGGCGGAGCTTAAGAGCCGGAACGTGCGGGTTGAGATAGACGGGCGGAACGAAAAGCTGGGGTACAAAATCAGAGAGGCGCGGCTTGAGAAAGTTCCTTATATGCTGATTGTGGGCGAGAAGGAACAGGAGAATGACACGGTGACGGTAAGGCGCCGTGACGGGGAAGAAGGGAAACAGGATTTGGGAGAGATGAGGATGGAGGAGTTTGTAGAAAAAGGTTTTACCTGAAGCTGTGTTTTGAAAATATAATGACAGAAAAACAGGAATAGGAATTAAAGGTTTATATAACTAGGACTATTAGTAATAATTGCTAAAAATGAAGTGACGGCGAGAGGGGTGGATTGGTAAATATTTATCGAATATCTGAGAAAAACCATGGATTTGTAAGAATTTTGTGGTATAATTTTGCTATGATAAGCGGAGAAGAAGGAATGGAAAATTCAGAACAAGGGCAGTCATATGTTAGGCAATATGAAGATAACTTAAACAAGTATGAAAACTTTTGCATTTATTTGGAAAGCCAGCTTAGGGAAGTTATAAAGGAAATGGATGTTTCTTACTATGAACTAAGTTATCGAATTAAAACATTGGATTCTATTTTGGAAAAAGCAGAAAGAAATTCCTTATCTATGTCGGAAATCTATGATGTTATTGGTTTTCGTATTGTTACGTTGTTTAAACGTGATGCGTCTGCCATTTGTGATGTTGTCCGAAAAGTATTCCGGGTTGTATGGGAAAGTGATAAAGCAGAAGGAAAGCCTGCTGATACATTTGGGTATTTATCTGTCCATTTTCAAATTAAATTACCTGGAGAGTGGCTTCATGCGCCAACCACCCGTGGCTTTGCTGGTGTGGAAGCCGAGTTGCAAGTCCGGACTTTCAGCCAGCATATTTGGGCGGCATCTTCACATCTCTTGCAGTATAAGATGGAGTCTGTCATACCTTATGTGATGCGTCGTAATATTAATCGTTTATCAGCTGTTCTGGAAATTGTGGATGATGAGTTGGAATCCATTTTAAAAGCAAAGGAGGGATATCAGTCATATTTGTTGGAAACATCTTGTAGGGAAGATGAGCAGTCAGAAATCCTTTTGGATAGTATCCTCCTGGAACATATTTTAGATGAGGTTTTTGAGGGGGAAAATAAAAGACCGCAGGAACCTTATGATGATTTGCTAAATGAACTGTTTTTTTGTGATATAAGAACAGTAGGACAGCTTAAAGAGCTTCTATCCAGTGAGCTGGAAAGTATTCAGAAAAAGGAAGATAGGAAAAAGAAAAATAGTGGCAAAGCATTTTACAGTTATGCAGGCAGGCTAAGAATTGCAATGCAAGCGCATTTTCCCGGTATATACGAAAAAATGCGTATGGAATACTATAAATGAAAAATAGGGGATTAAATGAAATGATAGATGCAGACGATACCAGTGTATTCAGAGACCCCATTCACGGACTGGTTCTCGTATATCCCTGGGAACGAAAATTAATTGATACGGAAGAATTTCAAAGACTTCGCCGAATACATCAACTTAGCATGACATACCTGATTTACCATGGGGCAGAACATACCAGATTTGGGCATAGCATTGGCGTGATGCATATTGCCGGGCGTGTAATGGAGCATTTGAGAAAATTTGAACCATTAAAAAGTTTGAGCGAGAACATATTTTTTGAGAAAAAGGCCTTAGTACGCATGGCAGCACTCCTTCATGATATTGGCCACGGTTGTTTCTCACATGTTGGAGAAAATGAAACTAATATTTATCCTGCTTTAAGCGACCCGGTTAGTGGAGAAATGGTATCTGGCCACGAAGTTTATACCCGATGTATTATCAAGGAAAAACTGTCAAAAATAATCGAAGAGTTCTGGCCAAAGTCGGCGGAACGCAGTATGGTAGAAGATATTCTGATGATTCTCAGCCAAGGATCCAGTGACCCCACTTATCGATTTTTTGATGATATTATCAGCGGCCAGTTGGATTGTGATAAAATGGATTATCTTTTAAGAGACAGTCATTATTGTGGAGTCGAGTACGGTGTTTTTGATTTGGATAAACTAATTCATTCCCTGCGTGTTGCGGAATTTGACGGAAACCATATTCTGGCGGTTAGCCAGAATGGCATACAAGCTGTAGAAGAATTTGTACTGGCACGGTACTGGATGTTTATTCAAGTATATTTTCATAAAGACCGTAGATTATTTGACTACTATTTAAGTTCCTTTTTAAAAAATTATCTGCAGTGTGCAGAGGGTAAAACCGGAAAATATCCTGAAGATTTAGACAAATATTTGGAGTTGGATGATGCGAAAATTGAGCGAGCTATAAGAGACTATGCTAAAAGAAACGATAATTCGGAGATATGCTATTTTGCAAACCGGCTATATAAAAGGATACATCATAAAGTAGTTTTTGACCCTCCATATGTTCATTACAACGGAAAAGATGAAGAACAAAGCGATGCATACCATAGAATTACTTATGTAAATCAAAATATACGCAAGGAATACGCAAACAGCCGGAATGTGTATGTTGATTTAGCAAAGGGCTCCACAGCTAAGCATATTTTCGATATTAAAATTTATACTGAAGAATCAGACCCTGATTATAAAACGGAATTACTATTGTTTAAAGAAATGCCGGCAATCCCTATAATATCTAAACACGATGGGAGCATTAAACCGATTCAAGACTATTCTTTTACACTAAGAAGTATTTCTGACCGGAAAATCAGTATTCTTCGCGTCTATGCAGAAGAAACAGAAGCAAACGAATTACAGAAAAAATGCATCAATTGGTTTACGGTTGAATATACTACTAAGATTGCGCAGTTAGAAGAGGCGAAAGAGAAAAAGGCAAAACTTAAAGGCGAGTTAGATAAAACTGAAGAATCGATTAAAAAACTGCAAGAGGATTTGAACGCCTCTGATTCTTGACCAGAATCAGAAGAGAATTATTAAAATTCCTTGCTTAATAAAATTGTAAATGATATAATGAATAAAATTTAGGAGGCAGATTCATGGATTTAAATACATTTATCATTCAGTTGCTGCATGAAAGAGGGGACACTATTCATGGTCGTGTGCAGTTGCAGAAATTGGTCTATTTCTGTAAGGCATTGGGAGTTAATATCAATGCGAGCTATAAGCTGTATATTTATGGCCCTTATAGTCAACAGGTAGCTGATGCGTTACAGGATTGCGTAGCTGATGATATTTTGACAGAAGCCAATGGGATTATAGAAAAGGGCAAGGAATATGATGAATTTTTTGATTTCATCGTTCATACAGGCACAGTATTAGATACTCGTTCAAAGAGTATAGTACATGATATACTTCAATTGTGTGGAACTATGACAACTAAAGAATTGGAGATAACAGCGACTACGTTTTTTATAAACAGGCAGCAAAAAGCTTTATTTGGTGATGACAATAAGGAAGCTGTTATCAGAAAAGTATCTAATGCAAAGGGAAACCGGTTTAATCAGGAAGAAATTGAAAGGTCATATTACAGAGTGTCAACTGAATTTTTGGCTTTAGAGAAGAAGTATGCCTTAGCTATGTAAGGAATAAATTTTTGTTTGCTTTAAGGTTAGCAAATAGAGTATGAAGAAAGCAAACATTGACAGTTTCAGTTGAAAACTCAAACCACGGTAAAGAATAAAAAGTTTCTGCCGATATATAAATAAAAGCCCATGGAAAGGGTGACATAATTTGCATGGAAGCAGACTATAAACGGAAAGTATCGGAGACTGTTGTTTTGTGCAATTGTCTCCGATTTTTTATTTTATAAGCCGACCTGCGGAGCATGGTAATGTCTGATTTATAAACCGGCTTTCAAGAAGCGGCGGCAACTGATGGAGAAAACAGATTGAATATTGCGATAGTGCTTGCCGCCGGTGTGGGGCAGAGAATGAGAAGCGGCGGGCTGCCGAAACAATTTTTAAAATTAATGGGAAAACCCATTGTAATTTATACGCTGGAAAAATTTGAGCAGAGTGAAGAAATCGACAAAGTAATTGTGGTCTGTCACGGAAGCTATACGGAATATATGCAGAATCTTCTCGGATTGTATCAGATTACAAAGGTGGATAAAGTCATTGTTGGCGGAAGTAATAGGCAAAGCAGCTTAAAGCGGGGGCTTGAAGCGATTGCCGGGGACGGCGGAAAGCCGGATGACATTGTTATGATACATGACGGCGTAAGGCCTCTGGTGGATTTATCCGTGATACATGAAAATATCTGTGTGGCTGCTCAATACGGATGCGCCGTTACGGCGCACCCGGTAACGGAATCAGTTATTATTACCAGTACGGAGGAAGCCGGAATGGACGAGTTCAAGAAAAGGGCGGATACCTATTCCATTACAGCTCCTCAGACTTTTCAATTCGGCAAAATTATGGAGGCTTACGGGAAGATAGATACTTTGGGGCAGACGGAAATGCCCTTGCTGGATGCGGCAATGGTATATGCCGGGACTGGCGGAACCGTCCATTTGGTGAAAGAGCAGAGGACGAATATCAAAATCACAACGCCGGAGGATTATTATTTTCTGAAAGCGATATTGGAGCTAGAAGAGCATAAAAACGTGTTTGGGGTGTAGATATGGTAGAACAGCGGGATATAGAAATTATTTTAAATAACCCCATTAACTGGGAGAATTTCAGGAACAAAACGGTTCTGGTGACGGGGGCCACCGGGCGTCTTGGCATGTATATTGTGGAGGCCATCAGCAAGGCCAATATTGACTGGAATTTGAATATCACAATTCTTGCCCTTGCTCGGAGCAGGCAGAAACTGAGGGAAGTGTTTGGCGCGTCCCTGGGGCTTACCTATATTCACACACTGGTGCAGGACATTACTGAACCCATTCATTGGGAAGGCGACGTCCACTATATTTTCCATACGGCAGGGCTTGCCAGTCCGCAGGATTTTACCAACTGGCCGGTGGATACACTTTGGGGGCATGTGCAGGGGACGAAAAATGTGTTGGAACTGGCAAGGGAAAAGAAAAGCGAAAAAATCCTGTATGTGTCCACAGTTGAAATTTATGGCGAATGGAAAAGCGAAAAGGGGATTCATGAAGAGGATATGGGGCCTATGCACTGCGATAATGCAAGGGCCTGCTATCCGGAGGCAAAGAGGCTTTGCGAAACCATGTTTGCGGCCTATGAGGCGCAATATCAGATACCTTATGTGGGGGTACGGCTGTGCCATACTTTCGGACCCGGGATTGCCCTTGACGATGGCCGGGCATTTTCGGAATTTATCAAGAATGTGATTGACGGAAAAGATATCATTCTGCAGACAGACGGAAGCGCTGAAAGAACTTATACTTATGTGGCGGACGCTATAGGCGCCATGCTGCTGGCTTTCACGAAGGGGAAGGAGCATTATTATAACATTGCCAATCTGGATAATTTAATTAGTATCCGGGATTTGGCGGAGCTGATTGCAGGACTGGATACAAAAGGAAAAGTAAAGGTGCGGTATACGCATCCGGAGGAGCAAAAATTAAAGTATCTGCCTTTTAAGCTTGGAATTATGAATGTTGACAGAATCAGGGAGCTTGGCTGG
This sequence comes from uncultured Lachnospiraceae bacterium, assembly GCA_910577445.1. GTDB lineage: Bacteria > Bacillota > Clostridia > Lachnospirales > Lachnospiraceae > Suilimivivens. Next base: position 1,363 of record CAJTMZ010000037.1, on the reverse strand, counting down.
TGGCCGCAGGTAGGACTGGAGGATGCGTTCCGGTATACACTGGAATCTTTTTTGCAGAGAAGCTGACAGCGGAGTTTGAACAACAGAAGGCTTGCGAAGGGAAAGGCAGCGGGATTGCCGGAATTTGAAAATTTTAGAAAGTGGGACAAGGGGGATGAATGAAGAACAACGGTATATTCAAAAGAGAATATGGACGGCGCGGCTTCAAAGCATCCCTTTTTATTTGTGCCGGATATTTTCGGTGAAAAAGAAAAAAATCGTTTTCTGCTGTATCGAGGGAACAACCGGCTACACATGCAACCCCAAATATATTGCGGAGGAATTTATCCGAAGAAATACAGGTTATGAACTGGTATGGCTTGTGAATGATATTTCAAAGAAATTTCCCAAAGAAATAAAAGTTGTACACAACAGTCTGTGGAATCGGGCATATCACCTTGCAACAGCCCGTTTCTGGATTGACAACAGCAGAAAACAGTTAGAGGCACGGAAGAGGAAAAATCAGATTTATATACAAACCTGGCATGCAAAGCTGGGATTTAAGCCTACCTGCCTTGACAGAGGCTCCTCTTTTTCAAAAATAGCCTATCTGGTGAGCAAGCACGACTCTGACATGATAGATTATGTGCTTTCCAATTCAAAATGGTATGACAATACGCTTCCCACGGGAATGATATATGACGGGCCGGTGCTTCGTACGGGGTCGCCGAGATGTGATATTCTGATAAACGGAAAAAACGAGTGCAGAAAAAAGGTGCGGGTTGCCTATAAGCTGCAAGAGGATGCGAAAATCCTTATGTATGCGCCGACATTCCGGGGCGGCAGCCAGGGGACAGACAGAACCATTGCGGCAGAACAGGGATTTCCTGATTTCGAGCGTCTTATAAATGTATTGGAAGAACGTTTTGGCGGCATATGGTATGTTTTTTTGCGTCTGCATCCGCAGCTGGTTGCCAGAAATCTGGACAGGGAGGCAGTTGACGGCCTGAATAAAAGAACCGTGGATGTAAGCCGGGTGGACGATATGTATGAAGTGTTGGCAGGCTGCGACGCTTTTATGACAGATTATTCCAGCGCCGCTTTTGATGCGGCAGTAATGAAAATTCCTGTGTTCATTTATGCGGATGATTATAAAGAGTACGAAGGCGAGCGGGGAAAACTTCTGTGGGATTTGAGAAAGCTTCCTTTTCCGCTTGCGTTAAATGACGAGGAACTGGAAGAGCGGGTAAAGGTATTTAATAATAAGCAGTATCTGAAAGAACTGGATGAACTGTTTGAAACCACGGAGATGGTGGAGGATGGGATGGCTGCGGGGAAAGTGGCGGAGGTTTTAGAGAGACTGAGTAAGGAAAAATAAAATTGA
>CAJTMZ010000036.1:15303-32827 GCA_910577445.1 uncultured Lachnospiraceae bacterium | reverse complement strand
AAAGCTTTCGGCATGTTCCGGTCCAAAAAGAAATAAGATTAAACAGTCATAAGCTGTGCGTTATGGAGCCTGTAATAGGCTCCTTTTTTTGCCATTAATTCCGCCGCGGAGCCCTGCTCAACAATTCCGCCGTTGTCAATTACAAAAATCCGGTCGGCTTTTTGTATGGTGGAAAGCCTGTGGGCAATGACGAATGAGGTGCGCCCCTTTAAGAGAACGTCAATGCCGTCCTGAACAAGAAGTTCCGTATTGGTGTCGATGCTGGAGGTGGCTTCGTCCAGTATCAGAATATTGGGTCTGGAAACCATGGTTCTTGCAAAGGCGAGAAGCTGCTTTTGCCCCACGGAAAGGCCGCCGCCCCGCTCGGTAAGCATTGTGTCGTATCCTTTTTCCAGACGGCAGATGAAATCGTGGGCGTGAACCGCTTTGGCGGCCTCTATAATTTCCTCGTCGGTGGTGTCCAGCTTCCCGTAACGGATATTTTCCTTTATGGTGCCTGTAAACAAAAAGTTGTCCTGGGTCATAATGCCCATCTGGCGGCGCAGGCTTTCGATGGAAACCTTTTTGATATCATATCCGTCGATGCTCACAATGCCCTCCTGCACATCGTAAAAACGGCTGATTAGGTTGACAATGGTAGTCTTGCCCGCACCGGTGGGTCCTACGAGAGCGATGGTTTCGCCGGGACGGATGGTAAAGCTTACATCGTTTAGCACTTTTACCGTATCGTCATAGGAGAAGCTCACATGGGAAAATGCAACCTGTCCCTTTATGGGCGGGATTTCGGTTACGTCTTTTTCGTCTTTGATGGAAGGTTCGGCGTCCATGATTTCAAAGACACGCTCTGCCGCCGCGATATTGGTAATAATCTGATTGTAAAAATTACTCAGATTCATAATCGGGTTCCAGAACATGGTAATGTAGCCGCCAAAGGCAAGGAAAGTCCCGATTGACACATTTTCTGCGCCCAAAATCCGAAGTCCCACAAAGTAAAGGGCGGCAATGCCCACACCCCAGCTTAAATCAATGACGGATCCCATGGCGTCGTTCAGACGGACAGCTCTGATAAAAGAAGAGCGGTGCTTTGTCAAAAGCTGGTCAAAGGTTTCGCTTGTTTCCGGCTCCGCGGAAAAACTCTGTATAATCCGCATACCGGAGATGTCCTCGTGGATGAAAGCGTTCAGGTTGGAGGATTTTTTGCGGAAATCCTGCCATTTCTTGTGGGAATAAACCTGAATCAGCCATATACAGATGCCCATAAAAGGCAGGCTGCACAGGGCGGCGGCGGCCAGAATGTGGTTCTTGACAAACATAATTACCATTACGGCGGCAACCGTGATAAAATCCGGTATCAGGGTGGTGACAAAATTGTTCAGCACATCCTTTAAGGAGTTGATGTCCCCAATCACCCTGGCCAGTATTTTTCCCGTGGGACGGCTGTCAAAAAACTGCAAATCCAGCGTCTGGATATGGGAGTAAAGTTCCTGGCGTATGGTGAGGAGTATGCTGTTGCACACCTTTGCCATTATGTACATGCGAAGTTTGATTCCGCCAATCATCAGAAGATTCAAAACGGCGGCCGCTCCAATCAGGCGAAACAGCCCCGGCAGATTTTTGCCGGAAATATAACGGTCAATGGCCGCTTCTATAATCAGCGGGTTTAAAAGGGATACCGTGACGCAAAAGGCCATAATCAAAAGTACGGCTGTTATTTCTTTTTTAAAGTCACGCATATAGGAGAGCAGGTGGAGGATGGTGCGGGCCTTTCCGGTCCCCTCTAGCTGCTCGTCTTCTTTATAGGAATTGATGCTCATGCGCTTTGCTCCTTTCCGGGTTCTCCATATTGGGCTATGTAGGTCCGGTAATACAGACCTTTGGCGGAAAGAAGGCTCTGGTGCGTTCCTCTTTCCGCGATTTTTCCGTTTTCCAGAATAATAATTTCATCCGAATGGCACACGGCGCTGATGCGGTGGCCGATAATGATTTTTGTAATGCCCTTTAAGCTGTTTAAGGTTTCGTGGATAGACTGTTCGGTTTCCATATCCAGCGCCGAGGTGGAATCATCCAGCACCAGTATGGGCGTCTTTTTGGCCAGAGCCCTTGCAATGGTCAGGCGCTGCTTCTGTCCGCCGGAGAGTCCCACGCCCCGTTCTCCGATTACCGTATCGTACTGTTTTTCCATTTTTTCAATAAATCCTCTGGCCTTGGCCTTGTCGGCGGCTCCCCGGACGGCTGAGTCCGAAAGGATATTTTTCTGCCCCAGACGTACGTTTTCCAGTATCGTGTCGGAAAAGAGAAATACGTCCTGCATTACGAGAGATATGGAGCCGCGAAGCTGTTTCAGGGAAATATCCTTTACATTCACGTCGTCTAACAGGATTTCTCCGTCGGTGGCGTCGTAAAGACGCTGAAGAAGATAAATGAGCGAACTTTTTCCGGCTCCGGTGGCTCCCATAATCCCCACGGTTTTACCCGGTTCCACGGAAAAGGAAATGTCGCTTAAAATCTCATGTTTATCCGCCTTGTGGAAAGAAACATGGGAAAAGGTAACCTTTCCTTTTACCTCGGGCAGAAGAACGGGGGCTTCCTTTTCCAGAATGGCCGGTTTTTCCCGATAGATTTTTTTCAGCTTCCTGTTGGACGCGATAGCGGAGGATAAACTGTTGGTAAGCCATCCCAGCATTTCCATGGGCCATACGATATTCATGGAATAGTCGATAAACGCGCTTAAGTCACCCAGCGTCATTTCCCCGCCGCTTACGAGACTTCCCCCAATGGCGAGAACCATGAGCGGAAGCAGCTTTGTGATGAGGGAAAGGTAGGGATGGTATTTTACAAAAAGCTTTGACTGCTTCATATTCAAGTCATAGTAACGCTGATTATGGGAAAGAAATTTGGAAATCTCAAATTTTTCCCGCGCAAAGGCTTTTACGGTTCTTGCCCCCGCCAGATTTTCTTCGGCAACGGTGTTAAGCGCTGCGTTTTCCTCACTGATATCCTCATAAACCGCGTCCAGCTTTTTTTCCATTAATATTGCGATGGCGGCGGCCAGAAGCATACAGAGGGTGGGCAGGATGGCCAGCTTCCAGCTTAAGCTGTACATGCAGAAAAGAATAATGGAAGTGTGGATTATCACTTCAATCATCAGCATTCCCACATAGGAGAGGCCGTCCCAGATTCTGTCCACGTCGTCTTTCACACGGCTCATCAGCTCGCCGGTTCCGGTCCGGTCAAAAAACTCCGCGCTTAAGGACTGAATATGACGGAACAAATCCCGGCGTATTTCACAGGCGATTTTGGAACCGGTAACGTCAAAGATAAATTCCTTTACATACTGAAAAATACAGCGTCCGACTCCCACGCACAAAATTCCGGCGAGAAGCGGCGTAAGAAGGGAAAGGTTCCCTCCGAGAATTACATCGTCCACGATTATTCTGATAAGCTGGGGCGAGAGCATATCGAGACAGATGCTGATAACCATGGACAGAATCGCAAAGAGGAAGGCAAATTTGTGTTCCAGGATATAGGTTGATATTTTTTTCATAAGTTCTCCTTTTATTTTAGGCGGCTGCAAAACTTCTGCATAAAAAAACAGCCATGTTTTACCATGACTGTAAATGAGTTCGCCAATTATATATCTGTATGGGCGGCCTTATCCGTAAAAACAGGAAAATATACAAAAAGGCGGCCGTTTATGCAGACATAAACAGTCAGGTGATTTTATTGATTGTATGGTTATAACATTATTTGTGGTTTTCATTTTGCTGCCCGACATCAATAATATCTCCTTTCTGTCTGTAAATTTTTGGGTATAGATTTAACATACGCTTTAAAGGGATATTTGTCAACACAAATTTCTTAATTGTTTTTTTCTTCCAAATGGCATAAAATAATACTCAATTGCATGCCCGGAAAACCATATACAAAGAGGTATGCCGAAGGAGTACAGATATGATTTCAGTTTTATCCAGATTATTTATCAAAGATTATCAGAACACGTCCGACCCGAGAGTGCGGCAGGCATATGGAATGCTCTGCGGAGGGGTGGGAATTGTGTTCAATTTTTTTCTGTTTCTTATAAAAGCGATAGCCGGTTGGCTGTCGGGGTCTATCGCCATCACGGCGGACGCCTTTAACAATCTCTCCGACGCCGGTTCCTCCGTGATTACGCTGGTGGGTTTTCGCATGGCAGGGCAGAAGCCGGACAGCGACCACCCTTTCGGGCACGGAAGAATTGAATACATAGCGGGGCTTTTGGTATCGGTGATTATTCTGCTTATGGGGGCGGAGCTTTTAAAGTCTTCCGTTGACAAAATCATTCATCCTAAGGCAGTGAACGCAAGCCCTCTGATTCTTTTTATTTTGGTGATTTCCATCTGCGTGAAGCTGTATATGTTTTTGTATAACCGAATGGTGGGAAAAAAGATAAACAGCGCCACAATGCTGGCGGCGTCAAAGGACAGCATCAGCGACAGCGTTTCCACTTTTGTGGTATTTTTGACTACGGTACTGGCTTTTTTTACTGAGGTGCACATTGACGGCTGGTGTGGAATACTGGTCGCGCTGTTTGTCATATGGACGGGGATTGGCGCTATGAAGGATACCGTAAGCCCTCTTCTCGGACAGCCGCCCGAGGAGGAATTTGTAAACCGGATAGAAGATATCATTATGGAATATAAAAATCAGGGAGTGCTGGGGCTCCACGATTTGGTGGTCCACAATTACGGGCCGGGGAGAGTGATGCTTTCGGTGCATGTGGAGGTTCCCTCTACGGGAGATATCCTCGTTTTGCATGACATGATTGATTTGATTGAGCATAAACTGGCGGACGAATTAAACTGCAGCGCCGTTATCCATATGGACCCGGTGTGTCTTGACGACGAGGTGACGAACGAGGTAAAGCGCAAAGTGGCAAATATCGTGGGCGATATGGAAGGGGATGTGAAGTTCCATGATTTTCGGATTGTACACGGTCCCACTCATGTGAATGTGATTTTTGACGTGGTGGTGCCTTTTAATTATGCCATGTCCGACAGTGAAGTGGTTTCTTATATTGCGGGAAAAATCCGTAAGTTGGAAGGCAACTATTTTGCCGTGATTGAGGTGGACAAGGATTACGCCCACGGGTGAGGAAAGGTTCGGCGTTCAAACGGCATGAGGTGAGGAAGGTGCAAATGCGGATAAAAAAATCTGGCTGTTATTTTTTGTTCTGCCTGTTGGAAATACTGGTATTTTTACTTTTTGCGGGGAAGACGGCGAAGGAGGATACCGTGGGCCATCTGTTCAGGGATTATTTCCGGGAAGATACGGGAGAGGGCTCTGACGACGGAACATACGGAACGCAGGGAACGGGAAAAATCTACACGGAAGAAATTGTCCTGTCAAAGGGAATTTATGATATCACGCTGTTGTATGAAAAGGGAAAAGGAAGGGCGGTAAGCTACGTGCAATGCATGACGGCCGGGGCCGGGGCGCGCGCCCTTTATTCCGACCATGTGAGTCTGTCGGACAGGCAGGAGGGCAGAACCTTCTCCGTTTATGTAAACGAGAATAATGTGTCTGTAAGAGTAGTGGTAGAACCCGACAGTCCGGGGGATTTTAACGTAAACTGGATTACCCTTTCCACAGCGGATAATTCTAAGGCGTACCGGATTTTCTGCATGGCGGTGAAACTGCTTCTTTTTAATATAATAGCTTGTGTTATTTATTTTAGGAAACGGAAATTCAAATGGATTCCTGAGGTGATTGGCATAATTATCATCGGGGGGATTGCCTCCCTTGGCCTGATGGAAGAGTATATTTTATACGGACATGATTTGATTTTCCATCTCTTCCGGATTGAAGGACTGGCGGAGGGGCTCAAAGCGGGAAGCTTTCCGGTCAGGATTCAGCCGGGATGGTTTAACGGCTGGGGGTATCCGGTGTCTGTCATGTACGGCGAGGGGCTTTTGCTGTTTCCGTCCGTACTGCGTATTCTGGGCGTCAGCGTGCAGAATGCGTATAAATGCTATATTGCGGCCATAAATTTGGGGACGGCTGCCGCGGCTTATTATGCTTTTTTGAAGATGTCGGGAGAGAAAAAAAACGCGCTGTTCGGAAGCTGTATCTATACCCTGTTTCCCTATCGGCTGAGCTGTATTTATGTGCGGGCCGCTCTGGGGGAATACTCCGCAATGATGTTTCTGCCTCTGGCGGCCCTGGGATTTTATTATGCGTTTGAGAAAATTCGTGACAGCCGGGATAATGACGGGGAAACCGGGAGCGGATATTTTTCGAAAAAATATTTGATAGCACCTGTTATTGGATTTACGGGTCTTATCCAGACTCATGTTATTATCTGTTTTCTGGCAGCGTTTGCCATATTTTTGTTCTGCGCCGTATGCTGGAAGAAAATGTTAAATAAGAGACGGCTGGTATATTTCGCAGAGATTGGAGTTTTTACAATCCTGATAAATCTGTGGTTTTTAGTTCCCTTTTTCCGCTATATGCAGGAGGACTTTGTGGTTAATTTAAGGCATGGGATGGAGCCGGTGTTCCAGAACTACGGAGCCAGTCTGGCGGAGCTTTTCGCGGTTTACTGGAACGGCACACTGACTACCACCTGGAGCGCCATAGGCCCGCTTTCCGATAAATTTCCAAAACCGGTTGGAACAGCCGTTTGGGCTTTGTTGGCGGCGGCAGTACTGATGCATTACAAGGGCGTTCTGCGCTGCAGGAAAAAGGAAATTGCGCTGACCGGGGGCTTCTTCGTGCTGTTTGCCCTTATGGCGTCCAATGTATTTCCTTACCGGGAAATTGACAGGATGATTCCGGCGTTTGGAAACCTTTTCGGGAAAATCCAGTTCCCGTTCCGGCTCCTTACCCTTGCGGGGCTTTTCGGAAGCCTGCTGGGCGTGTTTGTCATCTTGGAGGTACAGCGTAATTACGGGAGGGGAAAAGGGAAAATCGTAATGATGTTTCTTGGTTTTCTGGCAATGATGCAGGGAGCCCAACTGATTTACAGTACCCTTTACCGGGGGGATATGTATCTTGCATACGACATCGCCGCTTTTGAGAGCAACGCGGTTTCAGACGGAGAATACCTCTACCCGGGCTCCTTCGGGCCGGCGGTGGAGGACATACAGACGCCTGTGAGCGCGGAAGAGGGCGGCGTTGAGATAAGGGGATTTGAGAAGGAATATAATACGGTCACGGTTATCTGTAAGGCGCAAAACAGGGAAGCGGGCCTGTTAATTCCCCTTTATTATTACCCCGGCTATACGGCGAGGGACTTAAATACGGGCGAGCGGTTTGCGGTGGAAAAAAGCGGGGAAAATAATCAGATTTGCGTCATACTGCCGGCGGGATATGAAGGCAGCCTTCAGGTGCGGTTTGAGGAACCGGTAAGCTGGCGGCTGGCGGAGGCGGTTTCGGGGATTTGCGTCATGCTTGTTCTGGCGGCGTTTATCGGATTTTTAAAGAGGAAAACTGTTGCATAGCCTGTATAAAACGTGTATAATTTTCAGGTGGCAGAGATAATCAGAGTTTTTACAAATAATAGAGAAAATTAAAATAAAGAGAAAAGGAGAGCATCAATGAAAAAACCTACAGTATTAATGATTTTGGACGGCTACGGTTTAAATGAGCGCAAGGACGGAAACGCTGTTGCAAAAGCCAAAACACCCGTGATGGATAAGCTCATGGCGGAGTGCCCTTTTGTGAAAGGAAACGCCAGCGGTATGGCGGTCGGACTTCCCGACGGACAGATGGGAAATTCCGAGGTCGGCCATTTAAATATGGGAGCCGGACGTATCGTATATCAGGAACTTACGAGAATCACCAGGGAAATCCAGGACGGAACCTTCTTTGAGAATCCAGCGCTTCTTATGGCGGTGGAAAACTGTAAGAAAAACGATTCCGCCCTTCACATGTTCGGCCTTCTTTCAGACGGCGGCGTTCACAGCCACAATACCCATCTTTACGGTCTTTTAGAGCTGGCGAAAAGAAACGGACTTTCCAAAGTTTATGTACACTGCTTCTTAGACGGCCGCGATACCCCTCCGGCAAGCGGAAAAGGCTATGCGGAGGATTTGGAAGCGGAAATGAAGAAAATCGGCGCAGGCGAAATCGCATCGGTGATGGGACGCTACTACGCGATGGACAGAGATAACAATTATGACAGAGTGAAATTAGCTTACGACGCCCTTACAAAGGGAGAGGGTCTGACAGCCGCAAGCGGCCCCGAGGGAATCCAGGCGTCCTACGACAGGGAAGAAACCGATGAATTTGTAAAGCCTACCGTAGTAGTAAAGGACAGTAAGCCTGTGGCAACTATTAAAGACGGAGATTCCGTTATCTTCTTTAATTTCAGGCCCGACCGCGCAAGAGAAATCACCAGAAGCTTCTGCGACGATGATTTCAAGGGCTTTGAGAGAGAGAAAAGACTGGATTTAACCTATGTGTGCTTCTCCGATTACGACCCTACCATTCCCAACAAGGAGATTGCTTTCCATAAGATTTCCGTAACCAATACTTTCGGGGAATGGCTTGCCGCAAACAATATGAAGCAGGCGAGAATCGCAGAGACGGAAAAGTACGCGCACGTAACTTTCTTCTTCAACGGCGGCGTGGAAAAGCCCAACGAGGGAGAGGACAGAATCCTGGTAAATTCCCCCAAGGACGTGGCGACCTACGATTTGAAACCTCAGATGAGCGCTTACGAGGTCTGCGACAGACTGGTGGAAGCAATCAAATCCGATAAATACGACGTGATTATCATCAATTTTGCCAATCCCGATATGGTGGGTCACACCGGCGTGGAAGCGGCGGCCATCAAGGCGGTGGAAGCGGTAGACGAGTGCGTCGGAAGAGCAGTGCAGGCAGTTAAGGATGTGAACGGACAGATGTTTATCTGCGCGGACCATGGAAACGCCGAGCAGCTTGTTGATTACGAGACAGGAGCGCCTTTTACTGCTCATACCACCAATCCGGTGCCCTTTATTCTGGTGAACGCCGATTCGGCTTATACCTTGAGGGAAGGCGGATGTCTGGCTGATATCATTCCTACGCTGATTGAGCTGATGGGGAAGGAACAGCCTGCGGAGATGACAGGAAAATCTCTGCTCATTAAGAAATAGAGAAAATCGGATACAACCAGAAAAACAAAAAGGTTAAGTTAAACTTATGGAAATAGTCGTCCAGCCATTGTGTGTGAAGTGAGCGGGATGGCTATTTCTTATTTTTCAAATAAAGATAAAAGACAGGTAACCGAAGTTACCTGCCGATAATTTGAATGAAATAGGTGGGTGACAATCCACATCTCCTAACAATGGGCGACGGCCGCCTGTTCCGTCCTCAGATTTCATTCAATATAGCTTACTCATTTAGCAACTTAATTATACAATAAATTCAGTTTGTGTCAAGTCTTTTCAAAGTGCCTTTTTCCAGATATCTTTCTGCGTTGCAAGTACTTAACGAATGCAATGTTTTGGCGAAACATTTGCCGCCGGAGGTAATTTTTACCGCTACACGGATATACTCTCCGTTTACCTGATATAGCTTTACAAACAGAATGGAATTATCTTTTGGATTTACCCCCACAAAATCAGGAGAGTTTATTATTATGCTGATATCTCCGTAATACTTGTCAAATTCGTAACGGTGTCGGTTCTTAATATGCGTTATATTGGATTCGCCTATGAATACTGGCGTATCAGGAGGAATATTTAAACCCAATGTGTTGATAACGGATTGTGAAATATAACCGATTATTTCCATTGTCAGTTCCTTTCATGTTAAATATGCCTTATTTACCGGGCATAACTTTTCAAATGTAAACTTTCGTTCACTGCAATTCCTTCCATACCAATTTAACACAAAAATGTTGTTTTAAAAACACTATAACACAAAAAAGATATCAATTTAAAATAGTAGAAAAGTAAATCCGGTTACGGTGGGAAAGTTTCGTGGTAACAAAGGCATCGGAGGTAAACAATTAATGTTTTATTAATCTATGGGCATTTTTATTGACAGAAAAGCGCCCCCTGTAATACCATAAGTGTATTAACAATATTAGTACACTTGGCTCTGCCTGGTATTTCCGGTTTCAGGGATACTTTAGCATAGCGGAAAGGAGTCATGCATGATACTCATAGATTATCGAGATACAAGCCCTATCTATGAACAGGTCACGGAGCGGTTCAAAATGCTGATACTGCACGGCGTGCTGCATCCGGACGAAAAAATGCCCTCCGTGCGGAATCTGGCGGTTGAACTTTCCATCAATCCCAATACGATTCAGCGGGCTTATTCCGAGCTGGAGCGGCAGGGGTATATCTATACTGTGAAGGGAAAGGGAAATTTTGTCTCGGATGACGGACGGCTGCTTTTTAAATATAAGGAAAAGCTGCTTAAGGACTTAAGAGATATCTGTAAGGCCGCTCTCGAGGTGGGAATTACAGAGGAGGAACTGATTCAAAGTATAATAGGGGGTAAGGCTGATGATTGAGATAAAGGATGTGACCAAGTCCTACGATAAAATTAAGGCTGTGGATAATGTCAGCGTGACCATCAGAGAAAATACGGTGTTTGGACTTATCGGCACCAACGGGGCGGGAAAAAGCACCATACTCCGGATGGCGGCGGGCGTGCTCAGACCCGATACGGGTGAAATTAAAATTGACGGCATTCCCGTGTTTGACAATATGGAGGCCAAGAACAATATTTATTTTATCGCGGACGAACCGTATTTTTTTGCGAACAGCAACGCAATCGATATGCAGAAATATTTAAGCAGCGTTTACAGGGAATTTGCGGCGGATGATTTTTACAGCTATCTGGTAAATTTCGGACTGGATAAAAAGAGAAAAATCAATACCTATTCCAAGGGAATGAAAAAACAGCTTGCGCTAATCTGCGGTGTGTGCAGCGGAGCCAGGTACCTTTTGTGCGACGAAACCTTCGACGGTTTGGACCCGGTGATGCGTCAAGGCATTAAGAGTATTTTTGCCAGCGAGATGGAACGCCGGGGAATGACGCCGGTTGTCGCTTCCCATAACCTGAGGGAACTTGAGGATATCTGCGACCATGTGGGACTGCTTCACCGGGGCGGCGTATTGCTTTCCAGGGATTTGGAAGATATGAAATGCAATATTCAGAAGGTGCAGTGCGTGTTCAAAACCACGGATGACGAAGCAAAGGCGATTTCCAGTCTGGATATTATGAAAAACGAAAAGAGGGGCTCCTTAAATGTTCTGACTGTACGGGGAAACAAAGCCGAAATACTTGCCGTGTTTGCTACGGTAAACACCGTATTTTTCGAGGCTCTGCCGCTTTCCCTTGAGGAAATCTTTATCAGTGAAACGGAGGTAGTGGGCTATGACATCAAAAAACTCATTCTTGGCTAGTATCAAAGAAAACAATAAAAGGCGTTTGTGGGTGTGGATGCTGTCGGCTCTTTTCTTTGTGCTGGCAATACCGGTTGAAATTTCAATAACCATCAGCCGGCAGATGAACTCTCTTAAATTACTGACAGATACCTACGGAGCCGCGTTTGCCGGGGAGGCCATGCGTGAGCGGCTGATAAACAGCATGTGCGGACAGCTTGGATTTTCCTCTCCGTTGCCGGTACTTACCACAATCATTGCGGTATCGGCTGGCATTCAGGGATTCTCTTATCTTTACAGCCGGAAGAAAATAGATTTCTATATGGGAATGCCGGTAAAGAGAAGCAAAAGGTTCCTTATCATATGGCTGAACGGTATTATCCTGTATGTTCTGCCTTATTTTCTGGGACTGCTTATCAGTCTTTTGATTGCGGCCGGAAACGGAGCGGTGGACGGCAGAGTGCTGTTTACGGCATTTGCGGCTTTGGGCGTCAACATTATTTATTATTTAAGCGTCTATCACATGGCGATTTTGGCGCTTATGCTGACGGGAAATCTTGTGATTACCGGTTTCGGTTTCTTTGTTTTTTGCTTTTATGAATATATGGTAAGGTATATGCTGCAGGGCTACCGGTCTTTATTTTTTAAATATTTCAGTTATCACAGTATGGACGTAGCGCCAAAGGTTTCTCCTTTTATGTGGTATACAGAAATTGCCGATACTTTCAGCTACAAAAACATAATTAATATTAAGTATTTTGCAGCTCTTTTGGTGTTTGCCCTTGTTATCGGAGTGATTTCTTATGCCTGCTATTTAAAGCGTCCCGCAGAGGCGGCCGGAAAGGCTATGACCTTTCAGATTACAAAGCCTGTGATTAAGATTCTGCTGACGGTTCCCATGGCGCTGCTGATTGGAGGAGTAATAGCGGATATGGTGGACTATGAGCCGGCAACTGCCTTAAAAGGAGGCGGTTACGTTATATTTTCACTTGCACTTGTAGTGGTAATTGGGAGCGGGCTGATACAGTCGATTTATGAATTTGACATCAAAGGAATGGTTCACAAAAAATCCCACATTGTATTAAGCGGTGTGATTACGGCCCTTATTTTCCTTGTGTTCCGCTATGACTTATTCGGATATGACGCTTATGTTCCAAAGCCGGAGAAGATTGAGAGCGTAGCTTTCATCCCTTCCGATTACGAGACAATCTACGGCGGAGGCGCTCGTTTTGACGAGAAGGGGGAATACCTGTCGGAGGAAGAATACGCGAAGAAGTATATGCACCTGACTAATGCGGAGGATGTCTGCGAACTGGCGTCCCTTTCCATGGAAGCCTATAACTTTTTATCCGATACAACCTCGCGAGCGGACGCGATGGTATTTGCTCCGGGCAACAAATGGTCAACGGCAACGCTGCTTTACCGTCTGAAAAACGGCCGGGAGGTTTACAGGCGAATCTGGGTAAATGTGGAGAATGAGCAGACGGCGGAGCTTTTGGACAGGATTATAGGCTCGGATGAGTTTAAAAGGGGCTATCTGCCGGGAGCCGCGGAAAATCTTATGGGAATTTTGGAGAACACCGACAGATACAAGGTAGGCGCCGCTTATGGAAATACGGTTTACTGGGAGGAACTTGCCCGGGAAGAGATAAAAGAATTTATTCAGGTTTATCAGAAAGATTTGGCCAGGGCCAATTTCTCCAACGTAAAAGAAAATCTTCCTGTCGGAATGGGAAGAATCACGATTTCCGAAGAAATAAAAGGACGCGGATACGGATATTTTTCGGGTTCGGAGTACGCTTATTCCACCAGAAGCTGGGATGTGGCAATGAATGTATATCCTTTTTACGAGGATACCATTGCATGGCTGAAAGAGCATGGATACTACATGGAATTTCAGCTTAACAGGGAGGATGTGGAGCATATTCAGATTATGAATCATAATACAGAGGCATACAACGAACTGATGCAAAAGCAGTCCATGGAGGCCGGAGCGGTACTGCCGGAATTGGCTGGAGGAGACATAGCAGCGCCTTCGTATGCTTATGGCTATCATAGTACGCTGGATTATGAAGAGGATACGATAGATACCCGGGTTTACGCGGATTATACGGACGAGGAGGCTATTGATGAGATTGTCGCCAGAGTATATCCCGGCGACATGGTAGAAGGCGACTGGGATTTCGGAGTAGCCGGCGAGACGGATTATACGGTATATATCTATTTTAAGGCGGACAGTCCCATAACCAGAAAATACGGTTCGTCAATGAGCATAAACTATATGTTCCCGGAGGGACAGGTCCCGGATTTTGTGAAAGAGGATACTCTTTATAAGAATTAAACAAAGATTGGTATGGCGATTTGGCCGATATGATGGTACAATCAATTTGCACAGGGGAAGACGTCTCCGTCGGGGCGTTCTTCCCCTGTGTTTTCCCACGGGCGTAAAATCGACGATGGGTCTCGTCTGTGAGGAACAAAAATCCGTATGCTCCGCTCTGTGTGAGGATAAGGCGGTAAGGGAGGAAATGATGGAAGAGCGTGCCATTGACAGATTCATGTTTCAGAGGGTAAGAATCGGCAAAATACAGTTTCAGATTGTGGATTTGACGTTTATCCTCTGTCTTTTTGCGTTTGCCTTTATGATAAGATGGAAGCTGATGCCTGTGGAGTCGGCGGATTACTGGGGATTTCTGGAAGGGTGGATGACGCAGATACGAAACGGAGGCGGTTTTCGTTCCTTAAGCCAGTCCATATCCAATTATACCGCCCCTTATATGTATCTTATGTGTCTGGTTTCTTATATCACAGATAATGACCTGTACGGACTGAAAATGATATCCGTTTTCTTTGACTATGCGGCGGCATTTGCCGTCTTTCTGATTATCCATAAGATGAGCGGAAACGTTAAAAAATCGATTCTGGGAATGGCGGTTTTGCTGTTATCTCCCACCGTTATTTTGGATGGCGCTTACTGGTGCCAGTGCGATATTATTTATACCTGCTTTCTTTTATATGCCTTATACTTTTTCTTAAAGGATAACAGCCGTCTTAGCCTGATTTTTGTGGGGATTTCCTTTGCGTTTAAGCTTCAGGCCGTCTTTATCCTTCCTTTTTTCATCATCATGTGGCTGAAAAGAAGAACCGTAAAGCTTCCTGACTTTCTGTGGATTCCCGTAATTTACGTAATCAGTTCCCTTCCCGCCTATTTTTTAGGGCGCAGCTTTAAGGAGCTGATGACGGTTTATCTTGAACAGACAGACACTTATCCATGGGGAACATTGGAATACCCCAATATCTATGCGCTTTTGGGGGAGGCCATGCCGGATATGCGCCATGCGGCGGAGGTGAGCGGAGCGGGCACCTTTATGACAATCATAATTTTAGGCTGCATCGCCTACTATTTTTACACGAAAAAGATTAGGCTGACCAATGAACTTTTGATTACGCTGGCCCTTTTTACGGTGGCGCTGACGGTATATTCCCTGCCCCACATGCATGACCGGTACGGATTTTTAATTGATTTGCTGGCGGTTCCCTATGGCGTTATCCGGGTAAAGCGGCTTCCTGTGACCTGCGGCTTTATGCTGATATCGGTACTGACTTTTATGCCTTATCTGATAGCGGTTCATTTGGTGCCCATCACATATCTTGCCATAGGGCTTTTGGGGCTGATTGTCTGTGTGGGACTTGATTTGTACGGACAGATGAGGGAAATGAGCGTATGATGTTGTGGCATGGAAAAAAAATTTTGCTTTTGTTTGCCTGCGTGCTGGCGGCAGAGCTTTTTGTGTGCAATTACCGGCATTTTGAGTCACTCTTAGGGCATTTTAAGCTGGGCAAAGATAATACAAGGCAACTTACCGCGGCGGATATGGAGCCAGAGAGCGGTTATACCCTTTTAAGGGACAATGTGTTTTTCGTTGAAGGAGACGAGCTTGGAATTGAAATCCGGGGAATCAACGAAGAACTTTTAACTGCCCGCATTGATATTCAGGTAATCGGCGGCGGGGAGGAAGAGAAACCGGTGTACGTCCGGCAGTGGGTAACGGATGAATCCCACAGGCTTTATTATGGTCTGCCGGGACGGGAAATCTGGAAACAGGAGGCAAGAAGCAGCTATATCACTTATCATTTATACGGAAAATGCACGGATTTGCGGATTGTTCCGGATGTTTTGGCGGGACAGACGATTTCTGTCTCCATCACCTTAAATCCTGTGATTCCGCTGTTTTTTTCGTGGGAAAGAGTGTTGTTTTTATTTTTCCTTGCCCTCCTTTTTTATTTGCTAAACCCCGCCTCTATCCTCCATCAGGTAAAATACCTGGGCCTTGGCCGGGCAAAGAGGGGCGCGCTTTTGGGATTGTTTTTTACGGCCCATCTTGTTTTGTTCTGGAAGCTGACGGGGCTCAACCCCTATTTTCAGACGGAGGACAGCGTGAACCAGAGACAGTATCAGGAACTGGCGGAGAGCTTAAAGGCAGGCAGCTTTGCCCTGTTGGAGGAACCGGCCGAAGCATTGAAGGCCATGGAAAACCCCTATGACATGGACTACAGAAATCAGGTGATGAGTCAGGCGGGGGAGTGGTATAGCTGGGACCACGCCTATTATAACGGAAAGTATTATGTCTATTTCGGGGTGATTCCGGCGGTTTTGTTTTATCTTCCTTATTATGTGATTACCGGGAGCCACCTGCACAATCATATTTTGCTCTTTTTGCTCTCTTTGTTTTTCATGGCGGGGACTCTGGCCGTTGTTCATAAAATGATACGCAGATGGTTTCCGAAAACCACTGTCGGGACATGGTATCTTTTGAATGAACTGCTGCTTTTGGGAAGCGGCATTGTCTACATGATGAAGCGGCCTGATTTGTATACGGTTCCCATTCTCTGTGGGCTTTCTTTCGGAATGCTGGGCCTGTGGTGCTTTCTGGCGGCCGGGGAGGGGAAGGTGATTTCCCTGAAATATTTATGCCTTGGCTCACTGTTCATGGCTCTGATTGCGGGCTGCCGTCCGCAGCTTTTCCTGTTCATGCTTCCGGCGGCGGTTTTGCTCTGGGTATCTGTGAAGGATTCCCTTAAAAAGGGCGCTTTCGCAAAGGGGCTTCCGGTATTGGCCGCCTTTTTTCTTCCCATGGCGTTTATCGCCGCAGGACTGATGTATTATAATTACAGCCGTTTTGAATCGGTGTTTGACTTCGGAGCGAATTACAATCTTACCATGAACGATATGCGGAACCGGGGATTTCATTTTGACCGGATTCCGCTTGGCTTTTTCGCTTATTTATTTCAGCCGGTAAAGCTGATACAGCGGTTTCCTTTCATGGAAGCGGTATATTTTGACAGCCAGTATATGGGCGTTACCATTCAGGAAGCCACTTACGGGGGCGTTTTTATGACCAACCTGTTTGCGTGGTTCGGGCCCCTGTCTTTGTTTGTGCACAAATATTTTAAAGGGAGTAAAAAGATACCCTTAGCGCTCGCCAATGCCTGCCTTCTGGCGGCGGGAATCATCATTGCGGCGGATACCAGTATGTCCGGCATCCTGCAGCGATATTTTCTGGACTTTTCTGCCTTTCTTATGCTGGCTTCGGTGCTGTCGGTTTTTCTCATCCTGGAGCGGACGGCGGATTTCGGAACCGGAAGCGGCTTTCTTACGGGAATGGTTCTGTGGGGGCTGTTAATCTGTCTGCTGTGGCAGACAGGGTATCAGGGAATGGCGTTCTTTCTGGATACGGGGGAGTCTTTGCAGGAGATGCGGCCTGATTTGTATTCCCATGTGAAGTATCTGGTGAATTTTTGGGTGTAGGGGGACATTGCCGTGTATTTCAAAAAAAAGCGCAAAAGAGCGAAAATATTCAGCAAAGAGGCCGTCTTTTTTGCTTTTCTCCTGCTTCTTTCGGTGAGGATAATGGCTTTTGGAGAAATTCCGGGGGGCCTTAATCAGGACGGGGCAATGGCGGCGGTGGACGCAAAGGCCCTTTCGGAGTACGGAACGGACCGGTTCGGCGTCTTTTTGCCCGCCCATTTAAGGGCCTGGGGATACGGACAGATGAGCGCGCTTCTTTCCTATTTAATGGTTCCTTTTATCAGAATATTCGGCCTTACCAGGACGGCAATCCGCCTTCCGGTTCTGCTGGCAAGTATTCTGGGAAGCGCCG
>CAJTMZ010000036.1:12066-15289 GCA_910577445.1 uncultured Lachnospiraceae bacterium | reverse complement strand
TGACGAAAAGACGGGACTGGCAGTGCTTTTAATTCTTGCGGTGAACCCCTGGCACTTTATGCAGAGCCGCTGGGCCCTTGACTGCAATCTGTTTCCCCATATGTTTGTATGCGGGCTTTTCTTTCTGGTGCGCAGTCTTGACGCGGGAAGCGCTTCTTTGGGAAAAAGGGCGGAAAAAAGCAGGAAGAGCCTTTATTTTTCCATGGTATTTTTCGCCCTTAGCATGTATTGTTACGGCGTTGCTTTCTATATGGTGCCTTTCTTTCTGCTGACGGGGTGCGCGCTGCTTTTATTCCAAAAGCAGGTAAGATGGCGGGATGTATTTATCTGTCTGGCAGTCTATTTCGGGATTTCCTGGCCCATTTACGGGACCATGCTGATTAATTTTATGAAGTGGGAGACGGTGCGCCTGCCTTTTGTAACCATGGAATTTTTCGAGGGAAGCGTGCGCTCCGCGGATATTCTCTTTTTCTCCGAAAACTGGAAAGAGCAGCTTCTTCTGAATGCAAAATCCCTTTTAAACGTGGTTTTTCTCCAAAAGGAGGACTTGCTCTGGAATTCCATAAAGGCATTCGGACCTATGTACAGGGGGACTTTGCCCTTTGTGCTTCTGGGCGTCTGCCTTACCGTAAAAGGGGCTGTGAAGGGAAAACGCGGCGCAGGGAAAATGGGCTGTCAGCTTCTTGCGGTTTTCTGGGCCTGCTCGCTGTTTACGGGGCTTGTGATTAATTCCATCAACATCAACCGGATTAACATTATCTTTTACAGCCATATTATTTTTCTGGGAGTGGGAATTGCTTTTGTCGTTAATTTCTTAAGGAGAACAAAAAAACTGAAGGTTCTGGCGTATTTGCTTCCGGCTGCCTTTACCCTGCAAAGCGGGCTGTTTTTCCATCAGTATTTTACGGTCTGGTCCGGGGAAATTGAAAGGGCTTTCTACGGGGATTTCGTGGATGCGCTGGAATTTGCCAGAAAGTATTCATCTGATGAGACAGATGCATTTGAGATGGGGGGAAAACTGCAGTTTTGCATCACCCCCGACGTACAGTATGAGGGCTCGTGGAACGTGTCGGAAATTCTCACTTTGTTTGTCTTTGATGTGGACAGCCGGTATTTTCAGGGAGCGGAGGGCTCGCGGCAGGAGGGAGCGCTTTCCTACGGTGAGAAATTTCTCTACATGAACCCGCCCGGGGGCGAGTACCTGCCAAAAGCCATGTACGTTTTTAAAAGTTCGGATAAGGACAAATTTGCCGGAAAGGATTTTTACCTTACTTTCTTTGGGGATTATTGCGTGGCGGCGCCCGTCACAGAACAAGTATCCACTCCTTAAGCCAGCGCAGCCGCAGCCCGTATTCCTGAGGAACGGGCAGGCCCGAGACAACCGGGAAAAAGAGAAAGAAACAGATAACAGCCGTTACTAAATAAATGGTAATGGCTTTTTTGCCCCACAAAAAGCGTTTTCTTATATCCGCCATGGTATAGCCCATCATCAGGATTACAAACAGGATAGCAGGAAAGTAATGGTAAATAAAAGTGATGCGCTTTATGGGCATCCAGGGAACATACTGGGCCAGATAGGCAATCACCAGGAAACCGGCCTTTTTATCTTTTTTGAAAATCCAGGAAAACAGCACATAAAGCACGCAGGGGATTCCAGCCCACCAGATAAGGGGATTTCCCATACAGCTTACAGAGCTGACCTTAT
Organism: uncultured Lachnospiraceae bacterium; assembly: GCA_910577445.1. Classification (GTDB taxonomy): domain Bacteria; phylum Bacillota; class Clostridia; order Lachnospirales; family Lachnospiraceae; genus Suilimivivens. The sequence continues at coordinate 13,584 of CAJTMZ010000036.1, read as the reverse complement.
CGGCGCTTACGATGTCGTTCGCGTCTAAAAGAGGCATCCAGATAACCGGCCATTCATAGAAAGGAGAGCTGTAATAATGCTCGGCTTCCAGATTGTAGTGATAGTCAAACATGGACAGGGTGCCCTGAATGGTCTTGTCAATCAGGTTGTCGTATTGGGTGTATCCCACCACGGGAATGAAGCAGAGCGTGTAGATAACAAGCGGGATGGCGACAAAGAACAGGCAGCAAAACAAAAACAGCCGCAGGGTCTGTTTCTTTGGAAAATGTGTGAGGGTGTACCAGATAAAGAGCACCGCAAGACCGGCTCCGGCGTAGACTCCCGTCCATTTGGTGGCAATGGCAAAGGCCATACTGATGCCGCTTAGGGCAAGAGGGGTATAAACCTCTGTGGGAGGAAACTTATCCGACAAAGCGCAGAAAGAACCGGCAGACGCGGATTTGTCGGAAGACGAAGAAGAAATAACAGATGTAATATTATGCCCGGCCAGTAAGCCGCAGCGGTATGCGCTGTCTTTTTGAAAATACCGGAACATGTAGTAATACATCATCAGGATAAAAAAGGCGGCAAAAATGTCGATGGTGGCAATCCTTGACAGATTGTAATGCATACAGTCAAAGACGAGCAAAGCGGTGGTGGCCGCGGCGATAAAGGGCTCCTTAAAGAGTTTTCTGGCAAAGAAATACATAAGCGGAATGATGGCGATGCCGAACATGACCGGCACGAACCGCCATCCGAAAGGCGTCATGCCAAATAAAAGGACGCCCAGAGAAATCAGGATTTTTCCGAAGTGGGGGTGGGTGGTCTCATAGGCCGGGAGTCCGTGCAGAAATTCGTAAGCCGTGCGCCCGTGGTAAACCTCGTCGAACATGGTTCCGGTCATGTAGGTTCTGGCGTCGGGAAAAAGCTCCTGCTCGTCAAAAAGAGCGGGATATTCCTCATAGTTGACAGGCAGAATCACGGAACCGTCCATATGTTTAATCACGATTTCATTTATCATGGACTCGTCGTCGGTGACAACAATGCCAAGGTATCTGAGCCGGTAATTCAAATCAATCTGATTCCATGCAAACACGGATTCGGCAACGGCTTCCCCGTTTATGATTTCCCAGGCGCCGGTCACTTCATTAAAAGCGGACAGGGAAAAATGTCTGGTGTTTAAGTTGCCCAGAAACACGGAAAAGGAGCTTAAATCCACATAATCGCCGAAATCCAGAACGATGTCCCGGTTACTGGTGTCGGTGGTATAGTAGGACTGGGGGGCGTAGGTGTTCCCCAGTCTGAAAAAGGCAAGAGCGGTAAAGACTAAAACCAGCGCAGACAGGGCAAGGAAATCTGCCCGGTCCCGGGCGGCAAAGGTTTTCTTTAATTTGTCGGCAATGATATTCATAATAAGCATTCTCCCATCTTTTAAGTTCTTAAGTGCGTTTTCATTAAAGAACCCGAAAACAGTATAGCAAGTTCTGAAAAAGGATACAATAGCCTTGAAAAAAGTCTCCGGGCTTTGGAAAGGAGTAT
>CAJTMZ010000036.1:10634-12053 GCA_910577445.1 uncultured Lachnospiraceae bacterium | reverse complement strand
AATGAAAACTTATATGCAGATTACGAATGTGCGGGGCAGGGAGATTCTGGATTCCAGAGGCAATCCCACTGTGGAAGCGGAAATCGTCCTGACGGACACCATGACGGGAAAAAGATTCGCCGGAAGGGCCAGTGTGCCGTCGGGGGCCAGTACGGGCCGGTTCGAGGCAGTGGAGCTGCGGGACGCGGAAACCAGATACTTTGGCCTTGGGGTGAAAAAGGCCGTCAATAATGTCAACACAAAAATCAGAGAAGCCGTTATGGGGAAAAACGGTTTAAATCAGGTGGAAATCGACAGAATCCTGATGGAAACGGACGGAACGGACAACAAGGGGAATCTGGGAGCCAACGCGGCTTTGGCGGTATCCATGGCAACGGCAAGGGCCGCCGCGTGCTCCCTCTCCATTCCTCTCTATCAATATCTGGGAGGCGCTTACACGAGACTGATGCCGGTTCCCATGATGAACATTTTAAACGGGGGCAGACACGCGGCCAACACCGTTGACTTTCAGGAATTTATGATTATGCCGGTGCAGGCCGAAAGTTTTGCGGACGGCCTTCGTATCTGCGCGGAAATCTACCATTTTTTAAAGAAAATCCTGGAAGAAAAAAAGCTTACCACCAGCGTGGGGGACGAGGGCGGATTCGCGCCCGATTTGCCGGACGCGGAGGCGGTTCTGGATTTAATAGTGGCGGCCATTGAAAAAAGTAATTATTTTCCAGGGCAGGATATAAAGATTGCCCTTGACGTGGCCTCCAGCGAATTATACAATGAAAAAACGGGCATGTACCATTTCCCGGGCGAGAGTGCGCTTAAGGGCGAGGAAGTGGTGCGGGATACGTCTGAAATGATTGCTTATTATGAAGATTTGATATCCAAATATCCCATTCTTTCCATCGAGGACGGCCTTGCGGAGGACGACTGGGTCGGCTGGAAGCACCTGACGGAAAGGCTGGGGGATAAAATCCAGCTTGTGGGCGACGACTTGTTTGTCACCAACGTAAAGAGACTGGACGCGGGAATCAAGCTTCATGTGGCGAATGCAATTTTAGTCAAGGTGAACCAGATTGGCACCGTTTCGGAAGCCATGGAAGCAATAGAAATGGCGCAGAAAAACGGCTATAAAGCGGTGATTTCCCATCGTTCCGGCGAAACCGAAGACACTTTTATCGCGGATTTGGCGGTTGCGGTGAACGCCGGCCAGATTAAGACGGGCGCGCCCTGCCGGAGCGACCGGATAGCCAAATACAATCAGCTCCTTCGGATTGAGGAAGAGCTTGGAGCGGTTGCGGCGTATAAGGAGCCCTTTAACAAAATTTAACAATTATCAGTCAATAAAAGTACACAGGATGAGAGAGGAAAATGCAAATGATACGAAATTGGAAAACGGCGGCAAAAAAGCTTATGGCGGCGCTTATA
>CAJTMZ010000036.1:0-10607 GCA_910577445.1 uncultured Lachnospiraceae bacterium | reverse complement strand
CAGCGTGTGGGCGGTAAACGCAAACGGAGCGATTGCACGGGGAATCGACGTGTCGAAATATAACGGCGGGATAAACTGGGGGCAGGTGGCTGCTTCCGGTATGAAATTTACCTTTATTAAAGTGGGCAGCACCAAGAGCGGCGTTGACCCGCAGTTTGCGGCAAATATTACCGGAGCCAATGCGGCGGGCATAAGGACAGGCGTTTATCTGTATTCCTACGCCACCACGCCGGAGCAGGCCGCGGAGGAGGCCAATCTGGTTCTGCAGTGGATTGAGCCTTATACGGTAAACTTTCCCGTGGTTTTTGATATAGAGGAAAGGAGCCAGCTCGGGCTTTCCAGCCAGCAGCTCATTGACATTATCAACGCGTTCTGCACCAGAATCGACGAGGCGGGATACTATCCCATGGTGTACTCCGGCAAAAACGTGTTCGCGGGGAAACTCAGCACCGTAGGATGGGATAAGTGGGTGGCGCAGTACGCCGACAACTGCGATTACAATAATAACGTCTGCTTCTGGCAGTATACCTGCAAAGGAAGCGTGGGCGGCGTAGGCGGAAACGTGGATGTGAATTACCAGTACAAGGATTACAGCCAGCTCATTATCCCGGAAGGCTTTATCGGCCATAACGGAAACGTGCGTTTTTACCGGAACTGGAGAATGCAGAAGGGATGGGTAGCCCATAACGACACGAAATACTATCTGGACGGCGCCGGAAATCTGGTCAGCGGTTGGTTTACCGATGCGGATGGCAGCACCTATTATCTGTCCCCGGCGGACGGCAGTATCGCGAGAGGACAGTGCGCTGTGGAGGGCGGCGACTACTATTTTACGGCAGAGGGCGTCAAGACCAGCGGCTGGGTGACCTTAAACGACAGGAAATATTACTATGACCCGGCCGGGAACGGCGTGATGAAAAGAGAATGGCTCAGCGACGAGAAAGGCAATTTTTATTACTTTGACAAAAACGAGGGATATATGCTCACCGGCGCGCAGGTAATTGATAATGCAAATTATTTCTTCAGCCCCGACGGAATCCGTATGACGGGAATGGTGGCGAGAGAGGACGGCAGCTATTATTACGACCCTGCAAGCGGAAAGATGGTTACGGGCTGGTTCAATGCGGGGGATATAACCTGCTATGCGGACGCCGCCGGACATGTGGTGACAGGCGCTTTTGAAATTGACGGGCAGATGTATCTCTTTGACGATAAGGGAGCGCTTGTGAGAAACCAGACGGTGGAGCTTGACGGCGTACCCTACAACGTTTCGGAGGCGGGTGTTCTGACGCCGGTACCGGCACAGGAGCCTGCGGAGGCCGCGGCAGAAGCCAAAGCAGAAGTTTTAGGTTAGTTTTGACAGAAAATACTTGAAATTCTCCTGCATATATGTTAGAGTAATTCTTGTTTGTGGAATAAAATGGAAACCTTTGTAGTGACGGGAGGTGCAGTGATGGAAGCGCTGAGGATTGTAATTCAGGTTATTTTTATTATATTGTGTATCGCATTAACGGTGCTGGTACTGATGCAGGAAGGCAAGTCGGCAGGACTGGGAGCTATAAGCGGAGCCGCCGAGACATACTGGGGTAAAAATAAGGGACGTTCCATGGAAGGAAAGCTCGTAAAGATTACCAAGTATCTCGCAGTCGGATTTATGGTGCTGACGATTATTTTAAATCTTAATGTGTTTTAGGACTTAAGGCATTCTTGTAAAAGGATGCCTTTTTTATCAGCCGGATACCTGCAGAAAAGACCGCTTGGAGAGTGCGGAGCGCTTGAGAAGAAGCGGGAATGGAGGAAAATGAAAGAAATAAACGAGAAAAGAAAAAAGGTAATCTGCCAGCTTATGGAGGATGAGCTCTACGTTCCGATGAAGGAAAAAGAGCTCGCCCTGTTCATGCAGGTGAAACCGGAAGAGAGGCAGGCGTTTAGCGAAATACTAAACGAGCTTGTAATCGAAGGCAGGCTTACGGTTACAAAACGGGGCAAATACATCAGGGGCAAAAACAAATCGGAAGGGATAACCGGCACGTTTATCAGCAATCCCAGAGGTTTTGGCTTTGTGGAGGTGGAGGGGCTTGAACAGGATTTGTACATTCCGGAAAGCGAAACAAACCATGCTTTCCACCTGGATAAGGTGCAGGTTGCGCTTTTGGGCTCTCACAGCGGAAAACGGCAGGAGGCAAAGGTTACCGCCGTTCTTTCCCACGGCCTTACGCAGGTGGTGGGAACCTACGATAATGCAGGGAATTTCGGGTTTGTGATTCCCGACAACGATAAAATTCTTTCGGACATTTTTGTACCGAAAGAGGACGCCAAAGGAGCGGTTTCCGGCCATAAGGTAGTGGTAAAGCTGGTAAGCTACGGGGACAAAAGCCATAAGCCGGAGGGAAAGCTAGTTGAAATATTAGGGCATGTAAACGACCCGGGAGTGGATATTCTGTCCATTGTAAAGGGGTTTGACATTCCCATGGAATTTTCGGAAAAGATGCTGAATCAGGCGGCCCGTGTTGCAAAGCCAGTGAGCGAAAACGACAAGGCGGGCCGCAAGGACCTTTGCGGCCTTACGATGGTCACCATTGACGGCGAGGACGCAAAGGATTTGGACGACGCGGTAAGTCTTTCCAAAGGGGATGATAAGTATTTCCTTGGCGTGCACATTGCGGACGTTACCAATTACGTGCAGGAAAATTCCGCCCTGGACAGGGAGGCAAGGGAGAGGGGAACCAGCGTTTATCTGGTGGACAGAGTGATTCCCATGCTGCCCCACACACTTTCCAACGGAATCTGTTCCCTCAATCAGGGGGAGGAACGTCTCGCTCTCAGTTGTCTTATGACCATCGATAAAAAGGGAGATGTGGTTGACTATGAGATAGCGGAGAGCGTGATTGTCGTTAATCAGAGAATGAGCTATACGGACGTCAACCGTATTTTGGAAGGCGATAAGGAAACTGCGGAAAAATTTGAAGAGCTGACCCCCATGTTTTACCTTATGAAAGAGCTTGCGGATATTGTGCGGAAAAAGAGAAAGACGAGAGGTTCCATTGATTTTGATTTTCCGGAGAGCAAAATCACGCTGGATAAGGACGGGACGCCTCTTTTGGTGGAGGCTTACGCAAGAAACGCGGCAACGGACATTATAGAAGACTTTATGCTTCTGGCAAACGAGACGGTGGCCGAACATTTTTACTGGATGGAGACGCCCTTTTTGTACAGGACCCACGACACCCCGGACCCTGAAAAGATTGCAAAGCTGGGGACGTTTATCCATAATTTCGGATATTATCTCAAGCTGAAAAACGGCGGCGGCGGAACCATTACGGAAATACACCCCAAGGAAATTCAAAAGCTGCTGGATAAAATAGAGGGGAGCGAGGAGGAGGCTTTAATCAGCCGGCTTACTCTGCGGAGTATGAAAAGAGCGCAGTACACGGTGGACTGCACCGGCCATTTCGGTCTGGCATGCCAGTATTACTGTCATTTTACCTCCCCCATCAGAAGATACCCGGATTTGCAGATACACCGCATTATCAAGGAGCAGCTTCGGGGAAAGATGACGCAGGAAAGGACGGCCCATTATCAGGAGATTCTTCCCGAGGTGGCGAAGCATTCCTCGGAGACGGAGCGCAGAGCCGACGAGGCGGAGCGGGAAACGGAAAAGCTGAAAAAGGTCCAGTATATGGAAGGCAAAATCGGCCGTACCTTTGAAGGCGTTATCTCGGGAATTACCGCCTGGGGAATTTATGTGGAGCTGCCGGATACGGTGGAGGGAATGGTTCACGTGTCGAAGCTGGCCGGAGATTATTTTTACTATGACGAGGAAGCTTACGAGATGATTGGCCGCGACAGCGGTATGCGCTATAAGCTGGGACAGAAGGTTGCCGTTACGGTGGACGGCGTGGATTATTTCCAGAAAAGCATAGATTTTGTGATGGCACAGTGAGCGGATACGGACATAGCTCAATCGGACACGGCTCAAGCGAAAGGTATCCGCCGTGCGAGTGCAAAACCGGAGGGGAGTGATTTTTATGGCGAAGGAAGAAATGAAACTGGTAGCGAACAACAAAAAAGCCTACCATGATTACTTTATAGAAGAAAAATACGAGGCCGGCCTTGTGCTGCACGGAACGGAGGTTAAATCCCTGCGCATGGGAAAATGCAGCGTCAAGGAGGCGTTTATCCGGATTGAAAATAACGAGGTGTTTGTTTACGGCATGCATATAAGCCCTTATGAAAAGGGAAATATTTTTAACAAGGACCCGCTGCGGGTAAAGAAGCTTCTTCTGCATAAGCAGCAGATTCGCAAGCTGATTGGAAACAGTTCCGAAAAGGGCTATACCATAGTGCCCCTCCAGGTCTATTTCAGGGACGGCAGAGCCAAAATTGAAATCGGTCTGGCGAAGGGAAAGAAGCTGTACGATAAGCGGCAGGATATCGCCCGCAAGGACCAGAAGCGGGAGGCGGAAAAGGAGTTAAAGGTACGGCTGCGGGCCTAAAAAACACCTGTAATAAAAATTTCCAGTCCGATTACAATCAATATGACGCCGCCGAGAACCGAGGCTTTTCCCGAAAACCGTGTTCCGAATTTCCTGCCGATGGAAAGTCCGGCCATACAGATAAGGAAAGTCACGGCGGCGATAATCAGAGAGCAGGCAAGAGCCATGGCGAAGCCGTAATCGGCGATGGCAAATCCCACGGACAAAGCGTCTATGGAAGTGGCGATGCCCTGAATAAAGAGGGCGGCGGGGCCTACCGCGTGATTTTGCGCATCGTCCTCCTCGCCGCCGCCCTTTAAGCCTTCTACAAGCATTTTGCCGCCGATAAACACAAGCAGCGCAAGCGCAATCCAGGGGATAAATTTCTCGAATACCTGAAAATACTGCAGAATTGTATGAACGCAAATCCAGCCTGTCATTGGCATAAACGCCTGAAACGCCGCAAAGGTTCCGGCAATCAGACACATCTTTTTACGGCCCATGGCCGGTTCGTGCAGTCCGTTTGCAAGAGAGACGGAAAAGGCGTCCATAGCGAGCCCGGCGCCAAGCAGGGTGCTGTTAAAGAAAAACAATAAATTCCACTTCATTTTCAAATTCCTCTCTTATGTATTTTGCCGGAGCGTCCGGCTTTCATTCCGAAGTTGAATAAAAAAGAAAGCTGAAAGCCGGAAAGGATATGGAATCTTTTCCGGTTTTCAGGCTTTATTGGTTTAATTCATCTGTAAAAATATGTTCATAATCCTGGAGCTGGTGATATATGACATCTACATAAGCAGTTGAACCTTCTATCCGGTAAAGCATAAGATAGCGGTGCCGCATGAAATGAATGACGCGGTATCCGTTCTTTTTTAGCTGAGGGTTAATACAGAATTTCAGGCTGCCGGCGATTTTTGAAAGCCGGTTCCGTGTTTCCAGGGCATCCTGCCATACGTTATTGGCGGCCTGGTCATTCAGCAGGGTGTACTGCAGGTAATCAATATAGTCATTCAGTTGGGACAACGCTTTTGGCGAGATGATTACATCAAATGAATCCATGCTGTTTTCCCATCCTTATCAGCGCGTCCTCCATATCGAGCCCTTTTCCATCGGAAATCTGCTGGCGTGATTCGGCAAGGTCGGAAAAAATCTGTTCCTGGCCGGCCGGGACAAACGGATTTGCGGGTTTTCTGGAAGTGAACAGTTTTTGCGTAAATTCCATAACCTTAATCCGTGCATCTTCCGGCATTGCTTCCAACATGGAAACGGTTGCGTCTAAAGTGCTCATGGGGAATCCTCCTCTTATGATTGAAATCCGTAGGAAGAGTATTCCTTCCTATAGAAAAATTATACATGAAAAAGAGGTGGGATTCAATATTGGGAACAGAACTTCTTTAGAAATCAGCAAAAAATACTTGACAGCTTTTCCGCAGTGTGGTAAATTGTGTGAAAATTCAAGGCGAAAGAACAGAAATTCTGTTATGTGTATGCCCCGGCGCGGCCGGAGAGCCTGGCGCATCGCGGAAACGAGGAAAAATATGTCTTACAGAAACAACGCTCTATTTAACCCGATTATGAAGGCGGCGAAGATTTTTCATATTATGGTCATAACCTGAAACCGGTAAGAAGCCGGTAAAGCGCATGGCCGTAGGATGAAAAGTCTTATTTGGCTGTGCGGTAATCAGGATGAGAGAAGAACCGCATGGTATATACGCAAAGGTGTATATCGCAATGGGGTTCTTTTTTTATATAAAATTTTATGATTTGAGGAGGGAAAAGTGATGAAAGTTATCGAAGCGGAAAATCTGTCGAAAACCTTCCGGGTGAAGCGGAAGGAAAAGGGAATGAAAGGCAGCATCCGTGCAATCCTGCGACAGCAGACAGAGGAGATTAAGGCGGTAAGCGGCGTATCCTTTGCGGTGGAGGAGGGAGAGGCGCTTGCCTTTATCGGCCCGAACGGGGCGGGAAAGAGCACCACGATTAAGATGCTGACGGGGATTCTTTACCCGGACGGCGGAAAGGCCAGTGTGCTGGGAATCGACCCCGCAAAAAAGAGAAAGCAGCTTGCTTATCAGATTGGAACCGTGTTCGGGCAAAAAGAGCAGCTCTGGATACATCTAACGCCTTATGATAATTTCCGGTTTTTCGGGGCCATTTACGATATACCGGACGGAGAAATAGAAAAACGCATCGGGGAGCTTTCCGATATTTTTGAGCTTTCCGGCTTGATAAACACGCCGGTCCGTAACCTTTCGCTGGGGCAGCGCATCCGCTGCGAAATTGCGGCTTCCCTGCTCCACAGGCCCAAAATACTGTTTTTAGACGAGCCTACCATAGGGCTGGACCCGGTGGTGAAAGAAAACATCCGCTCTTTAATCAGGCAGATGAACAGGGAATTTCACACCACGATTTTCCTGACCAGCCATGACATCGGGGATATTGAAAAGCTCTGCATGCGCGTTATCATTGTAAATTCCGGTCAGATTGTACTGGACGATTCTATGGAGCATCTTAAATTTATTGACGATTCTCTGGAGGAAATCATTATGAAAATTTATCAGGAAAAGGGGAGAGAGCAGCCGGCAGTGTGAAAAGATGGCAGGGAGGAGCGTTATGAGAAAATATGCAGTGATTTACCGGTCTGTGCTGATGGAAAACCTGCAGTACACCGTCAATATTATATTGGGATTTATCAGTTACTTTTTGATTATTTTTGTGTTTATCAACCTCTGGGGGTACATGTATGCGCAGCCCGGGACCAGAATTGCCGGATATACGAAAGAACAGATGATATGGTATGTAATGATAACGGAAATGGTGTGGTTCAGCGCCCAGTCCCAGGTAGTATCGGGTCAGGCGTCGGTGGATATCCGGGGCGGGAATATCGCGTATCTGATGAATAAGCCCTATCATTATACCCTCTATATCCTGACAAGATATACCGGGGAATGGAGTATACGGCTTCCCGTGTATGCGGGGCTTGCGGCGATTACGGGAGCGGCCATGGTTGGAACGCTTCCAAAGTTCGGACTTCCCGCATTTTTTGCATCAGCGGCAAGTATTCTGCTTGGAATAACCATAAACGGGGTTTTTAAACTGTGCATCAGCCTGACCTCTTTTTGGGTGGAGGACGCGAAACCTTTTCAGTGGCTGTACAATAAGCTGATACTGATTGTGGGAACCGTATTTCCCATTGAAATATTCCCGGAGGCGGCACGGCCCATTCTTAAGCTGACGCCGATTTATACGGTATGCTACGGGCCGGCAAAGCTGGCTGTGGATTTTCACGCGGATATGTATTTTGAAATTCTGCGGGCGCAGATTTTATATCTGGCCGCCGGCGTTTGCCTGATGTTTTTTATCTATGGGAAGGGGGTAAAGAAGTTATATGTCAACGGAGGTTAAGAAAAGCGGGAACAGAAAGCCCTGCGCCGGTCGGATTTACAGCCAGTTGCGGGTCTGCCTGCTTTCCGTTAAGTATAATATTATGAGGGAAATGCTCAACAAAGTCACCTTTGTAAGCAACATCTTTTTTATGATATTGAACAATGCGACGTTCCTTATCCAATGGACGGTTCTGTTCCGGATTAGGGGAAGCATCGGAGGGTATACCATGAAAGAGGTTATGCTGCTGTGGGCGGTCTGCGCCAGCAGCTATGGACTTTCTAACGTCTTGTTTGCCCGGGTGTTTGCTTTGCCGGAGCTGATTATAAACGGCAAGCTGGACGCTTATCTGGTACAGCCCAAAAACGTGCTGCTGGGAGTGATGACTTCCGCCACCACTGCGTCGGCAATAGGAGATTTTGCCTACGGGCTGATTATCGTGTGCTTTTGCGGATTCGGAATAGGAAGGATTCTCCTGTTTTTGCTGCTTATTGCGAACGGGGCGCTGATTATCACGGCCTTTGCCCTTTTATTAGGAAGCCTTTCTTTCTGGTTCGTAAAAACAGAGATGTTCGGGGAGCATATGCTGAACGCTGCCATCAACTTCGGGCTTTATCCTGACGGTATTTTCAAAGGAGCCGTAAAATTCCTGCTCTATTATGTTATTCCTACCGGAATGATGATATATAAGCCGGTGCGTATTATGACGGAACCTGATTTGGGCGGACTGGCTGTGGTGGCCGGATATGCTTTTCTCCTTTTAGCCGTTGCCGTTACGGTATTTTACAGAGGGCTTAAGAGATACTCCTCCGGAAATCTGATGTCCGCAAGGGTTTAGGGACGGAAATAAAGAATTGAAAAAAATGAAATTTATATATGTTGACTTTTATAACCAGATTTGCAATAATATAGGAAATGCGGTAATAATTTAAGGAGGAGATTTATATGTCAACAAAAGCGTATTATCCAATTTCCGAAATCGGCAAAGGTAAGGTAGGTTTTTCCAAGACCCGTTCCATTATCGAAGCCGCATTTTATGGAAATAACGTAGTTAAGGTAAACACATTAAAGGAAGCTTATGATTTAGCTAAAAATTCACCGGGCACAATCGTAACGGATATGCCTGTGAAAGATGGAGACACATTCGGTCTTGAGAAGGACGCAAAGGTTCTTCTTTTTAATGACGGCGCGGTAACAGGACGTTACGCAGCAGCACGCCGTATCAAGGGCGAGCCTGGAGTTGACGAGACAAAGCTTGATAAGGTTGTTATGGACGCTATCTACAAAACACGCTGGAAAACCATGTATCATGCAGAGTGCTTTGTAGGTCTTGACCCTGAATTTATGGTAAAGGCTCACCTTCTGATTCCCGAAGGAGAAGAGAACCTTCTTTACAACTGGATGATTAACTTCCAGTATATGTCTGACGAGTATGTAAAGATGTACAAGAATTCCAAGCCTGTAGGCGACGGAAAAGAGCCTGACATCTACATTTTCTCCGACCCTCAGTGGGCTCCGGAAGAAGCGCCTGACGTTGATTTTAGCTGCCTGAGCGACCCTCTTACCCTTTGCTATTTCGATACCAACCAGAACTGCGCAGCCATTCTTGGTATGAAGTATTTCGGCGAGCACAAAAAAGGTACTCTGACAATGGCATGGGCTCTTGCAAACAGAAACGGTTACGCAGCCTGCCACGGCGGACAGAAAGAATATACTCTGCCTGACGGCTCCAAGTTCGTTGCATCCGTTTACGGTCTGTCAGGTTCAGGAAAATCTACCCTGACACATGCAAAACATGGCGGCAAATATCCTATTACCGTACTCCATGACGATGCTTTCATTATTAATACCGATACCTGTGCATCTGTAGCTCTCGAGCCTACTTATTTTGATAAGACAGCCGATTATCCTACAGGATGTCCTGACAATGAATATCTGTTATCCGCTCAGAACTGTTCCGCAACTCTTGACGAGAACGGAAAACTCCAGCTTGTAACAGAGGATATCAGAAACGGTAACGGACGCGCGATTAAGTCCAAACTGTGGTCTCCTAACCGTGTGGACAAGATTGACGCTCCTGTAAACGCAATCTTCTGGATTATGAAAGACCCTACCATTCCTCCTGTAATCAAGCTGAAAGGTGCGGCTCTTGCTTCCGTTATGGGCGCAACTCTTGCAACCAAGACTTCTACCGCAGAGCGTGTTGCAGCAGGTACCGATTTGAACGCGCTTCGTATCGTTCCTTATGCTAACCCGTTCAGAACCTATCCTCTGGTTCACGACTATGATAAGTTCAAGAAGTTAGTGGAAGAGAAGAACGTTGACTGCTATATCGTAAACACAGGCGATTTCATGGGAACAAAGGTTAAACCTGCCGATACCCTTGGCATTCTTGAAACTATCGTTGAAGGAAAAGCCAAATTCGAGAAATGGGGCAACTTCGAAGATATCGAGATTATGAACGAGTGGGAAGGCAAGACAGCAGATTTCACTCCTGATTTGGGCAACGCGGAATATGTGGCTGCGCTTAAGAACGCAATGCAGAACCGTGTAGACGCTGTTGAAGGATTTGCTACAAAGAAAGAAGGCTATGACAAGCTTCCCGACGAGGCTCTTGCAGCAGTTAAGAAGCTGGTTGACGCTCTGTAATTCAATAAAACTTATAAAAATGCGGGTCTGCGTTTGCAGGCCCGTTTTTTCTCCGGCGTTTCGCACAGGGGAAAAAGCCGCATTTTCTCCGGCGGCTGAAGC
>CAJTMZ010000035.1:15372-33157 GCA_910577445.1 uncultured Lachnospiraceae bacterium | reverse complement strand
TTTATATTATGTTGGCTTTCGCCGGCAGTAACTTATATTTGTTCGGAAGCGCAGCCGGGGCGGGGGAGTATTCTTTGAGGAGTCCTTATGAAAACGTCAGCACCTGACGAGGTTTTTCACGAGTCTGGTACTGCTACGTTTTCATAGAGCGGGAGCGCGGCGACGAAGGAAATCCCCTCTCTCCAGGCGTCCCCACATGCCCACCCCCTACATATTTATATTTCGTTAAGAAAATATAGTTGCGTACCCCAAACCTTTTATAGTATGATGTTATAGAATATAAGGCACAGAAAAACAGGAGGATAACTTTTATGGCACAGGTAGGAATTGTAATGGGCAGCGATTCGGATATGCCGGTGATGTCGAAGGCGGCCGATGTTTTGACGGAACTTGGAATTTCTTTTGAGATGAGAATCATTTCAGCGCACAGAGAGCCGGACGTGTTTTTTGAATATGCGAAAACTGCCGAAGAAAAAGGCTTTAAGGTGATTATAGCTGGGGCGGGTATGGCGGCTCACTTACCGGGCATGTGCGCGGCAATCTTTCCCATGCCGGTGATTGGGATTCCCATGCACACCACGTCGCTGGGCGGAAGGGATTCCCTTTATTCTATTGTACAGATGCCCCAGGGAATACCTGTAGCGACTGTTGCCATAGGAGGAGGCGCCAACGCGGGGCTTCTTGCGGCAAAGATACTTGCGACTTCCGACGGGGCGCTTCTGGAAAGGCTTAAGGAGTACAGCGTGAAAATGAAGGAAAGCGTCCAGAAAAAAGACGAGAGGCTGCAGGCGGAAGGCTATAAAAACTATTGAAAATACAGGATGGGAGCAGGATATGGATTACAAAAAGGCAGGAGTGGATATTGAAGCAGGTTACCGCAGTGTGGAACTGATGAAAGAATATGTAAAGGAAACCATGAGACCGGAAGTGCTTGGAGGTCTTGGCGGATTTTCGGGGGCGTTTTCCCTTTCTTCTATTAAAAACATGGAAAAGCCGGCTCTGGTTTCGGGAACGGACGGTGTGGGAACCAAAATAAAACTGGCGTTTCTTATGGATAAGCACGACACGGTGGGAATCGACTGTGTCGCCATGTGCGTGAACGATATCGTGTGCGCGGGCGGAGAACCGCTGTTTTTCCTGGACTACATAGCCTGCGGCAAAAATTATCCGGAGAAGATTGCCGCAATCGTAAAGGGCGTGGCGGAAGGCTGTAAGCAGGCGGGAGCGGCTCTTATTGGCGGCGAGACGGCGGAGCATCCGGGGCTGATGCCGGAGGAAGAGTATGACCTGGCGGGATTTGCCGTGGGCGTGGTGGATGAAAAAAATCTGATTACGGGAGAAGATATCAAACCGGGAGACGTTCTGGTGGGAATCGCGTCCTCGGGCGTTCACAGCAACGGCTTTTCCCTTGTAAGGAAAGTTTTTGATATGACCAGGGAGAGCCTGGACACTTACTATGACGAACTGGGAAGCACTCTGGGCGAGACGCTGCTTACCCCTACGATTATCTATGTGAATGCATTAAAAAGTATTCTCAAGGCCGGGGTTGTCATCAAAGGCTGCAGCCATATTACGGGGGGAGGCTTCTACGAGAACATTCCCAGAATGCTTCCGGAGAACATTCACGCCGTTGTGGAGAAGGACAGCTATCCCATACCGCCAATCTTTAAGCTGCTGATGGAAAAGGGGCAGATTGAAGAAAAAATGATGTACAACACTTACAATATGGGGCTTGGAATGGTGCTGGCCCTTGCGCCAGAGGATGCGGATAAGGCCATTGCCGCGGCAGAGGCCGCCGGGCAGAAGGCGTATGTGGTAGGACGGACCACAGCCGGGGAAAAGGGAGTGACGGTATGCTGAGCATTGTAGTCTGCGTTTCCGGCGGAGGAACCAATCTCCAGGCAATTATTGACGGCATCAAAAAGGGAAGCATAAGGAATACAAAAATAACGGGCGTTATAAGCAACAATCCGGGAGCCTACGCCCTGAAAAGAGCGGAAAATGAAGGGATACCGGCGTTTTGCGTTTCTCCTAAAAGCTACGGATGCAGAGAGGAGTTTAACGAAGCCTTCCTGGAAAAACTTAAAGAATTAAATCCTGATTTAATAGTTCTTGCGGGATTTCTTGTAATTCTGCCCGAGAAGATGATTACCATATATCGCGGACGGATTATAAACATTCACCCTTCGCTGATTCCGTCTTTCTGCGGAACGGGATATTACGGGCTGAAAGTCCACGAAGCGGCGCTTGCGCGGGGCGTGAAGGTGACCGGGGCCACGGTTCATTTTGTGGATGAGGGAACGGATACGGGAGAGATTATTTTCCAGAAAGCGGTGGAGGTTTTAGAGGGTGACACGCCAGAGGTTCTCCAGCGCAGGGTAATGGAACAGGCGGAATGGGTGATACTGCCAAAAGCAATAGATGAAATCGCAATGTCAGAACAGGGAGAGGAAAAGACATGAAGGTATTAATTGTTGGAAGCGGCGGAAGGGAGCACGCAATCGCGGCCAGTGTGGCGAAGAGTCCTTTGGTGGATAAGATATACTGCGCCCCCGGCAATGCGGGTATTGGCATGATTGCGGAATGCGTGCCTGTGGGCGCCATGGAATTTGAAAAAATTACGGCCTTTGCAAAGGAGAAAAAAATTGACCTTACCATTGTCGGAATGGACGACCCGCTGGTGGGCGGTCTGGTGGACGAAATGGAGAAGGAAGGCTTACGGGTCTTTGGTCCCAGAAAAAACGCGGCGGTTCTGGAGGGAAGCAAGGCTTTTTCCAAGGATTTGATGAAAAAGTACGGGATTCCCACAGCAGGCTATGAGACTTTCGATTCGGCCAGTGAGGCGTTTCGTTATCTGGAGACGGCAGATTTCCCCATTGTGCTTAAGGCGGACGGACTTGCCCTTGGAAAGGGCGTGCTTATCTGCCAGAGCCTTGAGGAGGCCAGGGAGGGTGTGGAGACAATTATGTTAAAGCACCAGTTCGGAGACGCTGGTAACCGCCTTGTGATAGAGGAATTTCTCACGGGCCGGGAGGTATCCGTGCTTTCTTTCGTGGACGGAAAGACCATCAAAACCATGACTTCCGCCCAGGACCATAAAAGAGCGGGGGACGGCGATACGGGTCTTAATACCGGCGGAATGGGCACTTTTTCACCGAGTCCTTTTTATACGAAGGAAGTGGATGATTTCTGTAAAAAGTATATTTATCAGGCCACCGTTGACGCAATGGCCGCGGAGGGCAGAGAGTTTAAGGGAATTATCTTTTTCGGGCTGATGCTGACGGAAAAGGGGCCGCGGGTACTTGAATATAACGCCCGCTTCGGCGACCCGGAGGCTCAGGTGGTGCTTCCGAGGATGAAAAATGATATTGTCGAAGTGGCCATGGCCTGCATAGACGGACGCCTTAACGAAATTGACCTTCAGTTTGAAGACAACGCGGCGGTGTGCGTGGTGCTGGCGTCGGAAGGATATCCGGTGAAATATGAAAAAGGCTTTGTGATTGAAGGGCTGGACAGATTTGAAGGACAGGATTCGTACTTTTGCTTCCATGCCGGAACAAAGCGGACGGAGAGCGGCATTGTGACAAACGGGGGAAGGGTGCTTGGCGTCACGGCCAAAGGAAAGGATTTAAAGGAAGCCAGGGCAAACGCCTATGCGGCTGCCGACTGGGTAACCTTTGAAAATAAATATATGCGTCACGATATCGGAAAAGCAATCGACGAATTATAGAGAGGGGGAGAAAGAGAAAATGGCTGATAGAATAAGAGCGCTTCAGTTGTCAGAGGAACAGCAAAGACCGGTAATATGTGAAAAATGCGGAGGCGTGCTGGTATATAAGGGGCTTGGCGAGTACCGGTGCGAGGAATGCGGAGAGTTTGAGTACGATGATTACGGCAAGGTGAGAGGCTATCTGGAAAAGCATAAAGGGGCCAACGTAGCCGACATATCGATGGAAACGGGCGTTTCCCGCAAATCCCTTCGGCAGATGGTAAAGGAGAACCGTTTTGAAGTGATTGAGAACAGAGGCGGCTTCCTGAAATGCGAAATGTGCGGAGTGGAAATCAAAAGCGGACATCTGTGTCCTAAGTGTGAGGATACGTTCCACAAGAATGTGGAAGCGGAGGCCAGAAACGAAAGACAGAGAAAGATGGCTATGGCCGGTTACGGTAAAGAACGTACAGGAGATGATGGAAGCAAACGTTATACACGAGAAAGATGAGGGAATAATAGAAATGAAGAGGTTAAATGTGACAAAGCGTCTGGCCGGTTTTTTACTGTTTTTAGCGGTATTTGGCATGACCGCGATTACCGGTTTCGCAGCGGAAGGCAAGGTGATTCCCAAAACCGCAAAAATACGCGCGCAGGCAAGCATGGACAGTGAGGTGGTGGCCAGTACCACTCAGGGAAAGACAATAGACATTCAGGGCGCGGTGAAGGACGCTGCGGGGACGGTATGGTATCAGGTTCCCATCTCAGGCGGAGGCCACGGCTATATCAGAAGCGATTTGGTGGAGACCAGCGATAAAATCAAGGTCAGCGAGACAACTCCCGCATCTTCAGACTCCTCATCTTCGGGAAGTCCGGCGGAAACAGTGCCCACGGCAATCGGGGAGACCCCGGCGGTAATCAAGTCCAGCCAGAACGTAAGGGTACGCAACGGCGCTTCCACACAGCACAGCGCGGTGGGTTCCCTGCCAAACGGCACGGCAGTCACATTGATTGGAGAGGCAACCGATAATTCAGGGACGAAATGGTATCAGATTACCTGTAACTATAACGGAAAGACGGTAGAGGGTTATGTGCGCTGGGATTTGGTAGAAGCCGGCGTGGCAGGCTCGCCGGAGGGCGGTGAAGGCGGAGAAAATCCCGAGGGAGAAGCGCCGGAAGGCGGCGAAGGCGGAGAAAATCCCGAGGGAGAAGCGCCGGAGGGCGGCGAAGGCGGAGAAAATCCCGAGGGAGAAGCGCAGCCGGCTCCCGAACCGGAGCATAACGACTACGAAATAGTCTATGCCCAGAATGATACCGGGGAATATGAGTATTATCTTTACAACAATATCGAGGGAAACAGACAGAAGTTAAACGAACTTTTGACGGCGGTAGGCACTGCCAATGAAAATAATCAGAAGCTTCAGGAGAGAGTGGATAACGGCAAGATTATTATCATTGTCCTTGCAGTTGTCATTGTGCTGCTGTTTATAGCCGTGACGGCTCTTATCTTCAAGGTACGCTCCCTTTCCTATGATTACGAATATGAGGAAGAAGAGGAAGAGGAGGAGGAAGAAGCAGAAGAAGAGGAAGACGCGGAGGAGGAAGAAGCTCCGGTGCGTAAGCGCAGAACAAGAAGAGCGGAAGCGGAAGAAGAGGAGGAAGCGCCGGCAAGGAGAAGAAGGACATCCTCTTCGGAGAGCCGGGAACGTTCCGCGAAATCCGGGGAGAGACCGGCTCGGCAAAGAGCAAAGAGCGAGAGGGAGCTGTATGCGGCTGAAGCGGAACCGGCAAGAAAGCCGGCGTCCAGAAAGCCTCAGAATTTCCTGATTGACGACGACGAGTTCGAGTTTGAATTTCTGAATATGGATGATAAGGATTTGTAAAATGCATGACCGTTTAGTGACAGGAAGGATGTGCATATGATTATAGAGATAGATTTTAACAGTGAAGAGGCTCTTTATCTGCAGCTTCGCAATCAAATCGTCCTTGGAATCGCGGCGGCGAAGTTCCAGGAGGGGGATGCGCTTCCTTCCGTGAGACAGCTTGCGGATGATATCGGTATTAATATGCATACCGTAAATAAGGCCTATACGGTGTTAAAACAGGAAGGCTTTGTAAAGGTGGACAGAAGAAAGGGCGCCGTAATTGCTTTGGACGCTGATAAACTTACGTCTTTGCGTGAGATGGACGAAAATCTGCGGGTAATACTTGCAAAAGGTATCTGCAAAGGTGTTTCTAAAGATGAAGTGTATCAGATGATTGATGAAATATATGAAGAATTTGGAGGAGCCTAATATGCAGTCAGGCGGTTTTACGGACAGAGCAAGGACGGCGCTGTCCCTTGCGGAGAAAATGGCGTCCAGAATGAGTGCCGGATATGTGGGCACGGAGCATATTCTGGTGGGCCTTCTCAGAGAGAAAGAGGGGGTTGCGGCCAGGGTCCTTAAGGCAAACGGCGCAGACGAAGAAAAAATAGTGGAAATGATACGGGAACTGATTATGCCGGAGGTGACGGTTTCCGTAAAGGAGCGGGAGGGGTATTCCCCGAGAGCCAGATTCGTGTTAGAGGAGGCTCACAGGCAGGCGGACCGTTTTGGAGCGAACGCCACCGGCACGGAGCACATACTGCTCGCCATGCTGAGGGAGGGGGAAAACGTGGCCGTGCGGCTGCTTAACACCCTGGGGATTTCCGTACAGAAGCTTTATGCGGATACGCTGGTTTCCATGGGCGAGGACGGCAATCTGTATAAAGAGGATTTGGGCAGGAAGCAGGCAAGAAAAGGCCGTGCGGCTTCCGCCCTGGAGCAGTACAGCCGGGATTTGACCGCCCTTGCGGCGGCCGGAGCCCTTGACCCCGTTATCGGCAGGGAAAGCGAAATCAAAAGAGTCATTGAAATATTGAGCCGCAGAACCAAGAACAATCCCTGCCTGATTGGAGAGCCGGGAGTGGGAAAGACGGCGGTGGTGGAAGGACTTGCCCTGCGCATCGTGGCGGGCGAAGTTCCCTTTACCGTACAGAATAAAAGGCTGCTTACCCTGGATTTGTCGGGGATGGTGGCGGGCTCCAAATACAGGGGCGAGTTTGAGGAGCGAATCAAGAAGGTTATCCGGGAAGTGGAGGAGGACGGCAACGTCATCCTTTTCCTGGACGAGATGCACACGATTATCGGGGCGGGAGGCGCGGAGGGCGCAATCGACGCTTCCAACATCTTAAAGCCATCCCTTGCGAGAGGGGAGCTGCAGATGATTGGCGCCACCACCGTGGCGGAGTATCACAAATACGTGGAGAAGGACGCCGCCTTAGAGCGCCGTTTCCAGTCGGTTTATGTGGAGGAGCCCACCATAGAGGAAGCGGTGGAAATCCTAAAGGGGGTCGCGCCCAAATACGAGGAGCACCACAGAGTCACGATTACGCAGGAGGCCATTGCGGCCGCGGTGCAGTTGTCTGAGCGCTATATCAACGACAGGAACCTGCCCGATAAAGCCATAGATTTGATTGACGAGGCCGCGGCTGCGGTCAGGTTAAACAATACCAGAACGCCGGAAAACTTAAAGGAAATGCTGCTTAGGATTCAGGACATGGACGCCCAGGTGGAGGACTGCCTGAAAAATCAGGAGTTTGAAAAGGCGGGAGAGGTGCGAAGAGAGCAGGAAAAGCTTATCAGAAATTACGAGAGGGCCAGGGAGCGGAAGCGCAGGCAGCAGACGGAAAGCAGTCTTGTGGTGGGAGAAAACGAAATCGCGGAAGTGGTTTCCGCCTGGACAAAGGTGCCGGTGAAGAAGCTGACGGAGAAAGAAAGCGAAAGGCTGCTCAGGCTGGAAAAGGTGCTGCACAAACGCGTCATCGGACAGTCGGCGGCGGTAAGCGCCGTTTCAAGAGCCATCAGGCGGGGCAGAGTGGGACTGCAGGACCCGGGAAGACCCATCGGTTCCTTCCTGTTTTTAGGGCCTACGGGCGTGGGAAAGACGGAGCTTAGCAAGGCTCTTGCAGAGGCCATGTTCGGGACGGAGAGCGCGCTTATCCGGGTGGACATGTCGGAGTACATGGAGGGCCATTCCGTATCGAAGATGATTGGTTCGCCGCCGGGATACGTGGGCTTTGAAGAAGGCGGCCAGCTCAGCGAAAAGATAAGGAAAAATCCTTATTCCGTGGTGCTTTTTGATGAAATCGAAAAGGCCCATCCCGATGTTTTCAATGTGCTTCTCCAGGTTCTTGACGACGGTCATATCACGGATTCCAAGGGCCGCAAGGTGAGCTTTAAAAATACCATACTGATTATGACCTCCAACGCCGGGGCGCAGAGGATTGTGTCCCCGAAAAATCTCGGGTTTTCCATAGAAACTTCTAAGGAGCAGGACTATGAAAAGATGAAAGCCGGGGTGATGGAGGAGGTTAAAAAGCTTTTCAAGCCGGAATTTATTAACCGGATTGACGAGATTATGGTGTTCCAGCCTCTTGACAAAAAGGAAATGCATGAAATCATCAACCTTCTTGGCAGCAATCTGGCAAAGAGGTGCAGGGAACAGATGCAGATAAAGCTTTCGGTGAGCAGCGCGCTGAAAGAGCATATCCTGAGCAAATATTCCGACGAAAAGATGGGAGCAAGGCCCCTTAAACGGGCGCTCCAGAACGTGGTGGAGGACAAACTGGCCGAGGAGATATTGGCAGGCCGCGTTAAGGCGGGAGATACGGTGACGGCCGGGTACCGCAAGGGAGCGGTGGTTTTCCAGACGTCGGATGAAAAATAAAAATTTTAGAATTTTCCGGTGGATATCAGCGCAAAAATATATTATACTGACAGTAACCTGATAAACATAAGGGGACAGCAGGAGGACATAAGACAATGGCAGTTGTAGAGGAATTATTACGGTCGGAAGCCGACGGAACCATCAGTTTTGGCAACCATATGCTGGAGGCAAAGGCCAAACTGGAAGATTTTGAGCATTACGGGGATTTATACAAGGTAAAAACCTTTAAAACCATGACAAAGCTGGAAAAAAACGGAATGTTTGCTTATGAGTCGGTGCCGGGAACCAGTGTTACCCACTTTGCGGAGACGGCGGGCGAGGTAAACTTTACGGTGGAAGGCAGCGAGGACGCGCAGCTTACGTTAGGGCTCAATGAAGACACCGAGTACGAGGTTTTTGTCGATGAAAAAAGCATCGGCAAAATGAAGACAAATTTAGGTGGTAAGCTGAATTTAAGCGTAGAGTTTTCGGAAACAGGGAAAGCTGATGTAAAAATAAAAAGATAAAAGCGAAAAAAGACAACAAAACGGAGGCTGCTGCAAAACGGAAAAGATTTTTTGCAGCGGCTTCTTTTATTGTATGGGGAATGAAAATCTTCCCTGTTTAAACGGAGAGTATTTTTTATGGCAAAAGGAAAGAATACAACTATATTCTTCTGTCAAAGCTGCGGTTATGAATCTTCAAAATGGATGGGACAGTGTCCCGGCTGCAGGGAATGGAACAGTTTTGTGGAAGAGACGCTGGTGACGGGAAGCCGCAAGATGGGCGGGCCTGATAAAAATAAAAAAGGAATAGGGGAGCGGCCGGCGCCGACTGCGCTTTCGGAGATTTCCTTAGAAGAGGAAGACAGAATGACCACCCGGATGCAGGAGCTTGACAGGGTGCTTGGCGGCGGGCTGGTCCGGGGGTCTCTTACGCTGGTGGGCGGCGACCCGGGCATCGGCAAATCCACCCTGCTTTTGCAGGTGTGCAGGAATCTGGCGTTTGATAAGCGGCAGGTCCTTTATGTGTCGGGGGAGGAATCCTTAAAGCAGATTAAGCTGCGTGCGATGCGCGTGGGAGAATTTAATGAAAACTTAAAGCTTCTTTGCGAAAACGGCCTTGGCCTGATAGAGGAGACCATCAGACATATGCACCCCGACGTGGTGGTAATCGATTCCATCCAGACCATGTTCCACGAGGATATTTCTTCCGCGCCGGGAAGCGTTTCCCAGGTACGGGAGGCCACAAACGTTCTTCTGCAGTTGGCGAAAGGGATGAATATCGCCGTTTTTATCGTGGGCCACGTGACAAAGGAAGGAACGGTGGCGGGACCTAGAGTGCTTGAGCATATGGTGGACACGGTACTTTATTTTGAGGGGGACAGGCATGCCTCCTACCGCATTCTCCGGGGCGTAAAGAACCGGTTCGGCTCCACCAATGAGATTGGCGTTTTCGAGATGGAATCCGCAGGGCTTATAGAGGTGGAAAATCCCTCGGAGTTTATGTTAAGCGGCAAGCCCAAGGAGGCAAGCGGCTCCGTTGTGGTGTGTTCTATGGAGGGAACCAGGCCCATGCTTGTGGAAATCCAGGCCCTTGTGAGCCATTCCAGCTTCGGAATCCCCAGACGCCAGACCATCGGCACGGATTTTAACAGGGTCAATCTTCTGATTGCCGTTCTGGAAAAAAGGCTGGGCCTTTCCCTTGGCAACTGCGACGCATATGTGAACATTGCCGGAGGAATCAGGATACTGGAGCCGGCCATCGACCTTGGCATTGCCCTTGCGGTGGTTTCCAGCTTTAAAAACAGGGTGATTGACAGCGGGCTTATCGCCATGGGCGAGGTGGGGCTGAGCGGGGAGGTCAGGGGAATCAGCATGATTCAGGCCAGAGTGCAGGAGGCGAAAAAGCTTGGATTTACCACCTGTATGGTGCCTTCCGTATGCGCGCAGAGCCTGAAGGAAATCACGGGAATCAGGGTGATTGGCGTAAAAAACATCGCGGAAGCCGTCGCCGTTCTTTGACGGAAAGATTACAAAACTGACAAAAAATATAAATTTTAGTGTTCAAACTGGTCGGTTTGTGGTAAGATATATCAAGATTTTACTGTGCAGCGCATGGAAATATTTAGCATGGAGCTACAAAAGGAGTCAGGAATGGATAAGAAAAAATGGGTTAAGCATATCCCATTGTTTATTTTGGAGGCCGTGGTTTTAATGGCAGCCGTGGGATTTTTGTATATTACGCTGCGCGCCACCGACAGCGAAACAGGCGCGGAGAAGGACATTATCAGGGAGGAAAACATTGCGGTAAACCCGGAAGTGAAAGAAAAAATCGTGGAAACAAAAGAGAACGGGGAGGAAAACAAATACACGGGAATCTATAACGTGGCGTTTTTCGGAGTGGACGCCAGGGACGGCAGTCTTGGCAAGGGAAACAGAAGCGACACGATTATGATTTGCTCCATTGATATGGATAAGCATGAGATACGGCTTGTTTCCATTTACAGAGACACTTATTTAAACCTGGGGAACGATATTTATAAGAAATGCAACACCGCCTATGCGCTGGGCGGCCCGGAACAGGCAATCAGCATGATAAACATGAATACCGATTTATATCTCACCGACTACATTACGGTGGGGTTCGAAGGGCTGATGAAAGCGGTGGACGCTCTCGGCGGTATTGAAATGGAGGTTACCGAGACGGAAATCTCCCATCTGAACAATTACCAGAGCACCATGGCGCAGGAGATGGACATAGAGTATACGCCCGTGGCGCAGGCGGGGCGGCAGACGCTCAACGGACTGCAGGCAACGGCATACTGCCGTATCCGTTACGGCGGGGGAGACGATTTCCGCCGTACCCAGAGGCAGAGAGACGTGCTTGTGGCCATGATGGAAAAGGGAAAAACGGCATCCATCAGCGCCCTTACGGAGGCGGCTTACGGGGTCCTGCCCAGCGTGCGGACTTCCCTTGACGTGCGTGACATTATCCCCGTGCTCAGTATGATAGGCGATTACGAAGTGACGGTAAGCGACGGCTTTCCTTTTGAAGGAATGCGCAACGGCGGAATTATCGGTTCCAAAGGAAACTGCGTGGTGCCGGTCAATCTGGAAGAAAATGTAATCAAACTCCATAAGCTTCTTTATGAGGAGGAGGCTTATGAACCCTCACAGGATATCAGGGAGTTCAGCAAAATTATCGAAGAAGACACAAAGGACCATTTGATGTATTAAAAATGGTATGAAAGAAAAATAAATCAAGTTGTTGACAGATGATACTCCGGTGGGTTATAATACCGAAGTGTGCTGATACAAATCAGTGGATACAAGCCGCTGAGATAGGGGCATAGTTCAAAGGTAGAACAGCGGTCTCCAAAACCGTCGATGTGGGTTCGATTCCTACTGCCCCTGCTGAAAGATAAGTGTTAAGAAACTTGACGTACAGGTTTTCTTAGCACTTTTTCTCTTTTACGGTGAAGAGGAACCCGCAAAGAAATAAGGAGAGTCAGCTTATGCATATTATTTTATTGTCGGGCGGTTCGGGAAAGCGCTTATGGCCCCTTTCCAACGATATCCGTTCCAAGCAGTTTATCAAAATATTCAGGACGAAAGACGGCAGCTACGAATCCATGGTGCAGAGGGTGTACCATCAGATAAGGGAAGTGGATAAGGAGGCGACCGTCACAATCGCAACCTCCAAAACCCAGGCGTCCTCCATTCACAACCAGTTAGGCGATGAAGTTTTAGTCTGCGTGGAGCCCTGCCGGCGCGACACCTTTCCTGCCGTTGTGCTTGCAACGGCTTATCTCCACGACGTGCGGGGGATTTCCGGGGAGGAGCCGGTGATTGTGTGTCCGGTGGACCCTTATGTGGAAATCGATTATTTCGAGGCGCTTAAGAAGCTGGCAGATATCGCCCGGGGGGACGAACAGGACAAAGCCTTAAAGGGCGGGGCGAATCTGGTGCTCATGGGGATGGAGCCCACTTACCCCAGCGAAAAGTACGGTTATATTCTGCCCACGGACAAAGAGACGGTGAGCGGGGTAAAAACTTTCCGGGAAAAGCCGGACGCCAAAACCGCCAGAGAGTATATCCGTCAGGGTGCGCTCTGGAACGGCGGCGTGTTTGCCTATCAGATGAAGTATGTGCTGGAAAAGGCAAGGGAAATCATCGGATACGCCGACTATGAGACATTGTATGAAAAATACGATACGCTGGAGAAAATCAGTTTCGACTATGCGGTTGTGGAGAAGGAAAAGAACATCAAAGTGATGCGTTTTAAAGGGCAGTGGAAAGACCTGGGAACCTGGAACACCCTATCCGAAGCCATGGAAGAGCCCTGCGTTGGGGACGCGATTTTGAACGAAACCTGCGAGAACGTACACGTGCTCAACGAACTGGACGTCCCGGTGCTTTGCATGGGGCTGAAAAATATGGTGGTATCCGCGAGCCCCGAGGGGATTTTGGTTTCGGACAAAGAACAGTCCAGCTACATCAAGCCCTTTGTGGATAAAATAGACCAGCAGGTCATGTTCGCGGAAAAGTCCTGGGGGGATTTTCTGGTTCTGGACGTCACGAGGGAGAGCCGGACCAGTAAGGTCACCTTAAAGCCGGGCCATGGAATGAACTACCACAGCCATGCGAGGCGGGACGAGGTCTGGAACATTATTTCCGGAAAAGGACGCTGCGTGATTGACGGAAAGAGCCGTCCGGTAAAGGCCGGGGACGTTCTGGAGATGAAAGCCGGGTGCCGCCACACCATTATGGCGGACACCGAGCTTAAAATTATCGAAATCCAGCTTGGGCCGGAAATCAGCGTCCATGACAAACAGAAGTTTGAACTGGAGACGAAGGAAGAGTAAGCGGTGATACCGGATTTTTGAAAAGGAGGAACAGGAGTGTCGTGAACGGGGACGAAAAGAAAGCAAATCTTAAGCAGATAGTGATTTATCTGCTGGTTACCTTTATATTGACTTATGGAATGGAAATTTTTGTGATTATGCCAATGGTGGGAAGCACGGACGTGAACACGGCCTATATGGCCCAGTCTCTGATAAGCAGCGTTATGTTTTTCCCGGCAACGGGAGCGCTGGTTACGATTCTGATTACCAGGGACCGGCTTTTGGGGAACCTTCGGCTTTCCCTTAACCTGAAAGGCAATTTGAAATACTACGGTCTTGTCTGGCCGGGGTTCGTGCTTTTGATTTTTCTCGGAACCGCGTTGTATTTCGTGATTTTCCCGGACAATTTTGATTCGGAGATGGGATACGTGCAGGTGCTTTTGAAGGCCCAGGCGGAAAGCGCGGGAATACCGGCAGAGTCTGTGGGCGCGGAGCAGGCAAAAAGCCTGATGGTAAGCCAGATAGCGATGGGAATCGTGATGTCGCCCCTTTTAAACCTTTTGACCTGTCTGGGGGAGGAATGGGGATGGAGAGGCTATCTGCTTCCCCGGCTGCAGAAACAGTTCAAGGTGGTTCCGGCCCTTCTTATCGGGGGCCTTATCTGGGGGCTGTGGCACGCGCCCCTTACGGTTATGGGGCATAACTACGGAGTGGGCTATCCGGGATATCCTGTGACGGGAATCGTGGCCATGTGCGTTTTCTGCACCGTTATGGGGATTATCCTGTCCTATGTGACCATCAAGACAAAGAGCTGCCTTCCGGCGGTGGTGGGACACGGCGTGCTGAACGGGCTGGCCTCTTCGGGGGTTTACTTTACCTCTCTGGAAAAGCCCTACAACGTCTTTTTGGGACCCTCCAGCGTGGGCCTGATTGGAGGCGCGGGGTTTATCGCGTTAGCGGCGGTACTGCTTTACCGGCTCTGGAAGGAAGAAAATCAGTAAAAGCCTATTGCAATTTGCCGGGCGGAGTGCTACAATACAGAAGAATTATGGATACTTGTTAATTTAGAGTGGGCTTGTCGGTCCACTCTTTTTTGGGGATAGAGGTGAACGGATGTCAAAAAGAGAAAACTACGAGCTAAGGACGGAGGCGCTTTTAGCGCCCATTGCAAAAGCCAGCCATGTGGATATTTATGACATTGAATACGTCAGGGAGGGGAGTGAGCAGTACCTGCGGTGTTATATTGATAAAGAGGGAGGGGTTGCCATAGACGACTGCGAACTCGTCAGCCGGGCGCTTTCAGACGCTCTTGACAAGGAGGATTTCATAGACGACGCCTATATCCTGGAGGTCAGTTCTCCGGGGCTTGGAAGGCAGCTTAAGAAAGATAAGCATCTTGAGAAAAGCATAGGCGAAGAGGTGGAGCTAAAGACTTATAAGCCGATTGACGGCGTCAGGGAATTTACAGGATTTTTAACGGCGTTTGATGAAAATACCATCACAATCGAAACGCCGTCTTCCAATGAAGGCGAAGGGGAAAAGACTGTGTTTGACAGAAAGGATATTGCAGTAATTCGGCTGACGTTGGATTTTTAGCCCTGATAAGAAAACGGGCGGAAAGGGATAAGGGAAAATGAACAAGGAATTAATGGAAGCATTGGACGTGTTGGAAAAGGAGAAAGAAATCAGCAAGGAAACGCTTTTTGAGGCGATTGAAAACTCTCTGATTACGGCATGCAAAAATCATTTCGGCAAATCGGATAATGTGAAAGTTGAAATCAACAGGGAAACCTGCGATTTCCTCTGTTATGCGGAAAAGGAAGTGGTAGAGGAGGAGGTTGAGGACGACTGTCTTCAGATATCCCTTGAGGACGCCAGGGAAATCAGGTCGGACGCGCAGCCCGGCGATGTTATCCATGTGGAGATTAAGTCAAAGGAATTTGGGCGGATTGCAACGCAGAATGCAAAGAACGTTATTCTTCAGAAGATACGCGAAGAGGAAAGAAGCGTTATTTATAATCAGTATTTTGAAAAGGAAAAGGATATTGTAACGGGAATTGTGCAGCGTTACATCGGAAGAAATATCAGTATCAACCTTGGAAAGGCCGACGGAATTCTAAACGACAGCGAACAGGTAAAAAGCGAAACGTTCCGGCCCACGGAGCGGATTAAGGTATATATTCTGGAGGTAAAGAACACGCCGAAAGGGCCCAGAATTTTGGTAAGCCGTACCCACCCTGAGCTGGTAAAGAGGCTCTTTGAAGCCGAGGTTACGGAAATCCGCGACGGCACGGTTGAGATTATGAGCATCGCCAGAGAAGCGGGAAGCAGAACCAAGATGGCGGTAAAGTCCAACAATCCCAACGTGGACGCGGTGGGCGCATGCGTCGGATTAAACGGAGTCCGTGTAAACTCCATCGTGGAGGAGCTGCGGGGAGAGAAAATCGATATCATCAACTGGGATGAAAATCCGGGCAACTTAATCCAGAACGCCCTTTCACCGGCGAAAATCGTGGCGGTATTTGCGGACCCTGACGAAAAGACGGCAAAGGTGGTGGTTCCCGATTACCAGCTTTCCCTTGCCATCGGTAAGGAAGGGCAGAACGCAAGGCTGGCGGCGAGGCTGACAGGGTACAAGATTGACATCAAGAGCGAGACCCAGGCCAAGGATGCGCCGGGCTTTAGGTATGAGGATTATCTGGATGAGTACGACGAATATGACGAGGATTACGAGGAATTAGACGACGGGTACGGACAGGAGACGGAATACGGCGAAGGCTATGAAGAGGAATACCCGGAGGAATCATCCGGAGGCGGCTATGAGGAAGACGGCGGCAGCCCGGAGGAAGAATTTGAAGAGACATATCCGGAAGAAGGAAGGGAAGACGGATATGTGGAAGACGGCAGCGGAGATGAATATGAGGAAGAAGCGGAAGAATATGAAGATTCTGAAGAATATGAGGAAGCTGCCGAAGATATAAAGGAATAGGGGGGATTTCATGGCAAAGAAAATCCCCATGCGGCAGTGTATCGGATGCGGTGAAATGAAAAGCAAAAAGGAAATGATGCGTATTCTGAAAACTCCCGAGGATGAAATCATACTGGACGTAACCGGTAAAAAGAACGGAAGGGGCGCTTATCTTTGCAGGGAAAGGGAGTGTCTCCTCAAAGCACGAAAGAGTAAGGGATTGGAACGGTCTTTCAAAATGAGTATTCCAAACGAGGTTTACGACAATCTGGAAAAGGAGTTTGATGCTATCCATGAATGACAGGATATTGTCCCTTTTGGGTCTGGCGGCCAGGGGAAACAATCTGAAAAGCGGCGAGTTCTCCACGGAAAAAGCGGTTAAAGAGGGGAAAGCGGCAGTGGTGATTATCGGAAACGACGCTTCCGACAACACCAAAAAAAAGTTTACTAATATGTGTGCTTTTTACAGGACTCCCATTTATTTTTATTCTGACAAGGAGCGGCTTGGAAAAGCAATCGGCAGGGAAATGAGAACATCTGTGGCAGTTACGGACGAAGGAATGGCGGCAAATATCATCAAACGTTTGGAAGAATCATAAGGCATGAGACGGAGGTAGTGGAATGGCCAAAATAAAGGTGCATGAAATAGCAAAGGAAATGGAAAAGCAAAGCAAGGAAATCATTGCTTTTCTGCAGGATAAAGGAATTGAAGTGAAAGCGGCCCAGAGTTCCCTTGAGGAGGAAGCGGCGGAAATGGTCAGAAAGGCCTTTGGGAAAGCAAAGACCGTAGAGAGGGAGGCGGAGAAGCCGGTACAGAAACCGGCCGCAAAGCCTGAGCCGGCGGTGAAAGCCGCGGCGCCGGAGGGCGCAAAGCAGGAAGCTGCGTCGGAAAAGCCGGCGGAGAGACCGGCTGCAAAGCCCGAGCAGGGAGCGGGCGGCAGGGAGAGACCTGCCGGGGCGGCTGAACAGCCCAAAAAGAAAAAGAAAATTATCGTTGTGAGTAATCCCCGCAACAGCAATATTCCCGGACAGCGTCCCCAGGGCGAGAGAAGAGCGCCTCAGGGGCAGCAGGGAACAAGGCAGGGAAACAGACCCACCGGAGGCGGCAGACAGGGACAGTCTCAGGGACAGCAGCAAGGCCGCAGACAGGAGGTTCCCCACAAGATTATCCGTCCTTTAACGGCTCCTTCCCTTCCTGAAAGCACGCAGTCGGATTTCAAACAGACGGCAAGAAGAATGGAGATGGAGAGGCAGCAGAGGAATGCCCAGGCGGCCCGCGCCGAGAGAGAAGCCCGTGCGGAAGAAGCGGCCCGCGCCGAGAGAGAGGCCCAGGCGGCCCGTGCCGAAAAAGAGGCCCGCGCGGCAAGAGAAGGGCAGGCTGCAGAGCTGGCAAAGGCCAGCGCGGCGCCCCGTACGGAGAGAACCGTCAGAACGGATGCTCCTTCCCGTTTCGAACAGGATGGACGTTCCGACAGACCGGCAAGAGCCGATGGCGGAAACCGGAATGCCCAGGCGCGCGGCGACAGAACGGCTT
>CAJTMZ010000035.1:2272-15362 GCA_910577445.1 uncultured Lachnospiraceae bacterium | reverse complement strand
AGGGAGGTGCGCAGAGACCGGCCTCCAGAGAGGACAGATTCCAGAGAAATGAAAGAACACAGGGAAATGCGCCGAGGAATCAGGGCGAAAGGAGCCAGGGAGAGCGTAATAACAGAAATACGCCGAGAAGGCCCGACGGGGCTAATCGTCCGGGGAGTCCGGCTGGCAAAAGTGATTTCCGCAGGGATGGCGCTGAAAGGAATAATAACAGGCCTGGCAGCAATAATAACCGCAGTGAAAGAGGCGGCCAGGGGCAGGACAATCGATTCAGGCGTCCTGAAAAACCGGGTAAAGGTTTCACTGTCGATACCCCGGTTAAGGACGAGAAACGCCGCGACGAGGAGAAGCGCAGAATCAGTCAGGAGAAGGACAGAAAGTCCAAAAAGGATTTCATCTATGAGGATGAAGACGCAGCGGTAAAGAACAAAAACAAGGCGGGCAGATTCATCAAGCCCGAAAAGAAGGCGGTAGAGGTGGCCGAGGAGCAAATCAAGGTGATTACCGTTCCCGATACCCTTACCATCAAAGAGCTTGCCGACAAGATGAAAATGCAGCCTTCCGTTATCATCAAGAAGCTGTTTCTTAAGGGGCAGATTGTGACCGTGAACTCCGAGATTTCCTTTGAAGACGCGGAAAATATTGCCATTGAGTATGAAATTATCTGCGAGAGGGAAGAAAAGGTAGACGTGATAGAAGAGCTGCTCAAGGAAGATGACGAACAGGAGGAGACGCTTGAAACCAGACCGCCCGTTATCTGCGTTATGGGCCACGTTGACCACGGTAAGACCTCCCTTCTCGATGCAATCAGAAAAACAAATGTGACGGATAAAGAGGCCGGAGGTATTACACAGCATATCGGTGCGTATACTGTAAATATTAACGGCCAGTCCATCACGTTTCTGGATACGCCGGGACACGAAGCGTTTACGGCAATGCGTATGCGCGGGGCAAATTCCACGGATATTGCCATTTTAGTGGTGGCGGCGGACGACGGTGTGATGCCTCAGACCGTGGAGGCCATTAACCACGCGAAAGCGGCGGGGATTGAAATTATCGTTGCCGTGAACAAGATTGATAAGCCCGGCGCCAATGTGGACAGGGTAAAGCAGGAAATGACGGAATACGAGCTGATTCCCGTGGACTGGGGCGGAAGCACAGAGTTTGTTCCCGTATCGGCCAAGTCGGGAGAAGGGCTTGAAACGCTGCTTGAAACCATTCTGCTTACGGCGGAAATTATGGAGCTTAAGGCAAATCCCAACAGGCAGGCCAGAGGGCTTGTGATTGAAGCCGAGCTTGACAAGGGACGGGGGCCTGTGGCTACCGTGCTGGTGCAGAAGGGTACCCTGCATGTGGGAGACTTTATTTCCGCAGGCGCCAGCCACGGCAAGGTAAGAGCCATGATTGACGACAAGGGCAGAAGGGTGAAGGAGGCTACGCCTTCCACGCCTGTGGAGATTTTGGGACTTTCCGACGTTCCCAGCGCCGGCGAGGTATTTATCTCACATGAAAACGACAAGACGGCCAAGTCCTACGCCGAGACTTATCTTGCCCAGAACAAGGAGAAGATGCTTGAGGAGACCAAGGCAAAGATGTCCTTAGACGACCTTTTCAACCAGATTCAGGCGGGCAATCTGAAAGAGCTGAATATTATCGTAAAGGCGGACGTACAGGGAAGCGTGGAGGCGGTAAAACAGAGCCTTGTGAAGCTTTCCAACGAGGAAGTCGTGGTAAAATGCATTCACGGAGGCGTGGGCGCAATCAACGAATCCGACGTATCCCTCGCTTCTGCGTCGTCGGCGATTATCATCGGGTTCAATGTCCGTCCGGACGCCATGGCGAAGACCATTGCGGAGCGGGAAGGCGTGGATATCAAGCTGTACAGGGTAATCTATCAGGCCATTGCCGATATCGAAGCGGCCATGAAGGGAATGTTAGACCCCATTTTCGAGGAAAAGGTGATTGGACACGCGGAGGTAAGACAGATATTCAAAGCTTCCGCCGTGGGAAATATTGCGGGTTCCTATGTGCTTGACGGTATATTCCAGAGAGATTGCAAGATTCGCATCACAAGGCCGGGAGAAAAGGAAAATAACGGACTTATTTATGAAGGAAAACTGGCTTCCTTAAAGCGTTTCAAGGACGATGTAAAAGAGGTGAAAGCCGGATTCGAATGCGGTCTTGTATTTGACGGATTCGACCAGATGCAGGAGCTTGATATCGTGGAGGCATATATTATGGTGGAGGTTCCAAGGTGAGAAAAAACAGTGTGAAGAATACCCGTATTAACGGAGAAGTGCAGAGGGCTTTGGCCGAGATTATAAGGAGCGGGTTAAAAGACCCCAGAATAAGCCCTCTTACTTCAGTGGTTTCCGTAGAGGTGGCGCCGGACCTTAAAACCTGTAAGGCGTGGATAAGCGTGTACGGGGATGAGAAAGCGCAGAAGGATACCATTTCGGGGCTGAAAAATGCGGAAGGCTATATCCGCAGGGAGCTGGCCTCTCGGGTTAATTTGCGCAACACGCCGGAGATTCATTTTATCGGGGACCAGTCCATCGAATACGGCGTCAGGATGTCAAAACTGATAGCCGAAGTGAATCAGGGCAAACCGGAGGAAGATACGGACGGGGACGAAGAGTAAAAGCGGCGCGCGGGGCTCGTCCTGTCCGGTTTTACGGCCGTTTTGGCAAAGCGGCGAAAAGGCGGCAGTGAATGATGAAAGCGATATATAACAGGAGAGGGTTATGAATATTTGTGAAGAAGCAAGAGGGGCGGCGGCCATTGGTATCAGTGGCCATATAAGGCCCGACGGCGACTGTGTGGGGGCGGCCATGGGACTTTATCTGTATCTGAAAAAGGCATGTCCCGAAAGCAGGGTACAGGTATTTCTTGAAAAGCCGGCGGAAATTTTTTCCTGTATAGAAGGGCTTGACGAGATACATACGGATTTTGCCACGGATGTGGATGTTTTTGATTTGTTCATTGCGCTGGATACTGCAAAGGAGCGTTTGGGCGAAGCGGAAAAGTATTTTGACAAAGCGGTAAAGACCGTGAATATAGACCATCATATCAGCAATAAAGGCAGCGGCGATATAAATTACATCGTTCCGGAGGCAAGCTCCACAAGCGAGCTGGTTTATAACGCGATTGCGGATAAAACGCTGATAGATACGGAGATTGCCAAAGCGCTTTATATCGGTATGATGCATGACACCGGCGTTTTCCAGTACTCCAACACGTCGCCCGATACCTTAAGGACGGCGGCAGAGCTGATTTCCCACGGATTTGATTTTTCCAGACTGATAGACGAGACTTTTTATGAAAAGACCTACGTTCAGAACCAGATACTGGGCAGGGCGCTTCTTGAGAGCATTTTGTTCATGGACGGGAAATGCGTGGTCAGCATGGTGGATAAGAAAACCATGGAATTTTACCGGGCGGTGCCGGCCGATTTGGACGGAATCGTAAGCCAGCTTCGGAATACCAGAGGCGTGGAGTGCGCGATTTTCATGTATCAGACGAATGTTTTGGAGTACAAGGTGAGCCTGCGTTCCAACGGAAAAGTGGACGTGGCGAAGGTGGCCTCCTTTTTCGGCGGCGGCGGCCATGTGAGAGCGGCGGGCGTGACCATGCCGGGCACTTTCCATGATATCGTCAACAACCTGTCGGGAAGGATTGCGGAGCAGCTACGTGAAAAAGCGTGAGAAGGAACCGGGCCATGTACAAAAGCGCGGCGCGCGTATGAGAAAGGATAGATGAAAGAAAAGCCATGTATCATGGAATGATTAATGTCTATAAGGAAGCGGGCTACACCTCCCATGATGTGGTTGCCAGACTCCGCGGAATCTGCAAACAGAAAAGAATCGGACATACAGGAACCCTTGACCCGGACGCGGTAGGGGTTCTTCCTGTGTGTCTTGGAAACGGCACAAGGCTCTGCGACATGCTGCAGGAGCGGGACAAAGAGTATATTGCGGATTTTCGCCTGGGAATAACCACGGATACCCAGGATATTTCAGGAACCGTCCTTGCGGAAAAAAATGCCGATATGAACGCGGAGGAAGTGGAGAGAGCGGCGGCCTTTTTCGTGGGGGAATACTTGCAGCTTCCGCCCATGTATTCCGCCCTTAAGGTGGGCGGGAAAAAGCTCTGCGACCTTGCGAGGGAGGGAAAAGAGGTGGAGCGCAGGCCGCGGCCCGTGACGGTTTATTCCCTGGAATTTCTGAAAAAGGAGCATCCCTGCTATACCATAAAGGTGGCCTGTTCCAAAGGAACCTATATCAGAACCCTCTGCCACGACATCGGACAGCGTCTTGGCTGCGGCGGCGTGATGACGGCTCTTGTGCGGACCAGGGCGGGGGGCTTTGGGATAGAGGAGGCCCTTACCCTTGATAAACTGGAGGAGATGGAAAAGGCGGGCAGCCTTTTGGAGGCTGTGATACCGGTGGAGAAAATGTTCGGCGCGCTGCCGGCGGTTTTCGTCAAAGAAAGCGGTTTTAAGGCCCTTAAAAACGGGAATCAGTTAAAAGACGCGGAGGTGTCAGAGGTTCCGGCCGGGACAGAGGTACGGATGTATAATCACCAGGGGCTATTTTACGGTGTTTTCCGGCGGGATGCGGAACGGGGGCTTTTTTTGCCGGTGAAAATGTTTTTTCCCGGGCAGGAGTGAAAAACGCGCAGGTTTATCGGCTGTTTAGTGTGGAAATGAGGAAAAATATGGAAATTATTCAGAATACAACAGAGTTTTTGCTGGAATCCCAAACCGGCGCCGACGGCGGAAAAGCCGCCGGAAGCGCCGTTGCTATCGGAAAGTTTGACGGCGTTCACAAGGGACATATCCGGCTGCTTTCCCATATACTTGAGCGGAAGGCGGAGGGGCTTAAGGCGGTGGTTTTCACCTTTTACCCTTCCGCTTCGGTTTTTTTCGGGCGCGGCGGGGCGGAGGAAATCACCACCCGGCAGGAAAAGAGGAAGCTCTTTGAAAAACTGGGAATTGACATTTTGATTGAGTTTCCCTTAAATGAGCGGACGGCGGCAACGCCTCCTGAAGAGTTTGTGCGAAAATATCTGGTGGAGCAGATGCATACGGCTTATCTGGCGGCGGGAGCGGACGTGACCTTTGGCTATAAGGGACAGGGAAATAAGGAGCTTTTGTTAAAGCTGGCAGATACCTGCGGCTATCAGGTACGGATTATCGATAAACTTTATTATGGCGACAGGGAAATCAGCTCCACCTATGTGCGGGAAGAGGTGGAAAAAGGGGACATGCCCATGGCGGAAAGCCTCCTTGGAAGATACTACAGTTTTGAAGGGCGTGTGGAGGAGGGAAGCAGGCTTGGAAGAAAGCTGGGAATGCCCACCTTAAATCTTTATCCCGAAAAGGAAAAGCTGCTTCCGCCAAAAGGCGTTTACTATTCCAGGGTGACTTTAGAAGGGGAGGTCTACGCCGGAATTACCAATATCGGACGAAAACCTACGGTGAATGACACGGAAGCCGTGGATGTGGAAACCTATCTCTATGACTTTGACCGGAATGTTTACGGGAAGGAAATCGTGACAGAGCTTTTGCAGTTTAAAAGACCGGAGCGGAGATTTGCCGGCGTGGAGGAGCTGAAAGCGCAGATGGAGAGAGATATTGCGGAGGGGAGAATTTTCCACATAACTACCAGTAAAAAAATAAAACAGAACATTTGACATCCTAAAAGTTACTTGTTATAATATCTTTGTTAAGATTTGTAACAATTCTGTAATAACTTTGGAGGTTATGTTTTGAAAAGACAGATGATAGGTGGCTTTTATATGTCGGCGGCTATGCTGACGGCGGCTGTGATGTTTTTAGGAAAACCGATGTACATACAGGCAGCGGAGTTAAACGATAGCAACAGGGAAAGCGAAGCGGGCGATACGGAAGAATTGCTCACGGCAGGAGTGGGAGACTTATTTATTTCACCGCTTACGAAAATTGAATATGTGGAGATTGCCAGACAGGCGGAAGGCGCTATGTGGGGCTACACGCATCTTGGTATCTGCAACGTGGACGAAAATAATCTGAATATCAGGAAAGAGCCTGACGAGTCGGCGAAGCTGGTAGGCAAGCTTCCCAAGAACGCGGCCTGCGAGATTATCAGCAGCGATAACGGCTGGGCATATATTTCTTCGGGCAAGGTGGAAGGATATGTAAAGGAAGAGTACCTTCTCACCGGTTTTGAGGCAAAGCAAAAAGGCGAGGAGCTGGCGTCTGCAATCGCGGTTTCCACAGCGGACAGCCTGAATATCCGTGAGATGCCGAATACCGACGCGGAAGTGGTGACGCAGGTTGCGGCGGGAGAAATTCTTGATATTGTGGAAATCCAGGACGACGGCTGGATAAAGGTTTACCTGGACGATGAAGAAGTGTATGTATCGGCCGATTATGTGGAAGTAAAGTCCGATTTGAATACCGCCATCACTCTGACAGAGCTGATTTACGGAGAGGGCGTTTCCGATATCAGAGTGGATTTGTGCCAGTACGCAAAGCAGTTCCTAGGAAATCCTTATGTGTGGGGCGGGACAAGCCTTACAAAAGGAGCCGACTGTTCCGGTTTTGTGAAGAGCGTGTTTGCGAATTTCGGCGTTTCCCTGCCGCGTACTTCCAGAGAACAGGCAAATACGGGAAGCAAAATCAGCGCTTCCGACCTCCAGCCGGGAGATTTGGTTTTCTATGCCAAGGGCGGAAGGGTCAACCATGTGGCGCTCTATATCGGCGGCGGACAGGTAATCCACGCCAGCAGCCCGAAGACGGGAATTAAGATTTCTTCTTACAATTACCGGACGCCTTACAAGATGACGAGGGTTTTGTACGATTAAATGCGGCTTTTTGCATCTGATGCGGAAAATACTGCTTTACAGCGGGATAAGTTTGTGCTATCATTTATTACTGTGGAATCAGCCGTTGCTCGGATTTTTGGACACTCCGACCAGTTCTTAGCAGCAGGCGGTCATAAAAATGAAGGAGGATATCTTATGATTTCAAAGGAAAAGAAAACAGCCATTATGAAAGAGTATGCAAGATGCGAGGGCGACACAGGTTCGCCGGAAGTGCAGATTGCAGTATTATCAGCGAGGATTCAGGAGCTTACAGAGCATCTGAAAGAGCATCCGAAGGATAATCACTCAAGAAGAGGTATGTTTAAGATGGTAGGTCAAAGACGCGGTCTTCTTAATTATCTTAAGAAAAAGGATATTGAAAGATATCGTGCTTTGATTGAAAAACTGGGAATCAGAAAGTAAATGCAGTTAAGGCGGAGGGCGATAATCGTACTCCGCTTTTCAAATGTGCCAAAGCGTGATGCATGCCGGGGCAGCTTCACAGCGTTCGCTTAAGCCGCGCGCCACAGGAAAGGCGGCAGGCTGTAAAAGCGGCATTCATGCAGCGCTTTGTATGGTAAGAAGAGAAAAGGAGAGAGAGTATGTACAAGACGTTTTCAATGGAGCTTGCGGGCCGTACACTCACGGTTGATATCGACAGAGTGGGCAAGCAGGCAAACGGATGCGCATTTATGCATTACGGCGATACCACGGTATTGTCAACGGCAACCGCATCGGACAAGCCCAGAGAGGGAATCGATTTCTTCCCCTTAAGTGTAGAATACGAGGAAAAGCTGTATGCAGTAGGCAAAATCCCGGGAGGATTTAACAAGAGAGAAGGAAAGGCGTCGGAGAACGCTGTCCTGACAAGCAGAGTAATCGACAGGCCCATGCGTCCCCTGTTCCCTAAGGATTACAGGAACGACGTTACTTTAAACAATATGGTTATGAGCGTTGACCCGGAGTGCCGTCCCGAGTTGGTGGCCATGCTCGGCGCAGCCATTGCGACCAGCATTTCCGACATTCCTTTTGACGGCCCCTGCGCCATGACTCAGATGGGCATGATTGACGGGGAATTTGTAGTCAATCCTTCCCAGGAGCAGTGGAAAGTGGGAGACCTTAACCTGACGGTTGCATCTACCGCGGAAAAAGTGATTATGATTGAAGCGGGGGCAAACGAGGTTCCCGAAGATAAAATGATTGAGGCGATTTACAAAGCCCATGAAATCAACCAGACAATCATTGCCTTTATTAACCGGATTGTATCCGAGGTTGGAAAAGAAAAGCATGGGTATACAAGCTGCGCAATTCCTGAGGAACTGTTTGCGGCAATTAAGGAAATCGTTCCCCCTGAACAGATGGAGGAAGCGGTTTTTACGGACGAAAAGCAGGTTCGTGAAGAAAATATCAGAAATATTACGGAAAAGCTGGAAGAAGCTTTTGCGGAAAACGAGGAATGGCTTGCCGTTCTCGGTGAGGCTGTTTACCAGTACCAGAAAAAGACCGTCCGCAAGATGATTCTGAAAGACCGTAAGCGTCCCGACGGACGTGAAATCACTCAGATTCGCCCTCTGGCGGCTGAGGTTGACATTATTCCGAGAGTGCATGGTTCCGCCATGTTTACCCGGGGACAGACCCAGATTTGCAACGTATGTACCCTTGCGCCCTTATCCGAGCAGCAGAAGATTGACGGGCTGGACGAGAACGAAGTGAGCAAGCGTTACATGCACCATTATAATTTCCCGTCCTACTCCGTAGGCGAGACAAAGCCCTCAAGAGGACCCGGAAGAAGGGAAATCGGCCACGGGGCTTTGGCGGAGCGCGCATTGATTCCGGTACTTCCTACCGAGGAAGAGTTCCCTTACGCAATCCGTACCGTTTCCGAGACTTTTGAATCCAACGGCTCTACTTCTATGGCGTCAACCTGCGCGTCCTGTATGTCTCTGATGGCGGCAGGCGTTCCCATTAAGAAGATGGTGGCCGGTATCTCCTGCGGTCTGGTTACCGGGGATACGGATGATGATTTTGTGCTTCTTACGGATATCCAGGGACTTGAAGACTTCTTTGGCGATATGGACTTTAAGGTGACGGGTACTACGGAGGGCATCACGGCAATCCAGATGGATATCAAGATTCACGGCCTTACAAGACCCATTGTTGAGGGCGCGATTGCAAGATGCCGTGAGGCGAGACTTTTTATCATGGATAACTGCATGAAGAAAGCCATCACAGAGCCCAGGCCGGAGGTTGGACCTTACGCGCCCAAAATTATCTCCATTCAGATTGACCCTGAAAAGATTGGCGATGTGGTTGGCCAGAGAGGCAAGACAATCAACGAGATTATTGCCCGTACAGGCGTTAAGATTGATATTACCGACGACGGAAACGTTTCGGTATGCGGCACGGATATGGCGATGATGGATAAGGCCGTTGAGTACGTCAAGACCATCGTTACCGAGTATCAGGAGGGCCAGATATTCAAGGGAATCGTTGTGAGCATTAAAGAGTTCGGCGCGTTCGTTGAATTTGCGCCGGGCAAGGAGGGAATGGTTCACATTTCCAAGATTTCCAGAGGCAGAATCAACCGCGTGGAGGATGTGTTAACCCTCGGCGACAAGGTGACGGTAGTATGCCTTGGCAAGGACAGAATGGGAAGGATGAGCTTTTCCATGAAGGATGTGGCGCAGGCGTAGGGACGGCTGTGCGGAAAAGGTTTTGCGTGAAGCCGCGGTAATAAATTGAATGACAATAATAGGAAACCGGAATTTCTTTGAGGGAAGTTCCGGTTTTTTGCGTCCTGTTTTAACAGTGAAGATAAGCATGTTGATAAAATAATCAGATTCTGATACCATTACAGTAAAATATTCTGTCTGTGCCATCAGAGCTGTAACAGTATATGGGGCGGCATGAGGGAATATAAAAGTCTAATATAACTTTTTTCTTGTACGGGAGAACGGGGAATGAACAGACAAAAGCAAAGTTATGTGTTGGAATACAGTCATTATGAGCTTCCGGTGGGGTTTCCTATTTTGGGACTGACAGGAGACAGATGGAGCCTGCCGGATGATGAGATTACCTTTCTGCATTGCCATAACTGTATCGAAATCGGATTATGTCAGGAGGGAGAGGGCGTGGTTATTGTGGAAAACAAAACACGCCCTTTTGTGACAGATGATTTTTTTATTACCTGTGCCAATACCATGCACCGCTCCAAAAGCAGTCAGGGGACGACAAGCAGGTGGGAATACATTTATGTAGATGCAAAGGTGCTTTTTAAGGAATATTTAAATGACGCTTTTCCAAACGCTTCTCTTCTGATGTTTGACTCCCCGGATTTTCCCAATATCGTTTCAGGAAGAACCTATCCCTATATGAAGCAGCTTTTTCTGCAGATAGTGACGGAGCTGACAGAGCAGAAGGAGGATTATCAGACCAGCGCCGCCTGTCTGTGCATTTCCTTTCTGGTTCAACTGATTCGGATTCTGCCAAGGGAATCCGGGATGGATTATGGTTATCAGAAAAATAAAATGACCATATATCCGGCAATTCTGTATGTGGAGGAGCACTATATGGAATCGATTGCCATTGAGGCGTTAGCCGATGCCTGCTGTCTGAGTCTTACGCATTTCAGAAGGCTGTTTAAGGTTATTATGAACGAGACGCCCCTTGACTATGTCAACAGGATTCGGATAAATAAATCCTGCGAGCTTTTATACAATACGGAGGATTCCGTACTCAGCATCGCCCTGCAGGTTGGATTTTCGGGAAATACCAGCTATAATCGGAATTTCAGAACCATTATGGGTACAACGCCTCTGCAGTGGAGGAAAAAGAGCCGTCATATGAGTAAAAGAAATATGGAGTTTTCTGTATTTCCGGGCCCCTTTAATGGTTGAATTTGAACTTTTTTTGTTTTTTTTCATGTGGATAGGAGAAGTATCCTTATGATATAGTTTTGTTCATAAACAGCAGGTGCTCTTTTGGGGCCCGGATAGGAGATTTTTATGAACAAACATACGCGTGTGCTCAATGCCATGGACTATAAGCCGGTAGACCGTGTGCCGGTTACTTTTTATACCCACTTTATGACGAAAGAGGCGCAGAAAAACAACACGGTTCCCGAACAGATTGCATGGTTTGAAAAGTGCGGCATGGATTGCCTGTGTATTGAGACGGACGGCTATATGCAGTATCCAAAGGGAGGAGAGGTAAAGAGGATTTCCGACTGGAAGGGGATAAAAAGCCTGCCAGAAGACCACCCTTATTTTTGCGGACAGGTTGACCGGGCGAAGCGAATCCGTGAGGGAATCCGTGACGGCGCGGTATTTTATATGCTGTTTACTCCTTTTTCAACGATTAAGCACACAATCGACAGCGAGAAAGGCATTATGGATTTTTACCGCGAGGATAAAGAACTGCTGACGGAAGCAATGAAAGTAATTGAGGAAGATACTTTCAGGCTTGCAGACAGGATTATGGAAGAGACGGGAGTGGACGGACTGTTTGTGTCTTTGCAGAATGCGGGCGCCGACAAGTTTACCTGTGAGGAATACATCAGATATTTAAGACCCTGGGATGTGCGTCTGCTTGCCCATGTCAATTCTCTTTCAAAATATAATATCACTCATATGTGCTCATGGACCGGCATACCCAATCGGCTGGAGCTGTGGAAAGATTATGAGTACAAAACCGTTAACTGGGCGGTCAGTGTGGAAGAGGATATGGATATGGGCCGCGGAAGAGCGTATTTCAGACCGGGGACCACGCTGATGGGAGGCTTTGATAACCGTCCCCAGGGAATATTATACAGGGGCTCAGAGGCAGAGATTAAAGCGTATACCAAACAGCAGCTTGCGCTGGCGGGAGAGACGGGAACCATATTGTGTGGAGACTGCTCCCTTCAGACGGACCAGAGCACGGAAAAGGTGCGATATGTTGTGGAAGCCTGCGAAGAGTATGCGTCAGAGCAGGATAAATAAAAATATCTGGGTTGGCAGAGTGTCAGAAAAATATATGAAAGAATCATATTTTCAGTAAAATCCGGGAATGCTGGACAAAAGCGGACAGCGTTTTCGGATTTT
Organism: uncultured Lachnospiraceae bacterium; assembly: GCA_910577445.1. GTDB lineage: Bacteria > Bacillota > Clostridia > Lachnospirales > Lachnospiraceae > Suilimivivens. The sequence goes on along the minus strand of CAJTMZ010000035.1, from coordinate 3,438 downwards.
TTTGGTATATTATACCAGGATAAAAAATCAAAAATGGTTGAAAATGAACTTTTTATGCACCTTTTTATTTTGAAAAGCCCAAAAAGCCCATGGTATAATAAAGCGGTAATAAAGAAATAGCCGGTAATTTCTAAGTGAGAAGAACAGGGGAAAGATTGGAGAATGCATATATGAAAAAAAGAATAATTGGGGCTTTACTTATATTGTCGGCTGTCATGTCGCTGGCGGCCGGATGCGGAAGTAAACCAGATGTAAAGGATGAGGGGACACAGGAAAAGGTTTTGGCCGGTGAGACGGAAGATGAGGTTGGGGAAGAATCTGTCAGCGGCCTGTCAGGAGAAATGACGGTGTATGCGTGGACACAGATGGCAACCGCATTAAGCCAGACGGCGGAGAGGTTTATGGAAGCCAATCCGGGAGTCAAAATTACGGTGGAGCAGGTAGACGGTTCTTACACGAAGCTTTTGCCGGAACTGGCTTCCGGGCAGGGGGTGCCGGATGTGTTCATGGTTCAGAATACGGATATCAAGTCTTTTTCAAATAAATATGAAGGGCAGCTTTTACCGTTAAACGATTTGGTGGAGCCGGAAAAGGACAACTTTGTGGCTTCTGCTCTGTCAACCTGCTATAACGAGAAAGACGGAAATTATTATGGCGTTCCCATTGATATTGGCCCGTGTGCTTTGATGTACAGAACCGATATATTTGAATCGGCCGGTGTGAAAGTGGAAGATATTGCAACATGGGATGATTATATTGATGCGGGAAAGAAAATTCTGGAAGCCACTGGCGGGGAGACGAAAATGACAGGCTTTAATTTTAACGGGGCCACCAGTCAGGATTTTATGAAGATGCTGCTTGCCCAGCAGGGAGGCTCCTATTATAGTGAGGACGGCTCTGTGAACCTGGCTTCGGACGAGATGATTCTTGCCGCCGAAACTCTGAAGAAGATGATAGACGCCGGCATTATGATGGATTTTCCGGACGAATGGAACGACAGAATTACCGCGCTGAACGCGGGACAGATTTGTACGCTTCCCTACCCCGCGTGGTACGGTGTGGTGATGAAAGATTCTGTGGCCGACCAGAAAGGGCTGTGGGCTTATGCGCCCATGCCGGCTTTTGAAGGAACGAACGGTTATGTATGTCTTGGCGGCAGCGTTCTG